>JAPLGZ010000907.1 GCA_026389895.1 Chloroflexota bacterium | reverse complement strand
CCACAACGAATTAATTTATGGCGTCGCGGGGCTTGATCAGACTTTCACGCTAGAAATTATCTTGGCGGAAGATATGATTTATGTAAACATTGACAAGCGACGGTGTTTGATCAATCGCTGTCCTGAACAGCACGGGGAGCAACTATTTTTCTTTGCGCAGGACACCCACGTCACGTTTAGTTCAATCAAGGTGCTTCCTTTGGCGAATAGGCAGCGTTGAATATTTACTGCTTGAGCGACACGAATAATGCTCGCACAAACTACGCATTTACCAAAAGCCTGAGTTAGCGTACAATGGATTTAATAGGAATCTTTATGCATCAGAAGGAGCACCATCTATGCAAACCATTGTGGAGCCACAATCAATGTCATCGGCAAGTCTTGATCGTTATATTGAGATTACGCCTGGGGTTTGCGGCGGACGTCCACGTCTGGCCGGACATCGCATTATGGTGATTGATATCGCGACCTGGCGTCTAAAACTTGGCATGGCGCTAGAAGAAATTGCTGGGAAATATGATTTACCGTTGGCTGCGGTGTATGCAGCGATGGCCTATTACTTTGAGCATCGCGTCGAGATCGACCAGCGAGCGGAAGATGACCGCGCCTTTGTCGAACGATTTCAACAGCAACAAGCTCAGGGCGGTGCGCATTGTGGGATTGCCTTTTGTGCCCAAGGGACCCGAACGATGCGTCAGATGATTGAGGCACTTATCCTCATCTGTGGCGTCTACACCCAGGATGAAATGCTCAACTTGGTAGAATTTTTGTAATCGGGTTTAACCTAGACTTTCTTGGAATTTTGAGCAATTGGAACCCTCCACCTTGAAATTTTATAAATACTTTACACCCTTCGCGCTATTACTTTTCGCACTAATCATCGTCGGTTGCCGTGCGGGGCAACCAGCCCAGCAAGCGGCGATCACGCCCATTCCCTTGCCCAGTCGCCCGGCGAACAGACAAAACGTCCAACCGGCGACCCAGCCCTTGGACGCCACAGCCCTGCGGACATTCTCGACCGTCGAGCAATTGGCCAAGGTGATCGTTCCGCAGCGTGATCTGCGCGATTTGACCTTGCGCCTAAACCCGCAGATCGCTGAAATCCCGCAAGTTGTCAATCGCGAAGCGCCCGATTACCAGCTCGGCGATCAACTCTCCTTCTGGGTCCACAACTTGGATAATACCAGCAATATTTCGGTCACCGCGCAATTGATCTATAAGACGGAGGTGGCTTATGTCTGGGTGGAGGCCGGCCAAACAGAGGATCTGGCGTCGATCAAACAGGCGATCGACCGTTTTAGCCAGCAGAGTTATCCGGCAGAAGTAGCGGCCTTTGGCAGTGAGTTATATCCCGGCATCGACAATGATCCACGGCTGCATATTCTACATTCGACCAATTTAGGCAATGGCCTAGCCGGTTATTTCAGCAGTGCGGACGAATATAGCAAGTTGGCCAATCCTTTTTCCAATGAAAAGGAGATGTTTTACATCAACTTAACTTGGCTGAATACGAGCAAAGATTATAACACCTATGGCACCGTGCTCGCCCACGAATTTCAACATATGGTGCATTGGGCGAATGATCGCAACGAAGAGACCTGGATCAATGAAGGTTTGAGCGAATACGCCCAGGATGTAGCAGGCTATGCCACCGATTTAGTCTTTGTCAATAGCTTTTTGAATGCTCCGGACACCCAACTCAATACCTGGAATCCCGACACATCGCAAAATACCCCCCACTACGGGAGCGCCTATCTATTTATTCACTATTTGACACAACGGTTTGGCCCAGAGATCATCAAGGCATTGGTGGCCAGCCCGGCAAATGGCATCGAAGGGGTCACAGAGGCGCTCAGCCAAGTCGGCCACCCGCAAAATTTCGATCGCCTTTTTGCCGACTGGGTGGTGGCCAACTATGCCAATCAACCGGATGCGCTGGGGTTGAAAGATGTGTATGGGTATCGCACCTTGAAACTTTCGGTGCCAGCGCTTGCGCAAACCGTCGAGCGCTATCCTGTTGCCATCCCACAAGCGACCGTGCATAACTATGCAACCGACTATATCAAGTTGCAAGGGGCGGGTGATGTTGTGCTCGACTTTGCTGGGCAGACGACCACACGCTTGGCAAACACCGATGCGCACAGCGGTCAATATAGTTGGTGGAGCAATCGCGATGACGATTCTGACAGCACGTTGACGCGCCAGTTCGACTTGAGCCAAGTTACAGCTGGCACGCCCGTGACGATGAGTGTGGCCATGTGGTGGGATATGGAAAAGAATTACGATTATGGCTATGTCGAAGCCAGCCGCGACGGGCGCAAATGGACGATTCTAGCCGGCCAGCAGAGCACCACAGACAATCCAAGCGGGAATAGCTTTGGCCCGGCTTATACCGGAAAAAGTCTGGCCGCGGATGGCACAACAGCGCAATGGGTGACAGAACAATTTGATCTGAGTTCATTTGCCGGCGGCGCTGTCCAAATTCGCTTTGAATATGTCACTGACGATGCTACCAATGGCAGCGGTTGGTTGCTTGACGATCTGCAAATTCCAATCTTGCACTATACAACGGATTTTGAGCAGGATGTGAACGGCTGGCAAAGTAACGGCTGGTTATTAACCGACAGCCAATTAACCCAAAGTTGGTCGGTACAGCTGCTAGAATTCACAGGCGCCGAGTTGACGGGCGTACAACAAGCCACTGTCGATGCAACGGGGCACGCCCAAATCCAAGTAGATGGACTGAGCGGTGATAAAAGCGCCGTGCTCGCCATCAGTGCACTGGCCCCTGTCACGACTGAGCCAGCGCCCTATCAGGTGCAGATTGATCCCCAAAAATAAACAAGAAATGACCCCCCTATGAGTCCCAATGTCAGTTCATTAACCCGTAGCGCCGTTTAACTGTTGTTCTACCAACAATATCAATTGCTCTTGTTGCGACGTTACCAAACCGGCTTTGAAGACGGCAACTACAGCTTGGTGGCTGGTCATGTGGAGAACCAGGAAAATGTTACCGCGGCGGCCATTCGCGAAGCCCAGGAAGAAGTAGGGGTAATCATCGCGCCGCCAGACCTGGAATTCGTTCATGTAATGCACCGCACAGGCTCAGACAAGTTGGTCTATTTTGACTTCTTTTTCATTGCCCACGCCTGGACGGGCGAAATCATCAACTGCGAACCAGATCACTGCGACGATTTACGTTGGTTTCCCAGCGCGCATTTGCCGTCGAATACCATTCCCTACATTCGCGCCGTCTTAACCGATATTACCAATGGCGTAAAATTTAGCGAATATGGGTGGCAGGAGGGGGCAAGTGCTTTGTGAGAACAGATCCCTTGCTGGCCCTATCCTGCAAGGGAGGGCCAGCAAGGGTCGCTTTGCCTGCTTAAGCCACTCATGAGTCAACCGAAATTTACCCACAAACAACGCTGGCAATGATCAGTGCACTTGTTCGGATGTCCTCAAGCCATTCTCGTCTTCCAGTGCGATCTCCAATAGACTCAACGCTTCTTTTGCCATGCTCCTTTGATTTTGCTGTGCACGCGCTCTTCGTTTACGATGTAAGCGGTCAGGGAATTCCCTGACCAGCCATCCAGCCATAGCCAACTCCTTTGATTGCCGTATGAATCTGTTGTCGATCAATAGCAACCTATACGCCTGATAAGGGTTTATGTCAACACTACCTTTGATATCCTTATGAACCATCAAACTATTCTCGTTCTTGACTACGGCAGCCAATATAGCCAACTGATCTGTCGCCGCGTGCGCGAGGCGCAAGTCTATGCCGAGTTAATCTCTTGGGATCGCGCCGCCGAAGCTATTGCTAGATTACAACCGACCGGGATTATTCTTTCCGGCAGCCCGAATAGTGTCTACGAGCCCAATGCGCCCACGTTGCCAGCCGCCGTGTTAGAAAGTGGCCTGCCAATTTTGGGTATCTGTTATGGGCTACAATTATTGGCCTATACACTGGGTGGCCAGGTTTCGCTGGGACGGGAAAAGGAATATGGCCCCGCCCTAGTCGAAATTGATCCACAGGCGGCGCAAACAATTCCACTCTTCGCCAACTTGCCCACCACATTACAAGTCTGGATGAGCCACGGCGACCGTGTCGAACAATTGCCAGCCGGCTTTCATTCGGTTGCGCACAGCAATAATTCGCCCCTGGCTGCGATTGCCGACGAAACGCGCCAGATCTATGCGATCCAGTTTCACCCTGAAGTGGTGCATACGCCCCAGGGCAAAGCGCTGCTCGAAAATTTTGTCAAACGGATTTGCGGCTGCACGGGTGACTGGACGCCCGGCAATTTTATCCAAGAGACCGTCGAACGTATTCGCCAACAGGTAGGGCCAGATGGCCACGTGATCTGCGGGTTGAGCGGCGGGGTGGACAGCGCAGTGGCCGCCACGTTGGTGCACAAGGCGATTGGTGATCGGTTGGCCTGTGTGTTTGTCGATCATGGCCTGTTGCGCAAAGATGAAGCGCCGCAGGTCATTGAAACATTCCAGCAGCACCAGGGCATGCACCTGATCGCCGTGGACGCCAAAGAAGATTTTTTGAGCGATCTGGCCGACATCACCGACCCCGAACAAAAGCGCAAACGGATTGGCGCACGGTTTATTCGGATCTTTGAGGCAGAAGCCGCCCGCCTGGCCACGGCCTGGGGTGTTAATTCACCCGCTTTTCTGGCCCAGGGCACGCTCTATCCCGACGTCATCGAATCGGCGGGCAGCGATGAGACACGCAACGCCCGCACGATCAAAACCCATCATAACGTCGGTGGGCTGCCCAAAGACATGACGTTTAAGCTGATTGAGCCGTTGCGTATGCTCTTTAAAGATGAAGTGCGCACCGTGGGCGACGCGCTCGGGCTGCCCGAAGAGATTGTCTGGCGGCATCCGTTCCCCGGCCCGGGGCTGGCCATCCGTATCTTGGGGGAAGTAACCTGGGAACGCCTGGAGACTTTGCGCCATGCGGATGCGATCTTCCTAGAAGAATTACGCAAAGCCGAGCTCTATCGTCAGACCAGCCAGGTCTTCGCTGTGCTCTTACCCGTGCGCAGTGTGGGCGTCATGGGTGATGGGCGCACCTATGGCAATGCGCTTGCCTTGCGGGCTGTCACAACCGATGATTTTATGACCGCCGATTGGGCGCGCCTGCCCTATGATTTGCTTGCGCGCGTGAGCAACCGGATCGTTAACGAGGTGGACGGAGTTAATCGCGTCGTGTATGATATTAGCAGCAAACCGCCAGCGACGATTGAGTGGGAATGAGCGTAGTGCGGAATGCAAAGGGGATGCGGAATGGTAAAGTTATGCTTTACAAGGAGTGATTGATGAATGTTACGCTAGATGAGAGAAGCCTGACAAAAGTCGAGTTAAATGACGTTGTCAGTGCATTGTTCAAACTACCCGCAGAGCAAATTGCTACCGTGTATGACTTTATTCTGTTTTTGCAAATGCGGCATGGTCAGCCGATAGACGAGTCCGATAGCTGGACAGAGGAAGATGTTAATGAACTTAGAGCAGCAAGCCTTCAGTATGCAGCAGTCACGATTTTAGCTAATGACCAAGAATTCCATTAGCCCTGGGGCTGTAGTTACCGTGGATTTTCCCGGTGCAACGGGAGTTAAACGTCACCCGGCCTTAATTCTTTCTACCGATCTCTATCAGCGCACCAGACCGGATGTCATTATCGGTTTGCTGACAAGCCAAGTCGCCGCAGCCGTCCAGCCGACTGATTATATTCTACAAAATTGGTCGGCGGCTGGTCTACGCCTGCCAACGGCGTTTCGGACTTATCTGTCTACGATGCCTGTGGGTGCGGTCAGTGTGATCGGTCATTTGTCACCGAGAGATTGGGCAGAGGTGAAACGTTGTCTGACCCAGGCATTAGCCGTCGTTTAGTTTATAGTTTTTTGTAACAAAAGCGTCTCATCCCCCTACGCTCGCTGGTCGTCCCTCTCTCCTGAATCGAAGGACAGAGTTCAGAAGAGGGGTTGGGGGTGAGGTACTTTTGTTTGTGGCTTCTTGTAATTTTATGCGTCGATTTAGCAGTTTTATTTTGTTCTTCATCGCCATCCTCGCGCTGTTTCCGCTCTATACGCGCTACAAAACCTCGGCAGCCCCCATCCCGCCAGGGGTCTATTTAGGGGGATTGGAACTTAGTGACATCAAAAATATCGCCGAGATTCAACAGCATCTAGCGGGTATCTATGCTGCGCCAATCGAAGTCGATTTTGCCGGTGAACCATTGGCATTGCTGCCCCAGGAAGTTGACTTCCAACTGGATGTGGCCGCCATGGTCAGCGAAGCAGGCAAGTATCTCAGGAAGTTGACTTCCACCTGGACGTTGCGGCAATGGTGGCCGAGGCGGGCAAGTATCTGCAAGGCCCGCCCTTCATCGACATTGCGGTGCGCGAGGCGCTAGGCTTTTCACAAAAACGCCGCGATGTAGCGGTGCGTTATACGCTCAATAGTGACAAATTGCGCGCCTGGCTTGTCAATGCCGCCGCCGAACATAATCGTGAGCCGATTGGCGCGCATGCCTTGCCACCCCTTGAACAGCTAGATAACATTTCCGCGACACTGGCAATCACCCCAACCAACCAGGTGAATATTGCCCAACAAGCGTGGCGCTGGGAGCCCGGCATCCCCGGTTACAGACTGGATGTCGAAAAAAGTATTCCCCAAGTGATTGCCGCCTTGACGCGCAACGAGCAACGCGTTGCGCCCTTGGCGTTAATCGAAATTCCACCAGCCCAACCCAATATGCTGGATCTGACGCAAGTGCTAAGCCACACCCTCGCCACTTTTCCAGGCTTTGCCGCCATTTACGTCCAAGATTTGCAAAATGGCGCCGAAGCGAATGTCGATGCCGATGTTGCCTTCTCTGGTATGTCTGCCATTAAGTTGGCGCTGGTCACGGCGCGGCTCGAACAGTCGAATATTACGAACACAGTCAGCAGCCAGGAGATTGATCTAACCTTATACGAAGCAGATAATCAGCGCGCCAATCAATTGCTGAACCAGCTAGGCAATGGCGATCTGACTGTCGGGGCGAGGGAATTTACTGATTTTATGCATCGGCTGGGGCTGGTCAACACGTACATGCAAGCGGGTTTTGACACGCCGCCTTTGCCGCCGCTGGCCACGCCGGCCAATCAGCGCACAGATTGGAACACCAAGCCTGATCCCAATCAGCAGACGACGCCCGCCGACATGGGGCGCATCCTGGCAGCGCTCTATGCATGCACGCAAGGCAAGGGGTTGTTGAGTAGGCTTAATCCAACACAATTTACACCGGACCGCTGTCGGCAAGTGCTCTTTTTTATGAGCCACGACCAGTCGCAAGATTTAATCTGGGCCGGTTTACCGCAGCCACAACAGACTTGGATCGTCCATAAAGCGACGCGCGCGGCCGAAACACATGGTGACGTGGCGCTGATCTGGGGGCCGACCGGGCCTTACGTGCTGAGTATTTTTCTGTATCAAGCCAATTGGTTAGATTTGAAACTGAGTAGCGAGACTATGCAGGCCGTTAGTCGCCTCACGTGGGACTTTTTTGCCCTGCAGAAGACGCAAGGCAATCAATCGACGTCAATGCCACCGAAACTAGAACCACCACCAGGCTACGTCGCGATTGAACCATACAGCCCTACCACAGCCAATCCGGCCGGGCAGTAGGGGCCAGGCATACCTGGCCCCTACGCTGGGGGCAACTTGCGCAATGTGACCACATTTGTGCGATCATCATACACGGCATAACTCAACGCGGGACCATCGTCCGGTTGACCGGCGCTGCCCACGCCGATCAGATACCGTGTGGGGGCGCTGGACGGACCGGCTTCAAGGGCAAATTCCGCTGGCTCGGTAAAAGAGCGCAATTGACGCCGGCCAGCCGCATCAGCCTGCCAGGTCCAAACCATTTGGATATGCGTATGCCCGTGAAAAGCCACGCGCAGATCGGCGGCTTCTAGCATCGCCAGCGCTTCCCAACGCGCTTGCTCGTTGAGGTTCAGGCGCGGAAAGAGTGACGCCCAACTGCTACCAGCTGCGATATGGCGGGCAGCGGCGGCGGTGTTGGGGACGGTCAGTGGCATGTTAGGGGTGGCGTGACAAAAGATGGCTTGTCCGACCTGAATCGTGGCTGGCCAGCCGCTCACCCAGCTAGCCAACGGCTCTACCAGCCGGCGCAGTCCGCTGACTTCCCAATTGCCAAAGACACACGCAATTCCCGCTTGTTGGAACTCGCCAAAAATTTGGAGATTACGCCCCGCATCTCCCAGATAGATGAAACGATCCACGTGCTGTTGTTCGCTATCCGCTAACACGCGATGGAACCCAACAAGATTGTCATGTAAATCGGACAGAATGGCGAAACGCATAAGAATTACACCCGAATTTATTGGCCAAGCATCAATGCACGGTAAACAGGTCTAAATTATAGCCTACTTTCTACATCAGCAGGCATTTTTTGTTGGTTTGACAATCTATTTCCCCACTGTTTATAATGGCTGCTACTCTAGCATAATGATAGTCAAAGCCTGAGGTGTGCCAAAATAGACCTCGCCTTGAGCCGTCCATGCTGTTCCGTTCCATCTTTTCCAACGTTATCGTGATCCTGTTGCTTGTGACGATATGGCAGAAGGACGATTGGCCATTGTGCCATCTTTTTGCAGCCGTAGACGATCCATAAATTGACCAACAATCATCATCAACGCCCCACCCTAGGAGGAACGTCATGTTTGAACCACAGGAAGCTGCTCGCAAAATTCAAGCTCGCCCCCCAATTTCCCGCCGCACATTTTTAAAATTTTTAGGGACAGGTGTCAGCATGGCCGTGCTCGCCGCCTGTGCGCCAACCCCAGCAACAGCACCTACGCAATCAGCCGCGCCCGCCGCCCAACCCGAGCAAGCCGGCACGTCGGAAGGCGGCCTGTTACGTGCGGGTGGCGCCCCGAAAAAAGGGGGGACGCTGCGTCTGGCTTTTGGCGTCACCACCCCGCACTATGACATTCACCAGGGTGCAGCGGTCTCTGTTCTCTGTAACCTCTACAACAACTTGGTGCGGCTCAATCTGGTCGATGGTCTACGCAGTGTTGTGCCCGATTTGGCCACCAGTTGGGAAATGTCTGAGGATGGCCTGATCTATACCTTTAAGTTGCGCGAAGGCGTCAAATTCCATGACGGGACACCGTTCAGCGCCGACGACGTGGTGGCTACGTTCAACCGCATTCTTGCGCCACCCGAAGGCATTGTGATCGTCATGAAAAATGATATGGCGATGGTCAAGACGGTCGAGGCGGTCGATCCACTAACGGTTAAATTCACCTTAAATTCACCGCGTTCCTATTTCCTGACGCTGCTAACCGGCACGGGCATGGTAATTTACGCCAAGAAGACACTAGACGACAACAAGCAGGATCTGCGCGAGGTTCAAGTCGCGCCCGGCACTGGCGCTTTCAAATTTGTGGAATATAAGACCGCCGAGAAATGGACGCTGGAGCGCAATCCTGATTACTGGGACAAAGCCCTGCCTTACGTTGATAAAATGGAATTACTGCATGTACCGGCCTGGTCTGACCGCGGGACAGCCGTCTTGACCGATCAGGCTGATCTATCCTGGAATGTCTCGGCAGAAACCTGGAGCGAAGGCGAAAAGCGCACTGCCGATGTCGGCGTGGCCAAATTAGCCAACTTCGGCGCCTACTGGTTGATCTTCAACTTGAAGAAGAAACCGTTTGACGATCCAAAGGTGCGCCGGGCCATTCACCTGGGCATTAGTCGCCAGAATTTGATCAAAGCTTTTGCCACCCAAGAGCAGATTAACCTGACGCGCTGGATTCCTTATGGTGATCCATTTGCTACCACGCCCGAAGAAATTGCCAAATTGCCCGCCTATCGTGAGGACAAGACCGCCGATATTGCCGAGGCTAAAAAGCTGCTAGCCGACGCCGGTTTTGCGGATGGCATCAAGGATGTAGAAATTTTGGCGGCCACCGGCCCGCAAGCCGAACTGCTCGCCCCGGCCTTCCAAGATATGCTTGCCCGCAATTTGAACATTCAGGCCACCATTCGCACAATTGAGCGCGCGCAATTGGTCGAGGAACAGAAGAAGGGCAACTTTAGCCTGGTCATCGACACACCCGGCCATGCAATCTCGGATATTTCACCGCGCGCGAATCTCTGGTGGCGCACGGGCGGCTCACAAAACTGGGGTGGTTACTCCAACCCCGACTTTGACAAGCTACTCGACCAGATTGATGTCGAAATAGACAAGACAAAACGCACCGATTTGATCAATCAGGCGCTCGATCTGTTGGATCAAGACCCACCCTGGTATCTGGCTGGCTACACCTATCACCTGCCCATGTGGCGCAACACGGTGAAGGGTATTCGGATGGACAATCGCCTCTTCTCGGAATGGGGCAGAATTGAGACGGCCTGGCTGGACAAGTAGACTTTTGATTGACGATTTACGATTTACGAGGTGGTTTCGACGACATAGATTCTCCTGCTTTCGAGGCTGCATTCTCGAAAGCAGAAACAACTACACCGACGAAATCATTTCGTAAATCGTCAATCAAAAATCGTAAATCGTAAATGTGACCCTATGACACGCTACATTCTACGCAGATTACTAATTGCCATCCCAACTTTGATCGGCATCACGATCCTGATCTTTCTGGCAATGCGGGTTTTGCCAGGCGATCCGTTGGCGATGACGATGTCGGAAGCATCGGGCAAGTATGTGCTCAGTGAAGCCGAATTGGCCCAGGCGCGTGCCAGTTTGGGCTTGGACAAGCCCTACTATCAGCAATATTTGGCGTGGATGAAAGAGGTCTTGAGTGGCAATCTTGGCCACTCCTTCTGGACCAAAGAGCCAATCAGCGCGCTGATCCTGCGCCGCGGCCCGATCACAGCGGAAATTGCGCTTATGGCGGTGCTCTTTTCGTGGCTGGTGGGCGTGCCGTTGGGCATGGTGAGCGCGTTCTGGCGCAACTCACTCCTGGATTATCTGTCACGGATGGCGATTACGCTCTTTATTGCCGTGCCTAGTTTTTGGGTTGGCTTGTTAATTGTCCTTTTTACCGTGCTGGTGCTCACCTGGCGACCGCCCCTGTCGATTGTCCAGCTTTGGGAAGACCCGCTCACCAATCTTTCAATGACAGTCTTGCCCGCGCTGGCGCTGGGCTTGGGGTTGGCGGCCGGCCAGGCGCGTATGACTCGCTCGTCGGCCTTGGAAGTGCTGTATGAGGATTACATTCGCACGGCGCGCGCCAAAGGGCTGGCTGAAAAAATGGTGATGTGGCGCCATGTGTTCAAAAATGCCATGCTGCCAGTGATCACGACCTCTGGGTTGGCGCTGGGTGGTTTATTGGGGGGCGCGGTGTCGGTTGAGCGAGCGTTTGGGGTGCCAGGGCTCGGTACGCTGCTGGTGCAGGCGCTCAATGACCGCGATTGGATGATGATCCAGAATCTGGTGTTGATCTATGGGGTGATCTTTGCTGCGATCAACTTATTGGTCGATCTCAGTTATGCCTGGTTTGACCCGCGCATTCGCTACGAGTAAAGATCGCAGAAATTGTTTAAAAAGCAAGAGCCGTGATTGAAATAACGCGCTACGGTTGCGACTTTAGTCGCCAAGCTCAGGATCAAAAAGGAAAAGTGACCACTAGTGATGAAATTGAGCACGATGCAGGCAGTGGTGGCGACGCTCAACGAGCAATGGGAAAGCGAGTTAGCCAACACATTATTATCAGCCTGGGCCCACGACGATGAACCGGCCAAGTATTGGCGCGCCAGTGCTAACTTTATCTTTTTCTTTAAGCAGGCCGGCCAGCAATATGTGCTGCGCTTCAATCACGCCAGCGAGCGCACCCGCGACACTATCCAGGCAGAGATTGACTATGTTAATTATCTGGCGACGGCGGGTATTGCCGTCGCCAAGCCGATCCGGTCACTGGCTGGCAACGACGTAGAAAGCATCTCTACGGCGCACGGACTGTTCCATGTCGTCGCCTTTGAAGCTCTGCCGGGTCAATTGCTAGCGTTTGACACTTTGACGCCAGAACAATTTATGAATTGGGGCAAAGCGTTGGGTGAGTTACATCAAGCAGCGCAAGGCTACAACCAAAAAGGACGACCCACTTGGGCCGATCATGTCGCAATGGTGGCAGAAACACTGCCGACCACTGAGCAGGCGGCCCACCAAGCTTTACATGATGTACACAAGCAGCTAAGCCAACACGGGGTCAATCAACAAAATTTTGGCCTGATTCACTACGATTTTGAGTTGGATAACCTTGTTTGGCAGGCAGAACGGCCCGGCCTGATTGATTTCGACGACTGCGCCTGGTATTGGTTTGCCGCTGATATTGCCTTTGCCCTGCGCGATCTGTTTGACGACCGCGCCGCCAAGATCGATTTAGAGCATCCAGCGTTTCAGCAATTTATCGCAGGCTATCGCCATGTGAAGCCGATTGACCAGGCCGAGCTAGACCAGCTTCCCTATCTGATGCGACTGCATAATGTAAACAGCTTTGCGAAATTACAGCGCGCTTTGGCGGGTGGGCCAGCAGCGGATGATCCAGCGTGGTCGGTCGGGCTGCGCCAGCGTTTGCTCGCCAAAATGCAATTTTATCGCGATGAGTTTTCCCAACCAATCTAATCATGAGCGAATTCAGTTCAACTATTTCCAATAAGCCCCCTCTTTGGGCAACGGATGCTACGCCGGCAACACCGGGCCTGTTGAAGCGTGGCTGGCGCGCGCTCTTGCGCTTTATGCACAATTCCCCCGTTGGGACCATTGCCGCGCTGATTTGGATCTTGTTGATCCTGATTGCGATCTTTGCGCCTTCACTGGCACCCTATGCGCCGCAAGAGGCCGACTATGGCGCGATCCGGCAAGCACCCAGTGCGCAACATCTCTTGGGCGCCGACGATATTGGGCGCGATGTGTTGAGCCGGATTATCTTTGGCGCACGCATCACGTTGCTCGTCAGCATCGTTTCGGTACTGATTGGCGATCTGATCGGTTTTTTCTGGGGCGTCACCAGTGGCTATCTGGGCCAACGGTTTGATCTAATCAGCCAGCGCGTGCTGGATGTGTTAATGTCGTTTCCAGCCTTAATCCTGGCGCTGCTCTTATTGGTAGCGATTGGCGCGGGCTTGACGACGGTGATCATTGCCATTGCCGTGACCCGCATCCCTAGTTCGGCGCGCGTGATTCGTTCGGTGGTATTGTCGATTAAAGAGACGGCGTATGTGGAAGCGGCACGATCCGTTGGGGTGAGGCCGTGGCGGATCATGTTGGTTCATATTGCGCCGCAGTGTATTGCGCCGTTGATTGTGATTGCCACGTTAAATCTGGGCGCAGCGATCTTTGCCGAATCAGCGCTCAGCTTTCTCGGTCTGGGCATCCCACCGCCCGCGCCAAGTTGGGGCAATATGTTGGGCGGCGTGCTGGCCGCCTCATTCCGCCCTTCCTGGTGGCTGGTGATCTTTCCAGGGCTGGCGATCACGATCAGTATTATGGCGGCTAATTTGCTGGGCGATGCGTTGCGCGATTTCTTGGATCCCCGGTTGCGCAGCCGGTTAAATTAATGTACTCGGCTTGACTGGTAGAGCAAATCGCTTGTGACCTATCTTGCGCTAGTGTATAATCACCAGTGAAAATGTATTGAAGTGAGAATTATGCCACAGTGGACAGTTCGTGATCGTGATGGCAACGAGATCTACGTAACCGAGGAACGTTGGTCGTATATTGTGGAACGCCACGATGAACTTACAGATCGCCTGCCAGATCTGCTTGATACTGTTCGATATGGTGATCGCAAACAGGATGCCTTAGAGCCACAGAAATATCGTTATCGCCGAGCCTATACTAATTTGATGTACGGTTATAACCATATCGTTGCCGTCGTTGTCTTCCATTACAATGATATGGGTATACCTAATAATTTTGTGGTGACGGCTTGGGGTGCTTATATTTATCCTAAAGGGTAGTGTCATGAAGCAAACACCGAATTGGTTAGTTGAGCGTAAAGTGATCCTAGAAGGGCAGACGATCATCTATAGCTATGACAAAGAAGGCGATATTCTAGAAATCATCTTTCGGGACGGCGGGGGGGTTGGCATCGATTTAACAGAAAACATTGTCCTACGCTTTGATCAAAGTTCAGGCGAAGCGCTAAGCCTCATGCTGATCAGTTTCTCTAAATTGATCGAACCTACAAAATTTGGTCCATCAAGCTTCCCGCTGACTGCCCTAGATGACCTACCACCTGCTATGCAACAGAGTGTCCTGAAAATTCTTCATGCTTACCCAGTCAACCGTTTCCTCACGGTATCCGGCCTTTTCTTGACCCCAGGTGGCGATCTACAGCCCATCACCTATCTTACCCAACCCGACAACCTGGCGCTTGAATTGGATCCAGCTTAAAAGACGTTATGTCTACGATCAATCGGTATTGTAAAGCGTGACAAAAGGGGACGAATGAATATGACTTTGCAACCATCTGTGTTCGATAAGTAATAGGCATCTCATTGCTCATGGAAAGAGTTTAGGAATACCAGTCGCAAGATTAAGAGATTCCGTAGATAGAGCTATAGAAAGATAGAGCTATAGAAGTTATCGAATTTCTAGAAAAACAGGTCGGCCGATAGATAAGTAATCGGCTGACCTGTTTGCCAGATATTTTTATTGCCGTGACTGCAATTACTCATAATTTATCACTCCTCCTCTTGAATCAGAAACACTTTGCCCGAATTCCAAATTTAAAACTATACACAGAGAAAGCGTAATCTAGCTATGGGCTTTGAAGTATACGACTACCGCACAACCAACCGCAACTTGCTGATCACCCCCGAAATTCGGGCGCGGCTTTATCACATGAAGCCCGGCCAGGTGGATGGCCGGCATAGCCATGATCTGGGCCATGAGATTTTTTTGATCTTAGAAGGGCTGGCTGAATTTGAGATTAATGGCGAGAAGAAAGTCGTCGGACCGGGCAGATGTGTATTGCCCGTGTAGACGAAATTCACCAAGTGCGCAATTTGCTGCCCGACAAACCAACCGTCATGTATCTTTCCGTGACGCCGCATGTTCATCCCACGCACACAGGGCGCAATGAAGATGATTCTAAGCAGCCACCGCGCTTTACGCCCAACCAAAGTTATCATGTAGAACAAGATTTCAACGTGCCAATCGAGGGATTGATTGACGATCATGTCGCGGCGGCCAACGTGGTCGCCGAGGTGGCACAGGCAACCGCCCAAACCCAAGCCGATTTGGCGGCCAAGATGAAACAGGCGCTTACAGACGGTGACAACCAAGCCGCGATCGCGGCGCGCAACGGCATGTGGGATGCAATCTACACGTTGCACAAACGCCTGTACGACCTGGATAACATCTGGAATGAATTAGCGCCGCGCGCGGCAGAAAATCAAGCCTAAGGAGAGCATCATGAGTTTAACTGTCTACGATTTTCGCACCGATATCCGCAATTTATTCGTCACGCCGGAGATTCGCTCGCGTTTTCTGCGTTTTGAGGTGGGCACGGTGGCACAACGTCACACACATGACTTGGGTCACGAGATTTTTCTCATTTTAGCCGGACGCGCCGAATTTGAAATTGATGGCGAAAAGGCTGAATTGGGACCGGGTCAACTCTGTATTGCACGCGCCGACCAACATCATCAAGTACGCGTCTTGGGCGACGAACCGGTGACCATGTATCTGTCGGTGACGCCGCACATTCAGCCAACACACACCTTTTGGACGAACGATGGCTGGGGCGACGACACCGAAAAATTGCCGCCACGCTTTATCTCAAACACCGCCTATGATGTGCCCGTCGACACCACCACGCCGACCGATGAGTTGCTAGATCGGCATGTTGAGGCGGCCAAGGCGCTGGCACAAAACATCCAGGCCAGTGCGCTCACGCAGCGCAGTCAGGCCCGCTTGTATAAGAAAGCGTTGGCCGCTGGCGATAAGGAAGCGGCCAATCATGCTCGTGATGAGATGTGGGATGCACTCTCTACGGTCTATCAAAGCGTCGCCGAATGGGGCCAGGTTTGGAACGATTTTGCGGCGCGCACGGCGGAGTAGATACGTTACACAGAACACAGAGAATTCACAGAGTACATAGAGAAAAAGCGGTTTTTCGCTCTGTAGACTCGGAATTTACCAAACATAGGAAAGTAGAAGATGCAAACATCGATCCAAAGTAAGCCGCGCCTGACTGATGCGCAGGTGCAGACTTATCGGCAAGAAGGTTATCTCCTCGTTCACGAGAACATTTTCCCAGAGGCGAAGTTTACCCAGTTGAAAGCGCACTTCGACGATCAACTGGAGCGGCTTGATCCTAGCGTGCGTCCCGAGGCAATGGATGTGCCGCACTTCACCGATCCGGCCCTCTTTGAATGGCTCTTGGCCGATGAAGTGCTCGATCTCGTGGAGCCAATCCTAGGGCCCGATATTGTGCTCTGGTCCAGCCATTTCATCTGCAAACCGAAAGGTGACGGACGGCGCGTACCCTGGCACGAAGATTCGGCCTACTGGAAAGGCAAGCTCGATCCGATGGAAGTCTGCACCATCTGGTTGGCGCTCGACCCCTCGACCACCGAAAATGGCTGCATGTATGTGGTGCCAGGCACGCAGTTCAACGGTTACAGCGAATATGATCCGGTGGATCGGGCGCAGAATGTCTTCCCTACGGAGATCAAGCCATCGCAACGCAACGAGGCATTGGCAAAACCCTGTGTATTACAGCCGAATCAGGCCAGTTTGCACAACGGAAAGCTGATCCACGGCAGCCCACCAAACACGAGCAACATTCGTCGCTGTGGCTATACGATGCGTTATATGCCAGCGTCGGTGAAGTTCAAGCCAGATCCCTATCATCAAATCTATCTGGCGCGCGG
>JAPLGZ010000031.1 GCA_026389895.1 Chloroflexota bacterium | reverse complement strand
TGCTCTTTGGCACCCAATACCGAGAACGGGGCTGGGGGCAGGGGCTGACCATGCACGTCTGCATGATGAATATGCTCCCCTATCTGGCGCAAGAAGACCGCCCGCGTGCGCTCTATCATGGGCTCTCGGCGGTGGCGCGCGATTGTGCGGGTTCACCGCCGCGGTTTGGGGTGCCACCACTGCCCGATGCGAGCACCGATTTGGCAACCTTAAAACGCTGGTTTCGCAAATTTATTGAAGTGCGCGACAGCGAAGGCGCCGAACGCTGCATCATCTCCGCAATCCGCACGGGCGCCGACCATCGCCAAATGGCCGATATGCTCTTTGCCGCCGTCACTGACCACCGCTACATCGACGTGGGTCACCCAGCCGATTTTACCAACAAAGCCTTTGAGTCGTTAGACATTGTCGGGTGGGCGCATGCCGAAACGGTATTGACCAGTTTGGTCATGGGGTATGCCAATGCCAGCCGCCGCGAAGAGTCCAATGCCTGGCGTTCG
The DNA here is from genome assembly GCA_026389895.1 of Chloroflexota bacterium. Lineage (GTDB taxonomy): Bacteria > Chloroflexota > Anaerolineae > Caldilineales > Caldilineaceae > JAPLGZ01. Next base: position 11,356 of record JAPLGZ010000031.1, on the reverse strand, counting down.
CCCATTGACCTGATTGCCATTTTGCAACAGGCGTTTGCAGAATTACCCGCCATTGTGACCCCCGCACACTTTTCACCATCGAGCAGCAAGTTGGCGTTGCAACAACGCCGCGAAATATTGCTGCCGCTATTACTAGGCGATGATCCGCAAGCGATTGTCGATGGATTATTGACCACGTTGCGCGGCGGATGTGGCCTGGAAGAATTGGCGGCCATCGTGACGTATGCGGCGGCGCTGCGGGTGGCCCGGTTCCATACGAGCAACGAATTTGGCGACTGGGATACGGCGCTGCACACCTTTACTTTTGCCAATGCGATCCAACAAGGGTTGCGGCGCGCGCCATCCGTGGAGCTGTTGCGCGGCGTTTTTGATGCCGCGATGAGTGTCTACCTCGACCGGTTCTTAAACATGCCCGCCGCTAAATTGCCCACCCCCAACGGCCTGGTCAGCCAGCCAGAAGCAGCGTTGAATGAGCTAACCGGCCTGCTCGATCGCCAGCAGCAGGTGAATCAGGCCGGCCAAAAAGTGGCACATTATCTGTATGGCAATGGCGACGCCACGCAATTGTTGGCGCACCTGGGTAAACTTTTGCTGCGTGAAGACCGCGATTTCCACACAATCCAGACGGTAGAAGCGGCGTTCCGCCAATATGAAACGTTGGGCCAGACGCCGGAAGGGGTCAATGTGCTGGTGGCGGCCATCCGCTATCTCGCGGCCCATGCGCCCACCGTGCGCGCCCAGGGCCAGACCTATCAGATCGCCTATCGTTTGCATCAAGGGGCGCGTCTGTTTGAAGAAGAATAGACGTACACCCTAGGGGTAAGCCCGAGGAAGCCGCGTGCAACGCACGGACGAGTGGGTTGGTGGGACGCCATTGATGCAGGCTGTCCGTGCATCGCACGCTGATCAGCGTGCGATGCACCGGTCAAGCTGAGATACGTCATACCCACAACCCGCTGACCGGTGGGTTGCACGCGGCGCTACGAGATCAACGCAACTCTTTTCAAACCATTTCTTCGACTTTACCGGCTGATCCAGGGTAGATACAGGCGCTGGCCTGGGTTCACACTGGGAATTTGGCCAAATAAGCCAAACTCGCTCAGATGGGCGAGCGTCACGGTGAGTTGATGGTTGACGACATTATGATTGAGCACCGTGATGCCGTCGGCGGTCCACATCGTGCCGTTCCAATAGAGCAAGGTGAGCGTTTCAGGCTGTAACGCGCCCACCAGCGCTGGATCATAGGTGATCGTGAGCGTGACAGGGCTGGCAAAGTTGAAATGGTCGAGTTTGCCAGCATTAGCATAGGCCGCCAGATCAAAGATAAGATTGCCAAATTGCAAATTCCCCAAACCAGGATCGATGGTAGTGGGATTGTTGGCCGTCTGGCTTTGTGTATAAGCCAGATAAAAGATATCCTTGGCCGTCAGGTTTTCCGGGTACACGCCAGCCGGCAAGGTGAGCGACAAGTGGGTTTGGCTGCCGGAAAAGGCGAGTTCTGTATTGATAATCGACGACACAGACCCCACTTGCGCCGCTCCTACGAGGATCACCACCAACGCTTGGTCGGTTTGGCCCTTCTGATCGCGCATGACATACGTAAAGCTGTCAATCCCCTGAAAGTCTGGTGTTGGGGTATAGGTGACTGTCTGCCCGCTGGCGGTGATCGTGGCGCCCCCGTGCGCTGGCCGAGCGATGCTCTCCACGATGAGGCCACCCGCCGCAGGATCGAGATCGTTGGCCAACACCGCCATCGTTACGGCCTGGCCGGGCGGTGTGCTCGCGACATCGTTGCGGGCGAGAGGCAGCACAACGATCTGTTGTGTTACCACAATCGAGACGCTGGCGGCAGAGAGACTATCACCACTATAGTGCGCAGTGATGGGGTGCAGCCCAGCCGACCAATCACTTTTCGTGAAGCTGGCAAAATTATTACTGAGCGGCGCCGTACCCAGGATCAGATCCCCTTCTTGGAAGGTGACGTTGCCTGTTAGGTTGGGCAGCGTCCGATTGAGCGGCGTGACGGTGGCAGTCAAGGTGACGCTCTGGCCAATCAGCGCGGGATTGGGTGCAATCTGCAAACTCGTATGGGTAGCGGCTTTTGCCAGGATCGTAAGATTGACCAGCCCTGCATTACTATTCACGAAACCGTCATTGGCTTTATAGGTAAAGCTATCAACACCGACGTAGGTGGCGGCGGGTGTATAGGTGAATGAACCATCGGCGTTGAGCGCCAACGTGCCGTGGCTCGGGCCGCTCACCAATACCACGGTTAAAGGGTCAGTCTCCATATCGCTGTCGTTGCTCAGCACGCCGGGGGCGCTTACACTCAAGGCTTGATCTTCGCCAATGCTATAGCTATCCGCACTAGCCGTAGGCGCATCATTCACGGGCGTAACAAGCAGATTAACGCTCACGCCCGCGCTATCCAGTGCGCCATCATTTGCTTTGTATGTAAAACTATCCGTCCCCATATAATTGGCGGTGGGTGTATAGGTGAATGAGCCATCGGCGTTGAGCGTCAGCGCGCCGTGGTTCGGGCCGCTCACCAGCACCGCGTGCAAAGGATCATGCTCAATATCGCTGTCGTTGTTCAGCACGCCCGGTGCGTTCACACGCAAGGCTTGATCTTCGCCAATGCTATAGCTGTCTGCAGTCGCCGTAGGCGCATCATTCACGGGTGTCACGGTCACCGAGACAGTGGCTGTAGCCGTCAGGCCAGCCCCATCCGCGATGGTGTAAACGAAGCTATCGACGCCGACAAAATTGAGCACTGGCGTGTAAACAATCTGGGTTGTGCCACTGATCAGCACGCCGCCATGCAGCGGCGCGCCCGCTACGGTCACGCTGAAGGAATCACCGCTATCCACATCGTGATCATTAGCCAATACCCCAAGTGTGATGGCCTGCTCTTCTGTCGTACTGGCGCTATCAGCCACCGCCACGGGCGCATGATTTAGCACGACCAGCCGAACGCTCTGGTTGTACAAATCGGCAATGTATAAGTTTGAATTGCGATCCAGCACAATCCCCATCGGCAGATAGAATTCGGCGCCGATGGCGGGGCCATCATCTCCGCCATAACCATAAGCGCCCGTCCCCGCCACGATGCTGATCGTACCGCTGGGATCGACTTTGCGGATGATGTTGTTCCCAATGTCGGCGATGTAAAGGGCGCCACGGCTGTCCAACGCCAGATCAAGGGGGAATCGCAGTTCCGCCCTGGTGGCAAGCCCCCCATTCCCGATATCACCGGCGGTGCCATTGCCAGCCACCGTGCTGATCATGCCGCCACTATCCACCTTGCGCACGACATTATTGCCCAGGTCGGCAATGTAGAGATTGCCACTGCCATCTACTTTCACGCTGAAAGGCTGATCAAACTCGGCATTCGTCGCCGAGCCGCCATCGCCACGATAGCCATAAACGCCCGTTCCGGCCACGGTGCTGATCGTGCCGCTGCCATCCACTTTACGGACGACATTGCTCTCGCTGTCGGCAATGTAGAGGTTGCTGTTATCGTCTACGGCTATGCTAACCGGGCTGTCCAACTGGGCGTTAGTCGCTGGGCCGCCATCACCACTATAGCCGAAAACGCCCGTCCCGGCGACGGTGCTAATCTTGCCGTTGGGTGTCACCTTGCGAATGACGCCATTCCCATTATCCGCAATGTAGACATTGCCAAGCCTGTCTACAGCCAGGCCAATCGGGCTATCCAGCTGTGCGCTGATGGCGGGGCCGCCATCTCCACTATAGCCATAGGCGCCATTGCCTGCGAAGACCGCCCGCGTGCGGTTCGCATCAAATTTATAAACGATGTTGTCTATATAGTCAGCCACATAAACATTGCCCGCTTTGTCGATGGCGACGCCTCGGCCAAAGATATCATCAACCCAGGTTGTGATGATCGGGCCGTCGGTCACCGTAACCGAAACGGTGGCGGTAGCGGTCAGGCCGGCGCTATCCTCAATCGTGTAGGTAAAGATATCCGTGCCCTTAAAGGCAAGCGTCGGGGTATAGACAATAAGGTCCATACAGCTACAGGTGATGGTTGCTGTGCCGCTGATCGGGGCGCCCACCGCCGTCACGCTGATGATGGCGCTGCTATCGACATCGCGATCATTGGCCAACACATCAATCGTGACGGCCCGATCTGACCTGGTAGCTGCCTTATCAGGCACCGCCAGCAGACCTTGGAGCGCTGTCACCTTGCGGGCGACCTGGTTGCTGGTGTCCGCGATGTAGACGTTGCCCAGGCTATCAATCGCAACGCCCCGCGGGTTGTTCAACTCCGCACTGGTGGCGTTCCCGCCATCGCCGCTATAGCCAGCCGCGCCCGTCCCGGCGAAGGTGCTGATGCTCTCGTCAGTTGGGTCAATCTTACGGATGCGCTGATTGCCCGCGTCGGCGACGTAGATGTTATCCAAGCTATCCACCGCCACCCCATACGGGTTGTCCAACTGTGCGTTGAGTGCGAGATCGCCATCCCCGCTCTTACCAGCCGTACCCATCCCCACCGTTGTCGTGATATTGCCGCTGCTGTCGACAGTACGGATCACATGGTTCAATGTGTCGGCGATGTAGAGGTTATCACCGTTGTCCAGCGCCACGCCATGTGGACTGTCGAGCTGGGCATTGATTGCGAGAGCACCGTCGCCACTATAGCCCGCCGTGCCCGTACCAACCATTGTTGTGATATTGCCACTACCATCCATCATGCGGATGACATGATTGCCTGTGTCGGCAATGTAGAGGTTGTCAAGGCTGTCCAGCGCGACGCCAGAAGGGTTGCTCAGCTCGGCACTGATCGCGGCGCCGCCATCGCCGCTATAACCCGCCGTGCCTGTGCCCACGGTTGTCGTGATATTGCCGCTACCATCGACCATGCGGACGACGTGGTTGCCCGTGTCGGCGATGTAGACATTGTCAAGACTGTCGACTGCGACGCCAGAAGGGTTGCTCAGCTCGGCACTGATCGCGGCGCCACCATCGCCACTATAACCACTGGTGTGATTCCCAGCAAAGGTGCTACTATTGCCGCTGGCATCGACTTTGCGGATGAGATGATTGCCGCTGTCGGCAATGTAGACATTGCCACTACTATCTACAGCGACCCCCAAAGGATCAGAAAACCCGCCAGCGATGGTTGTGATGGGATCACTCGGTGCGGGCGTGCACGCGCTAAAAAACAGACTGGCAGCGCAAACGAATACCAGAATCAGGGGTGTAGGGCGGACAGACAACAGCAACGAACGCATAAGCGACATCGGCTCTTTCCTTTAGACATAAAAAACTGCACAACTTACTGACTGGCTAAATATTCCGACAGAGTCGCTACCTCCGCCAAAGCTTACGAAGATTCAGATCTACCATTCAGTATAATTACGTACAATTGCGTTATCAATCCGCCAAATCACCTAGTTTTTTCAGGATATACCTCCAATGAATTTTGCGTTGGCCGGGGCCTAATCGCCAAAAAAAAACTAGAACGCCACTAACTTGTCGTCAGTGGCGTTCTAGTAAGCGATTACAGATAGTGACTAGCTGGCTAAAATCAAAGGGGCAGATAACGAACCGGCATTAATTGTCCCTTCGGATAATCAACGGGAGATAAAGTTGCAGGCGCTGATTCGGCTCACCAGCAGGTGGGAGTGACGTGGGCGCAGCGGCGAACAGGCCAAACTCGCTCAGATGGGTCAGCGTCACCGTGATTTGATGATTGGCAACATCATGATTGAGCACCGTAATGCCGTCGTCCGACCATGTTGTGCCATTCCAATAGAGCAAGGTCAGTGTCTCTGGCTTCAACGTGCCCAGCAACGCCGGGTCGTATGTGATCGTGAGCGTCACCGGCGTGGTAAACTGGAAATGATCCAGGTGTGTATTGTTCAGGTATGCCGACAAGTCAAAAATCAGATTGCCGAACTGTAAATTACCGAGATCAGGCTCAAGGTTGTTGGTATTTGTGGTATCGGGGGTGGAGAGCGCCTGCAAATAGCTCAGATAAAAAATATCCTTTGCGCCCAGGGTGCCGGAATAGATACCGGACGGCACACTGATTTGAAGCTGGATTTGATGACCAGCGAAGGCAAGCACGGTATCTGCGGTGGGGGCCACGGGTCCGATTTGTGGGGTATTGGGCGTACTCTCCTGGGCACTTACCAGAATAGTCACCAGGGCGTCATCCATGTGGCCTTGGCTATCACTGACGGTGTAGGTAAAGTTATCTGTCCCGGAAAAGTCCTGTGTGGCGGTGTAGATGACTGTCTGGTTATTATCCTGAATGACCGCCACCCCATGCGCCGGTTGGGTGATGCCCGTCAGCGTGAGCCCGCCCGCGGCCAGGTCAGTATCATTGGTGAGCACCGCAATTGTCACACCCTGCCCGCCACTGCTGCCGGCAGCATCATTGACAGCAAACTGCGGACTCGTTGGTGTGGCAGTCTCCGTTGGTGTCGCAGTTGGCGGTGGATTGGTCGCCGTAGTCGTTGGCGTTGCAGTCGGCGTTGGTGTGTTGGTCGGTGTCGGTGTTGTGGTCGGCGTTGGCGTGTCCGTCACCGTAGCCGTTGGTGTTGTAGTCGGTGTTGTGGTCGGTGTTGTAGTCGGTGTTGGTGTGTCCGTTACCGAAAGGCTGACGGTGACCAGATTGCCATCACCCCCGCCATCATTGGCCTTGTAACTGAAGCTATCCGCGCCGATATAATCGACGGTGGGCGTATAGACGAATGAACCATCGGCGTTCAGCGTGAGCGTGCCGTGGCTTGGGCCAGCCACCAACACCGCCGTTAAAGCGTCACCCTCGACATCGGTGTCATTATCCAGCACGCCCGGTGCGCTCACTGTCAGCGGATCATTTTTAGCCACGTTGAAGCTGTCGGTGTTGGCAGTGGGTAGATCATTGACAGGGGTTACCGTGATCGTGAGGGTAGCGGTGGCAACCAGGCCAAAGTTATCCGCAATTGTGTAGGTAAAGACATCGGCGCCTGTAAAATTGAGCGTCGGTGTATAGACAAGTTGCGTCGTGCCGCTGATCGTCACCGTGCCACTGAGCGGCACGCCAACCAGGGTCACGCTGATCATGTCACCGCTATCCACATCACTGTCATTGGCCAACACCCCCACCGTGACCGCCGTATCTTCGGCCGTGCTGGCGCCATCGTCCACCGCCACGGGTGAATGGTCCAGCTCGACCACACGGATCTTCAGCGAGTATGGATCATTGATATACAACCGCGCATCGCGATCCAGCGCCATGCCGATGGGGAATAACAGGCGTGCGCCGATCGCAGGGCCGCCATCACCGTTATAGCCAGGGATGCCTACGCCAAAAAAGTTACTATAGCCAGGGACACCCGTCCCCACAAAATTGCTAATGTAGCCATTGGTATCCATTTTGCGCACGACGCTGTTCCCTACGTCGGCGATGTAGAGGTTGCCAGCGCGGTCTAGGGCAAGGTCCATAGGGAAACGCAGTTGAGCGGCGCTGGCTGGACCGTTATTGCCCACATTGCCCCCAACACCCGTCCCCGCCACGGTCGTGATCGTGCCACCAACATCCACCTTGCGCACGGCATTGTTCTCCGCGTCGGCAATGTATATATTGCCAAGGCTGTCGATGGCCAGGCTTAAAGGTGCATTTAGCGTAGCACTGGTGGCTGGGCCATTATCCCCGCTATACCCAATCGTGCCCGTCCCCGCCACGGTCGTGATCGTGCCGCTGGTATCCACCTTACGCACGACATGGTTCCCCGTGTCGGCAATGTAGACATTGCCAAGGCTATCCACAACTGCGCGGTAAGGACCACTTAGCATGGCGCTGGTTGCTGGGCCATTATCCCCGCTATACCCAGCCGTGCCTGTGCCAGCAATTGTGCTAATCGTGCCGCTGGTATCCACCTTGCGCACGACATGGGCCCCCGTGTCGGCAATGTAGACATTGCCAAGGCTATCTACTGTGACACCGTAAGGCTCGTCTAGCATGGCGCTGCTGGCTGGACCATTATCTCCGCTATACCCTTCTGCACCTGTGCCAGCAAAGATCGTCGGCGTGCCGTTTGGCGCAATCTTGTAAATTACATGCGAAGAAAGACCAGCTAGGTAAACATTACCCGCTTTGTCGGCGGCGAGGCCCAGCCCCAACATGTTCGTGGCCCAGGTTTTGATCAACGGGCCGGCGATGACGGTAACCGAAACGACGCCAGTGGCAGTCAGGCCCGCGCCATCGACAATTGTGTAGGTAAAGAGATCCGTGCCGCGGAAATTGAGCGTCGGCGTATAGACCAGTTGGGTCGTGCCGCTGATCGTCGCCGTACCGCTGATCGGGACGCCGACCGCCGTCACGGTGAGCGTCGTGCTGCTATTCACATCCCGATCATTGCTAATCACCGCAATTGGGACAGCGTGGTTTGGGGTGGTGGCGGCGAGATCATCCACCGCCAGCACCCCCTGGAGGGCTGTCACCTTGCGCACGGCATTGTTGAGCGTGTCGGCGATGTAGACGTCGCCATTGCTGCCCACTGCGACGCCGCGCGGCTCGTTTAATTCGGCCGCGGTGGCGACGCCATTATCCCCGCTATACCCCGCCACACCTGTTCCAGCGAAGGTGACAATGGTATTATCACCCACATCAAGCTTACGAACACGCTGGTTATTGGTATCAACGATGTACAGATCACCCTGGCTATCCACGGCGATACTCGTAGGCCCGTTCAACTCGGCATTATCGGGCGCACCGACATCGCCACTCTTACCCGCCGTGCCCGTCCCGGCGAAAGTCGTGATGATGCCAGCGCCATCCACTTTGCGGATGACCTGGTTGCCACTATCGACGATGTAGATGTTACCACTGCTATCGAGCGCGACGCCGGTGGGCCCGCTCAACTGGGCGTTGGCAGCCAGGCCGCTATCGCCGCTATAGCCCGCCGTGCCCGTCCCCACAATAGTTGTGATGACGCCACTGCTGTTAACTTTACGGACAACATGATTCTCCGTATCGGCAATGTAGACGTTCCCACCGCTATCAAGCGCGACACCGGTGGGCCCGCTCAGTTGGGCGCTGGCCGCTGGGCCGCTATCGCCACTATAACCCGCCGTGCCCGTCCCCACAAAAGTCGTGATGACACCACTGCTGTCGATTTTACGGACAACATGAGCGCCGGCATCGGCGATGTAGACGTTGTCGCTGCTGTCCACGGCGATGCCGCGGGGTGTATGCAACTCGGCACTGATCGCAGCACTACTATCGCCGCTATAGCCTGCCGTGCCCGTCCCAGCGAAAGTCGTGATGACGCCACTGCTATCAATTTTGCGGACAACGTGAGCGCCAGTATCGGCGACGTAGACGTTGCCACTGCTATCTACCCCCACACCTTCGGGCCCACCAAGGCCCGAAGCCACCGTGGTGATTGGGTCACTAGGCTGCGGGATGCACGCACTAAGCAGCAGCGCGCAGGCGCAAACCAACAACAGGGTCAGTGGTGGCGCCCAACGCGGGCGTGATGCATGACGAATGAGCGAGATCAACGACCCCGGAAGCGGCATAAATAATTCCCCTTTAGGTATAAAAAGCTGGACAAATGGTTGGCTTGCGAGTAGATTAAATTTTTCTTATAAAAACTTACGAAAATACAAGCTAAATCAGTATAAATACGTAGAATTACTTTATCAATCCGCCAAATTACCTATTTCAGCTTGCCACTATAGTAAGATGTTCCATTTTTATTGCAGACAAAACACGGCGCCACGAGTGGACAGCTTGACGGGACACCGGGGTTCAGTGGCAAGAGGAATCTGTGCCTGGCATTCGGCGGGCAAAAACCTTAGTTTTCCACCCATCGTAGAATTTCATGTTACAATGCAGCGTAGCATGCCCAGCCAATGGGCTAGTTTACCCTTGAAGGAGCCATCTATGACTGCTGTCGCTGTGCAGACAAACCAGCTGACCAAAATGTTTGACCAGAAAATTGCCGTCGATCACCTGGATCTCACCGTGCAAGAGGGAGAATTTTTTGGCTTTCTGGGGCCTAACGGCGCAGGCAAATCGACCACGATCAAGATGTTGGTCGGCCTATTACGCCCCACCGCCGGCACAGCACTGATCGCCGGGATTGACATCTGGGCCGACCCGTTGCAGGCCAAACGCATGATTGGCGTCTTGCCCGAAGGCCAAAATATCTATGAGCGGTTGACCGGGCGCGAGTTCATTACCTTTGCCGGGGTCATGTATGGCTTGAGCGAAGGCGAGGCCGCGAAACGCACCGAAGAGCTGCTCAACCTGTTTGATCTGGATGACGCCGCCGAAAAGCTGATCATTGATTATTCGCAGGGCATGCGCAAGAAGACGGGGCTGGCCGCGGCGATGATCCATGCGCCGCGCGTCTTGTTTTTGGATGAACCCTTTGAAGGCGTAGATGCCATTTCGGGACGGGCGATTCGCGAGGTGTTGCAACGGTTACGCCAGCGCGGCACGACGATCTTTTTCTCATCGCACATCCTGGAAGTCGTCGAGCGCCTCTGCACGCGCGTGGGTGTGATCGCCAATGGGCGGCTGGTGGCCGAAGGAACTATCCCAGAATTGCGCGAGCGAGCCCATGCCGGTGAGACATCGACGCTCGAAGAGCTCTTTCTCCGGGCAGTCGGCGCCACGCACGAAGATGGCGCCCCCGAAGCGGAACGGAGCCTGTCATGGCTGGCGTGATAGCCCGCTTGCTGATGAGCTTGGGTTTAGATCCGACCCGCCAGTGGGTGCTCTTGCGGGTGCGCGCCCAACTGACGTTGCGCACCTTCACCCGCCAGCGCGGCAGGATCGTCGGCCTGATCGTGACCGCGCTCTGTTTTGCGCCGCTGATCATTGGTGGCGCGATTGGCAGCGCTTATGGCTATCGCCATTTGCCGGCTCCCTGGCCCGCCCAATTATTGGGTGGCGTGCTCGTCCTGCTCTGGCTCATCTGGATCGCTGCACCAGTGTTGGCTTTCCGGCTGAATGAAGGATTAGATCTGACGCGCTTGCTGATCTACCCATTACGGACGCGCGATCTGGTGGCGAGCACCCTGCTTGGCACCTTGCTAGATTTTCCTAGCTATCTAGCGCTGCCACTTTTTATCGCGGCCTTGATTGGCTGGGGGGGCAGTTGGGCGCTGCCCGTTGTGCTCGTGGCGCTGGCGCTTAGTTATGCCCATATGGTGATCATCAGCCAGTTGGTGCTGACGGCAGGTGGGGGATTGTTGCGCAGCCGCCGTTTTCGTGATGTATCAATTGTCATCCTCTCCCTGCTTGGGTCCTCATGTTTTTTTATTAACCAAGGCATCCAAGCCCTGGTGCGACGGATGGATCCCGCCAGCTTTAACAATTTTCGGC
>JAPLGZ010000338.1 GCA_026389895.1 Chloroflexota bacterium | reverse complement strand
CAACAGGATTTCAGTCTAGCGATAGTTTAAAAAGTCATCGATTTATGGCATAATAGGGCCATGCAGACAGCGATAACGGCAGCCTATACCACGCCTAGCGCAACCACCGGACTGCGCATCTACTTACTCGGCCCTTTGCGCATCGAGCGCGGGCATGAACCAATTCGCCTCCCTCGCCGTAAAGTAGAATCGCTGCTGGCCTATCTGCTCCTCCATCCAGAACAACATACACGCGACCATCTAGCCACCCTCTTCTGGGGTGACTCGTCTGATGAACAGGCGCGCCATTCCTTGCGCACGGCGCTGGCGACCGTGCGCAAGGCGCTGGACGCTGATCTCCTCCACACCGAGCGTGACCATGTGCAACTCAATTCGGCCTTTCCCGTTTGGGTTGATCTCCAGGCGTTGCTGGCGCTGGAAGATGCGCTGGATGGCGCCAATGGTGACTTTCTGCAGGCACAATTGACGCTCTGGCGCGGTGAACTACTCGCGGGTTTATACGATGACTGGCTTACCATCGAACGCGAACATTATCAGACGCGGCTGCTCAAGCTCTGTCTACAAGTGACCCAAGCCTTACGCGCACGCAGCGAGTATGGCCGGGCCATTGCGGTGGCCCAACAGATCCTGACGATTGACCCGGCGAACGAGGCGGCACACCAGCATTTGATCTTCTGCTATGTGGCGGCCGGTGACCGGGCCGCGGCGTTACGGCAGTATGAATTTTGTGTGCGCGCCCTGCGCGATGAACTCGATGCCCCACCCCAGGCCGAGACGACGGCGCTCTATCGCTGGATCAAACAGAGCGACGGCGAAGAATTATCGGCCGCCGCAAAAATCACCAATCTCCCCCTGCCGCTCACCAGTTTTGTGGGGCGCACCCGCGAAATGGCCGAGGTGAAGCGTCTGCTCACCCTGGCCCTTCACCCCAAAAGCCAACCGGAAAATGCGCGAAGGAGCGCCGTGCGCCTGCTTACCCTGACAGGCGCAGGAGGCAGTGGTAAAACGCGGCTTGCCATCCAGGTCGCCACCGATCTGATCGACCAGTTTGCCCAGGGTGTTTGGTGGGTGGAATTGGCTGCGCTCAATGAGGGCGGGTTGGTGGCCCGCTCGATCGCCAAAACATTGGGTGTGCGCGAAGTGCTTGACCAGACATTGAGTCAAACGGTGGCGAATTTTCTGGGCGACAAACAATTACTCTTGGTGATCGACAACTGCGAACATCTGATCGAGCCAACGGCCCAACTGGCCGCCACCTTATTGAGCCACTGCCCCAATCTACAAATTCTGACCACCAGCCGTGAACCATTGAACATTGCAGGCGAGACCCTCTGGCAGGTGCCCACCTTTGCCGCGCCGGAGCCGGCCAAATTAAGTTTCATTGATCTGTTGCTACAATTTGAGAGCCTCCAACTCTTTGTCGAGCGGGCGGCCACCGTGCAACCTGGGTTTGCCCTGACGCCCGAAAATGCTCAGGCCATCGCCGAGATCTGTCAACGGCTCGATGGTATTCCATTGGCCATTGAGTTGGCGGCCGCCCGCATCAAAGTCTTATCGGTTGAGCAAATTGCGGCTTATTTGACGGGCGCGCTGGGGGCGCGTTTCGCTTTGCTGACCCAGGGTAATCGCGCCGCGCTGCCCCATCATCAAACCCTGCGCGCCACCATTGATTGGAGTTTCAACCTGCTGGATGCGGCCGAGCGGCTGCTCTTTCAACAGGTGGCGATCTTTACTGGTAGCTTTACGCTGGAGGCGCTTGACCAAATTTTGACCTTTGGCTTGCCGCTTTTGGATGCGGCGTCAGACAAGGCGCGGCCATTCATCCCCAAGACCCCATTGGCCAGCCCCAATCGACTAGACTTGCTCACGCAGTTGGTTGATAAATCGTTGGTCATCGTCGAGTCACACTTTGGGCAAAGACGCTATCGTCTGTTAGAGACGCTGCGCGAGTATGCGCTGGAACAGTTTATCAATCCGTATGAGCTAGAAACATTGCAACGCCGCCACGCCGAATTCTATCTCAGCCTGGCCGAGCAAGCCGAACCGGCATTGACGAGCGCCGCGCAGCAAGAGTGGCTGGCCCGCTTAGAGGCAGAACATGCCAATCTGCGTGGGGCGTTGGCTTATGCCACTGCCGGTACGGATCGCGAGTTGGCCCTGCGGTTGACGGCTGCACTCTTTCAGTTTTGGGACATTCGTGTCTATCTGAGCGAAGGGCGGGAATGGTTGAGCAAAGCACTGGCCCAGCGTGGAACGGCAAGCCCCCAAACCCAGGCCAGGGCCTTAAGCGCGGCCGGTTTCTTGGCCCATCGCCAGGATGATTACCCAGTGGCCCGCCATTTATTGCATGAAAGCCTGCTGCTCTTTGAGCATGTGGAGGACGAAGTTGGCATCGCCGACGTGTTGCTCAACCTGGCGGCGGTCGATTTGCAACAAGGTCACTATCGAGCCGCCCACCAGCGCTTGACGCAAAGTCTCGAGCTTTTCCGCGCGTTAAACCACAACGATGGCATCGCCCGCGCCCTCAACAACATGGGCAATTGGGCCTGGGATCGCGGTCAACACGCAGTCGCGCGCGACTATTATTGGGAAAGTTTACAGATGCGCCAACAGATGGGCGATCAGGTCGGCATCGCCACGGCGTTCTTTAACTTGGGGAATGCCGCACGGGCCCAGGGCGATTTTGCCATCGCCCAGACCTATTATGAAGAATGTCTGAGCCTGGGTCGCATCTTAGACCATCGGGCGTTGATTGGCATTGCACTGAAAAACCTGGGATTGGTCGCCTTTTATCAAGCAGATTACCCCAAGGCGCGCCGCCATAGTGAAGAAGCGTTGCCGCTCTTGCTTGAAATTGGTGACAAAAGCAATGCGGGCTTTGCCCTCGCCAATTTGGGTGTGGTGGTGCAAAAGCTCGGTGAAACCAACCAAGCACTCGCCTACTTTCGCCAAGGCCTGGATCTCATGCATGAGGTAGGTTATGTCCGCGGGGTGTTTTTGGGGCTAGAAGACATCGCCATCCTCTTGGTTGACCTGGACCAACACCTGGAACTGGCCGTGCATCTGTTGAGCGCAGCGGATCACTTGCGCCAAAAAACCAAACTCGCGGTCTCGCCCACCCAACAACCAGAATACGACCGTCTGCTCACGCGCCTGCGCCAGCAGGTCGACAACGCCACCTTCAATACCCAATGGGATACGGGGCAAACGACCCCGCTCGACCAAATCATTGCCACAATCACAAAACTCACTTTGTCATAAACGAGGGAAACGCGGAGCCTGACCCAAGCGCCTAGTGGACGCCCCTTCTGAATAAAGCCGATTAAATTAGCAACCTCCAGCCCATCCACGCTACCGGAATCTCTGAGATTCCGGTAGCGTTTTTTGAGTCGGAATTGCTGTGACGTTTTTGTGACGGTCGCCCCATACCCTGTTCATCATATGCCTATTGAGTTCGAGAGATCAACAAAATGTTTAGACCGCCAACCAACCATCTTTCACAATCAGGAGAAACGATCATGACAACCTTAGCTTCGTCCCCCGTTGAAACCGATGTCCTCACTGCCCGCACGAAGGCGACCTGGATGGCCGGCGACTTCGGCAAAATTGCCGAGTCGTATGCGCCAGGCGCGGCGGAATTTATTGACCGTCTGCATTTCGGCCCCAGCGACCGCGTATTGGATGTGGCCTGCGGCACTGGCAATCTGGCCATCCCAGCCGCGCGCACTGGGGCGCGCGTAACGGGCATCGACATTGCCCCCAATCTGGTCGAGCAAGCCCAGGCTTGGGCCCGCGCCGAAGGGCTCACCATTCGCGTGGAAGAGGGTGATGCTGAACAACTGCCGTATGCCGACGCCGCCTTTGATGCTGTAGTGACCATGTTCGGGGCCATGTTTGCGCCCCGCCCAGACAAAGTAGCCAGCGAACTCGTACGCGTCTGCCGCTCTGGTGGCCGGATTGCGATGGCCAACTGGACGCCCGATGGTTTTATTGGCCAGATGTTTAAGATCATGGTCAAGCACGTACCACCCGCACCAGCGCCCAACGGACTCCCGCCCTCGCCCTTGCTCTGGGGCAACGAAACGACAGTAGCCGAACGCCTTGGCCATCAGATGGCCAAGTTGCGTTGCACGCCACGCACGCTCACATTCAATTTCCCGTTTGATGCCGCGGCAACGGTGGAACATTTCCGCACCTTCTATGGCCCCACCCTGCGCGCCTTTGCCACGCTCAGCCCAGAAGCGCAGCAGTTGCTCCGCAGCGATCTAGAACAGCTCTGGACGCAGCACAACCAAGCACAGGATGGCACAACCCAGGTGGATTCAACCTATCTGGAAGTCCTTGCCATCCGCAAGTAAGCACCAAGGCGCATCACCCATTCCGGTGATGACAAATGCACAGCGGTTAAAAATGTTGACTGATTACAGACCGGATTCTTTACGAATCCGGTCTATTTTTGCACTAACCGCGCTGTGACATTTTTGTGACGCTCGCCCTTTATCCTGTTCATCACTGATACATTGTGTGAGAAGGATACGAGCAATAAAAAGGAGACCTTTATGATGAACAGACAAACAGAGCAGTGGAGAGCGGTGCCCATGCAACAGACTCAGCAAGGCGTGACCGTGCGCCCCATCCAGCCCAACGATGCGACCTTAATCCACGAAATGCACCAGCGTCTATCACCAGACAGTATTTATTATCGTTATCTACAACCGCGTATGCCGAGCATGGCCGAGTTGGAGCAGATCTGCCACCTGGATCCGGCAAAGGGCGCGGGCTTTGTGGCGACGGCCCAAAGCGACGCGCGTTTTATTTCACCCCAACAACCAGCGGGTGGCGCGCCTCGTGCGCGGTGGCGGGTTTGCTTATCAGGCCACACGCGGTGGCGGATTGAGTGAATATTTGGTGGCGCTAGGTGAGCGCCCCCACTCACGCACAATAGCCGCCAGCCTTGCATAGTTCAGCGCCTGCGATGGTTAACATTTATCTATTAAAACTTACTTTACGAAAAGGGAAATTATGCTCGAGCAACATCCTGACATCTTAAACGATTTATTCAAAATTCGTGCCGAGGAATATCAACAACGCGCAGCCAACTACCGGCTATCGAACAGTAATCGCGAAAACAGGGAAAGTGTACGCCCCCAATTAGCCAAGATCGGCAACGCGCTCCTGGCCAGTTTCCGTCGCTTATTAGCCTGGAAACCCAGCCAGCCATCGTCCCGAAGAATAGCGCAAGAAGTCCGAAGATCCAGTTAATTGGACAATGGCGCATCAAAAGTGGCGATACCGAATGTAGTCACCGATTCATGTTACACAGGAAAAAGCGGTTACACAGAGAGCACTGAGGAGTCACAGAGAAAATCAAACTTGCTCTGTGACTCCTCAGTGCTCTCTGTGTCAGTGTTGCTTGAGTAGAAGCATATTTCTCCGCGTGCTCTGTGTAACCGCTTTTTCCTGCTCGGCATGGATTGAGCAAGTGTTGCCACATAGCTGTAAACCAGGCCCACGCTACTGATGCTTCCCTTCTAAAAGTGCAGCGAAAGGCGACTGGACTTGCATGTCCAGATTGAGTACGCTAAGCTTTGATGACCAAACCAAACGGCAGCAGTAGGCAAGTCGAGGATAAGTGGGGCAGTTAATCTTCATGAACAGGCTGGATCAACAACGTTTCTGGCAGCTATGGCAAAAGTTAGGGGGTCGCAGTAACGCCGAGGCCGTGTTTACGGCGTTGGCAAGCGCCTATGCCGAGCCGCAACGCGCCTACCACAACACGGCGCATGTAGCAGATTGTCTGGCGCAGTTTGACGAAGTAGCGGCGCTGGCAGATTCGCCCCAAGAAGTCGAGATGGCGATCTGGTTTCACGACGCCATCTATGATCCGCGCGCCACAGACAACGAAGCCCGCAGCGCCGCTTGGGCCATGCAAGCGCTGACCGACGCCCAAATTCCACCAACCGTGGTCCAAAATATAGCCAGGTTGGTGCTGGCGACCCAACATCAAGCACCACCGCAAGGCCATGACACACAGTTGCTTGTTGATATCGATTTATCCATCTTGGGGCGCACACCAGCTATCTTTGCCGAATATGATCGCCAAATTCGCATCGAATATCAGTGGGTGGCCGAAGATCGCTACCGCAAACGCCGAGCTCAGGTGCTGGCCAATTTTCTGGCCCGGCCCACCATCTACCAAACTGAATTTTTTCAGACGCGCTATGAGCAAACAGCCAGGCATAATCTGGCTCAGGCGATTGCGCAGTTGGCCGGGCGACACTGAGCCGTTATCAAGTCAAGGGATACGTTAGGGTGCAAGCCACGAGTAAACATCTCAACCATGAAAATTCTGTTAAAGCTTGAAGAACTCTTTTGTCTTTTCCTAGCCTTCTACCTATACTTGGCCTTGGGCTACGCATGGTGGTGGTTCTTCGTTCTGCTATTGACGCCGGATCTGAGTATGATCGGTTATCTGTGGGGACCACGAGTTGGTGCGTTATTGTACAATGGCGTCCATCACAAAGCGATTGGCATTGCGCTCTATCTGTTAGGTGCATATTTCCACGTGCAAATGTTAGAATTGATTGGTTTGATCCTATTTGGCCATTCGAGCATGGATCGGGTCTTTGGGTATGGTCTCAAATATGCGGACGCCTTTGAGCACACCCATTTGGGCCCGATCGGGAAGAGGGCCCAAGCCCAATAGGGAGCAGATCTTTATTCGGTATGATTGAAGCGTAATTGTAAGCAATCTCTAATCGCCAATCGCTCTATTTTGTGCTTAACTGAAGGCATTATCTGTTTATTTGTTGACTATTTACAGATTTGATTGGACTATCATTCCTATGACTACAGATATAATCTATCCACTTACATTTGACCCGATCTTCAAAGATTACCCGTGGGGCGGGCGCAACCTAGGCGAAAAGCTTGGCCGCGCCATTCCTGAGGGGATTGTGGCCGAAAGCTGGGAGATCGCCGCACACCCCAACGGTTCAAGCACGGTTAATAACGGTGCGTTGGCTGGCCTCACGTTGCCACAAGTGCAAGAGAAATTAGGCTTGGCGCTGGTGGGCAAACGCAACGAAGCCGCCTTAGCCGCCGGTAAATTTCCACTCTTGATCAAATTTCTAGACGCCAATCGCTGGCTTTCGGTGCAGGTGCATCCCGATGATACCTATGCCTTGGCGCATGGCGGGGATTGGGGCAAAACCGAAATGTGGGTCTTTCTCGACGCCGAACCGCAAGCGGAAATTATCTACGGCTTCAAACCCGGCGTCACGCGTGAGAAATTCGCCCAAGCCGTCACCGAAGGCAAAACCACCGACCTGCTGCACCGGCTGCCCGTCAAAGCGGGCGATGTTGCCTTTGTGCCAAGCGGCGCGATCCATGCGCTGGGGCCTGGCACCTTGATTGCAGAGATCCAACAAAATAGCGACGTCACCTATCGGATCGACGATTGGGGGCGCCCACGCCCGCTACATATTGAGCAGTCGCTCGATGTGCTCGATTTTGACTTGGTCGAACCAAGCGCGCTCCAGCCCAAAGTGCTGCTCGATGACGGTGGCTTACGCATCGAACAGATCGGCCAATGCGACTACTTTGAGACCGAACGCCTGACCATTCCCGATGGCAGTAGTTTTTACGGCTTCTGTGACGGAGCCACGTTTGAAATCTGGGCCGTCCTCAGCGGTGAGGTCACCCTCAGTTGGCAAGGTGAACCGATGACGATCAAGGCGGTCAATTGGGTGCTGCTACCCGCCGACTTAGGGGAGTTTCAGATGACGGCAGAAGCGAATAGCGTGTTGTTGCGCGTCGTCACGCCGGAAGCCGAGGAATAACAAAATCTAGCACAAATGGAATTTGGCTTCTGGCAGCCGCGGGATTTATCCCCGCGCAAAAATCCCCATTATTTAGGGTATACCCTTCTTTGCGGCGATTTTCTAATGCCCATTCACCCCAAGGTAGGTGCAACGTAGCCGCGCTTCGCCCGCCAATAAACGTAACACAGCGATTGGGTAATCTGACCCATTGCCGGTGCTTATACCT
>JAPLGZ010000194.1 GCA_026389895.1 Chloroflexota bacterium | reverse complement strand
CAACGAAAAGATCAGTGACAAAATCGACAATTCTAAGGTGGGCCGCAATCGACTCTTGATCACTTCCCAGGCTGGGCGGCCCTTTGAAATGCCACCCGAGAGACCAAAATCGCCGCGGATGATGCCTTTGCTGCTCTTGATCGCTGGGTGATATTGGGGAATATCTTTCAAATACAGATATTGATCACAGCTTGGCGGTTGGGCTCGCACCATGTAGCAGCCCACTGGCACATCCTGAAACAAACTACGTCCACCGATCGTAATCGGACCATCGGGCAAGCCCGTCAACCACCGGGAAAACCGAAAAGGGAAGTAGAAATCCAATTCATATTTGGCGCGAATCAAAGCTACTTCTTGCGCTGTGATCTTACGCTGCGATTCACCACCCGGCATAATATTGGTCGCTGTAAGGCTGAGCAGTAGGTAAGTGGCGAGCGCAACAAAAAACAGCACAATAACCATTTGAAAAATACGCCGGATCAGATAGGCGACCATAATTGAATCCTCTCTCCTTGTAAAACCAAACAGGAAGTGCTTTACAAGTGAAATTAAGAATTAGGAGATTGAAGATTGACCATGCCCAATCTCCAATCTCCTAATCTTAGCAAGCCATACCGTGTCACTCTCTATGGAATGTAGCGACCCCGTCTGATAGAAGCCTGGTACAATCAGCGTCAGTCGGTGTCGCTACGAAAACAGGCTTTTACTTCTGGAACAGGTTAAAGTCAATATGTTCCCAGGTTGGGCTGGCCACAATCTGCGATTGCACCTTGCCTTCTTTGGTCGCATCGAGCACGGTCTGTACTTCTGGTCCACCACCCAATGTCGCCGTATCCAGCCAATCCACGTCGCCGCTGATCAGTTGAGCTACGGCCGTATTGGTGTCCGGAATAAAGGTGACGGTGATGTTCTTAATCGCCGGTGCTGGTGTGAAGTGAGGATTCACGGTCAACTTCATAAATTGACCCTTCTGCCATTCTGTGATCATATAGGGGCCATCACCCAGTGGCATCTCGGTTACTTCGGGCAGCGTCTGCCACTCTTTGGCTGGGACATCGGCCAATGTGCGGCCATCCGCAATTTTTTGGTGGCTGGGATGTGTGCCAATGGGCCCTAAGAAGTAGAGCGGATATTGGCTACCCGGCACATAGGTGACGGTGTATTCCAGATCGGTGCCCCAATCGACGCTCGCAATTGAATGGCAGATTGTAAAGGAGGTTGCGCCAGATTCCGGATCGCAATCAATCTTGTAGCCAAGTTTAAAGTCGTCAATCGAAACTGGTGTACCATCACTCCAAGTAGAAGGATTGTACTGATACTTAACCTTAAGCTGTGACAGTTTCAGCGCGCTGGTGCCATCATACTCGACGGTTTCGCCATTGATGATCAGCTTGGTGCCCTTTTCCAACTTCGCCGAATCACCGTCAGATGTCCAAACCGTATCGCCTGGCTTGACATCTACTTCAGTATTGGTCGCCAAGCCCGCTTCAATGGTGCTCAACGCCTTCTGGCCTACCGGTTGGAAGTCATAGCTGTAACCAGTTGAGCCAGTGCTAAAGATCAACTGACCAATTTCGCGAGCCACGGCAGCATCAACCACTAATTCAAACATGGTCGAAGGCTCTTGCGTAAAGCCCAACACGGCGGTATCTTTGCCGTCTTTCAACTTCCAACTGGTGGCGCTGGCTGTGCCATACTCGGTCGGATCAACTTTCAAGCCTTCCAGATTGTTGCTCCAGGCCTGCGCTTCGGCCCGTTGGAACAATGGCAGCGAAACCATATCTTTGCCAAATTCCTGCTCAACAATATCATAGGCTTTGATCCGGTCATCTTTGATCAAAGTATTATTCGCAAGCACAATCGCATCGCTAGCCTTTTGATTGCACCAACCCATAATATTCTGGCCTTCCCAATTATTGGCAGGCGTGGGAATCTGGTTACAGGCATAGAGCGTCTGGCCACCTGGATCGGCTTGACCGACCCAAGCATAGGCGCACATTTCGCAATCGCGGCGCTTGGTGCCACTCGTATCGCCAAAGAACCAAGAGGCTGGCGTGAGTTGGCGGACTAACAAAATTCCGCACTCGGCCAAGTTTTGTTCGGCCACGGCCGACCAGGTCTGGCGCAAGGCGGAGTTCGTGGTTGTCAACGTCAGCTTCAGTGTATCACCGTTGGCATTCACGCGGAAGCTACCATCGCCGGCTTCAGCGCCCTCTGGCAATTTCCAACCGGCTTCGTCTAATAATTTACCAGCGGCGGCCACATCATGGGGGTAATCTTGGTAGGGTCCCTTGTATGCCCAGTGCGTCTTGGGCACGAAGCTATCCATGCGCAAGGCGGCCTTGTCCTCTACATACGGATAGACAGAGGCGATCAACGCATCGCGATCGATGCAGCTCGCAATCGCTTGACGCACCTTAATATCGCCCAAAATCGGGTGCGGCTTCGTAAACGTCCCTTCCGCAGATGCGGCGGGTGCAGCAGTGTCAGCTGCCGGTGCAGCAGGCGCCGCCGGTGCACTGGGCGCCGGAACACAGGCACTCAGCACTAGCGACACGACGGTCACTATAGCTAGTGCTAAAAACCTCATTGTCTTCATACGATTGTCCTTTCCTTCATTCACTTGAGTTTTTTAAACTACAGTTGAAGTGTAACTAATCTGAAAAGATACTTACAATATACCAGAACTGCGTTGTAAGTGTGTCAGCAATATAACAATCAATTACGCAATTGGTGCACAAAGTTATCTGATAGGCTTTGGCTTCATCCCCTTCTATCTCTCCTGAAGCTTATCTTTGCTTTAGGAGAGGGGACGCGAAAGGCAGGAAAGAGGCCCTGATTATT
Source organism: Chloroflexota bacterium (assembly GCA_026389895.1). Classification (GTDB taxonomy): domain Bacteria; phylum Chloroflexota; class Anaerolineae; order Caldilineales; family Caldilineaceae; genus JAPLGZ01. The sequence continues at coordinate 5,873 of JAPLGZ010000194.1, read as the reverse complement.
CGTACAAGAAACAGGCCACGTAATGACCTTCGCCATAATCTTTAAAAGGCGGTTCTGTCTGCTTGCAAACGTCCATCACGCGTGGGCAGCGTGTGCTAAAATGGCAACCCTTGGGTGGATTGGCCGGGCTAGGCACATCACCTTCTAGAATAATACGCTGGCGTTTGCTTTCAATTTGCGGGTCTGGAATAGGCACCGCCGAGAGCAAAGCTTGCGTATAGGGGTGCATGGGCTTTTCGTACAACTCATCCCGATTGGACAATTCGACGATCTTGCCCAGGTACATCACGGCGATGCGATCTGAAATGTGGCGGACGACCGAAAGATCATGCGCGATAAACAAATAGGTTAAGCCCAACTCGTCTTGAAGATCTTCCAACAGATTGATCACCTGCGCCTGAATCGACACATCCAAGGCCGAGATCGGTTCATCGCAGACAATAAAGGCTGGGTTGACCGCTAAGGCACGTGCAATACCAATACGTTGGCGCTGGCCACCCGAAAACTCGTGCGGATAGCGATTGACGAAATACGGGTTTAGCCCGACCGTTTTTAAGAGATCTTGCACCCGTTCTTGGCGCTCTTTTTTCGAACTGCCAATATTGTGAACTTCCAGCGGCTCGCCAATAATACTGCCGACAGTCATGCGTGGATTCAACGAGGCATACGGGTCTTGAAAAATCATCTGCATGCGGCGTCGCGTCTTGCGCAATTCTTCACCGCCGGTTTTCGTCAGATCTTTGCCTTCAAAGATCACATGCCCATCGGTTGGCCGGTATAATTGGAGAATCGCACGCCCTGTGGTCGATTTACCACAGCCAGATTCACCCACGAGCCCCAATGTTTCGCCTTTATACAGCTCAAAATTAATGCCATCGACGGCCTTGATCGCACCCACTTGCCGTTGAAAGATGATCCCACGCGTGATGGGAAAGTGCATCTTCAGGTCATCGACTTTTAAGATTACTTCGCTTTTGCCATTGGTTGCGCTCATTGGGCGACCTCTTCCGTTTCCAAAATATGTACTTTTACTTCAGGTTGAACCCAGCAAGCTGACTTGTGGTCGCGACCAACATCCATCAACGGAGGATTTTCTGTCCAACATTTATCGATCACGAAAGAACAACGCGGGGCAAACGGGCAATGTGTCGGGGGCTCTAACAAATCAGGTGGCAGACCCTCAATCGGAATGAGACGCTTTTGCCGCCCCAGATCCAAACGTGGAATCGAGCGCAGCAGCCCCAACGTATAGGGATGTCGCGGGTTGGCATAAAGTTCGTCCACCGCCCCTTCTTCCACAATAAAACCAGAATACATGACCAAAACCCGCTCTGCCATGCCGGCTACCACGCCGAGATCATGCGTAATCCAGATAATGGCCATCCCTAGTTCTTTTTTCAGACGGTTAACCAGATCCACAATTTGCGCTTGGATCGTCACATCCAGGGCCGTTGTCGGTTCATCTGCAATTAACAGCTGCGGATCACAGCTCAAACCCATGGCGATCATCACACGTTGGCGCATACCACCAGAGAATTGATGCGGATAATCGTCCAGCCGTGCGCTGGCTCCTGGGATGCCGACTAATTCCAGCAATTCAACGGCGCGGCGGCGACTCTGCTCCCGGTTCATATTCAGGTGCAATTCAAGCGACTCCGTGATCTGCCGGCCAATCGTTAACACAGGGTTCAACGATGTCATGGGGTCCTGGAAGATCATCGCAATGCGATTGCCACGCACATGGCGCAGTTGATCTTCAGTCATTTTGAGCAGATCCTGACCGTCGAACCAGACTTCACCGTCAACAATTTTGCCCGGCGGCTGGGGGATTAAGCGGATCAATGACATTACACCGACGCTTTTGCCCGAGCCAGACTCGCCGACAATGGCGACGGTTTCACCAGCATTGACGGTGTAGGAAATCCCATTGACAGCGTGGACAACGCCATCTTGTGTGAAGAATTGCGTCTTCAGGTTCTTTACTTCGAGCAGTTTTGCCATAAAGGTTATGCCCTCCGAGTCACACTGTCATGAATTCAGTTACAATATCTTACCGTGATGAATAAGAAATGAATGTAGGATAAAAAAGGCTAGAGAATAACCAAGCCTGTCTAAGCTCTTGAATTGTAATTTGTCTAAATTTAACACTCTTCAGACGGAAGTGTGCAATGTCGAATCTGCACTAGGGGTAAGTCGATTTGATTGTACAACATGCGGCAAAAAAAGCTGCATCGGCAAGCAGACACAGATCGAGCTCGTTATGGGGTGCGAACTGCGATTTCAGACTAACTTGCGTAGATCGATCCGGTTTTAATTTGTTGCGGACTTTTACAATTATAACAGAGGGCATTGCAAACCAGATCGATAAATAAGCGGTTATCAGGGCTTAATCGGCCAATAGTTGGTTAATCAGCGCTATCGTAACAAAGTTCACGCTGCTTGTCAAACGTCTAAAAATCAAGTATACAACTGTTGGGGGGTTGTAGGGTGGTTTAGGCGCAGCACTGGCGCAGCTACCTGATGCTCGTTCTGCGCCTAAACCACCCTACAGGTAGCACAATTTGAGTAGCGTCATCTGAATTACCGGTTCAACCAGCTGCGCAATTGTTCAATCTGATCCAACACGGCGCGGCGACTTGTGCCGCCAGCTACATCGCGGGTCTCCACGCTGTGTTCAAAATCCCAGATCGCGCTCACGTCGGCCTCAAAAGCATGGTGCAGCCGCTGTAAATCTTCGACTGTCAGTTCTGAGAGTGGAACACCTTGCACTTCGGCCATCTGCACGGCAGCGCCAGCCACATGATGGGTCTCGCGGAAAGGCACGCCTTTGCGCACCAGATATTCAGCAAGATCGGTGGCCAGCATTTCTGGTGACAGCGCCGCACGCATCAACGCAACATTGGGGGTCAGGGTGGAAAGCACGCCACAGGCAATCTGTAAGGAGCCACTGAGGTTATCAACTGCATCAAAGAGTGGCTCTTTATCTTCTTGCAAATCCTTGTTATAGCTGGTCGGCAAACCCTTGAGCGTCGCCATCAGCCCGGTCATCCCGCCCAGTACGCGGCCCGATTTGCCCCGCAGCAATTCCAAGGCATCCGGATTCTTCTTTTGCGGCATCAAACTGCTGCCCGTGCTATAGGCATCGGCCAATTTGACGAAACTGAACTCACGACTGCTGTAAATGACCAAATCTTCAGCCAGCCGGCTCAGGTGTAACATCGTCAAGGTCGCCCAGAAGAGAAATTCTGCAATAAAGTCGCGGTCGCTTACGCCATCCAAACTGTTGGGTGTAATGCCAGCAAAATCCAGATCAGCGGCCAATTGGAGCCGGTCAATCGCGAAAGGATTCCCCGCCAGCGCGCCATTGCCCAATGGCATCACGTTGACACGCGCCGCTAGTTCATCCAGCCGTTGCGCGTCGCGTTGCCAGGCCCAAGCATGCCCCAGTAGCCAATGGCTCCAGCGGATCGGTTGGGCCGGTTGCAGGTGGGTATAACCGGGCATGAGAATATCAATTTCCACTGCCGCGCGCTCGGTCGCCACGCTGATCAATTGGTGCACATGTTGGCGTAGGGCCACAATCTCTTCCCGCAACCAGAGGCGAACATCGGTGGCGATCTGATCGTTGCGGCTGCGGCCAGTGTGAAGTTTGCCCGCCACCGCGCCCAGCAACTCGGTCAACCGCCGCTCATTCGCCGTGTGAATATCTTCATCACCTGGTTGCAAGGTGAATTCGCCGCGTTGCCACTCACCGGCCACCTGGGCTAACCCCGCCACAAGCTGTTCAGCTTCGCCACTGGTGATGATGCCCGACCGCGCCAACGCCCTGGCATATGCCTGGCTGCCACGAATATCCACAGCCCATAGACGTTTGTCGAAGTTGATCGACGCATTAAATTTTTCCATCAACGGGTCAGTCTTGCCGGTGAAGCGTCCGCCCCACAGTTTGCTGCTCATGCGTGAAGAATCCTTTCCATTACATTGATTTTGGGGCACACTCTGGCATAGTGTAGCATCGGTAGGGTTGTGCTGCAAGTGCATACCAGATTTTTATACTCTATGGTATAATAGCCACTATGACCGACAAAATTATCAACACGTTCCAACAACGTCGTCAACTTGAGCAAGCGATTACCGATTTCGCGCAGACGCAGACCGAAACGGAATTAGCCAGCGCGGCGCGCCACATTGTCCACACCTATCCCGCGGATCTTGTGCTGACGCTGTTGCTCAAACATCTGGACACTGGGGACAGCCAAGTGCGCGGTGGATTGGGGCATCTCGCGGCGCTGTTGCCGCCAGAGGAGATCGCCACGGCCTTACGCACGTTTGTCGCCAATCGGCAACACAGTGCGGCGGCGCGGGTCACGGCCGCCTTGATCGCCGAGCGCTTTCTGAGCCTGGAATTGCCCAGCGCGCTGATGAGCGATCTGCATAATTCTGATGAGATTGCCTTCCAAAGTTTGCGTGAGGCGCTGGCCGTGGGCCAGCGGGATCGCCATGTGCTGCTGGAATATGTGACCCAAATGCAACAGTTGGGCGAAGAGATCGCCTTGATGGTGCTCAACTTGTTGGGGCGCGTGCCAGCCAGTGATCAAATTGAAATTTTGCGGTTGATTGCCCAGGACCATCGGCCGCATATTGGCAAAGAGGCCGTGACGCGCCTAGAGCATCTAACCAGCAGTGAGGCGGAACAGGCCGCGATGCGCGCCTTGCACACCTTGCAATTCACCCTGCCCCATGATCTGAGCACGCAAATTGAGCGCGCCTTGCGCAAGTTACGTTTCAGCGGCAAGCGGTATGCACAGCCATCCTCCGAGCAGTGGCGCGCCTTGCTCAGCCCGGCCGACGTCAATGGCACCCAGAGCATCTGGTTGCTCAAAATGCCGGCCACCCCCACGACGACGGGTGTTTTATTGGGCTTTGTCTTCAATTTAGGGCAAGGGATTGTCCACTTTTTCGGCAGTGAAATGATGGAGCGCTCGGTGCTGCCCGATCTGCAAACGATTGGTAGTCTGGTGCCGGTGGCCACCGATGATGGTGGCACGGCAGTCTTATTGGAAGTGCCTTTTGATTATGGCCGCTGGTTGCTGGCGAAGGCCTTAGAATTCCATCGCAGTGGCAAAGCCCAACCACTCACGGGTGAATATACACTCTACAATGATCTGATGTGGCAATTTGATGCGCCGCAGGTGGATGAACAGGTGCAATTATTCTTTCAAGCCAATGCCAATGCCAAGTTCGTCGATGGCGAGACACTGGATCGATATGCCACCACCCTCTTGGCGCATCCGATCATGGAAGAATGGAAGTTGCAGAATCGCAGCCTATTGCAAGCAACACGCCCTAACGCGTCCGTCGCAGCTACCTTACCTGCGACCGGCGTTGTGGCAATGCTGTTGCACGAGTTGGAGAAATGGCCGGAAAACAGGGTGCTTGTGAATGCCTTGGAGATCGGTTTACGCGCTCAAGCCAGTTGGCTGTACTATCGGGGTGAATCGGAGAGTGCCGAGCAGGCCCATATTCTAGCCGACCAGATGCAACACTTGCCGCTCTCGCAAAATCCTTTGCTCGCGCGCATGTTGGCGGACGGCGTCCAAGAGCGAGAGTAAGGTATGCTCCCTCTCTTTCTTGTGATAGATCACTATCATTTGAGGCTCAGAAAGAATATACAGTTTGCTTGCCTCGATTTGCCCCAGCCTTAACGATCCCCTGGCCTTGCTAGGCTAGCTGAAATTGACCTTGATATCGATTAACTGTTGCACAGGTGTACGCCCAGGGCTCATCAGGTGCTCAACCAAGCCAATTTCTGGTGTTTTTTGCTGGCCAGCGAGCAACTGGCCACTTACCTGAAACTGCAAACGCAAGCGAGG
>JAPLGZ010000644.1 GCA_026389895.1 Chloroflexota bacterium | reverse complement strand
CGCGCAGGATTTTGCGTTTTGCTTGGTTGTTCTCTGCGCCTTTGCGCCTCTGCGTTAAAATTTGCTGCCCATTGCGCACAGATGTTATGAAAGTCCACTTATTTCGCGCGCTCCTCGATGATCTAACGTGAGATAACTTCTCCGCCTGGCTGAACATCAATCGACGCTGTGGTTTGCTATCCACGGGGCCGATTGTGCCATGCCTACCCCGATCAGGCCGTTTTTTTATCAGATTCAGGTTATTGCCATTGAATCGTTATGATCCTTAACTGTTAAAAATTAGTTAATATTTGTCAGCAACTGGTAAGGACAAGATGCGTTTTAGTATGATAAAGTAGCGCTAACGGTGTTAAGGATAACAGTTTTTTGGCCAGATTGCTGCTCACCAAAGCTAGAGATTAACAAATGGAGAACGACGCGCCAAACGTGAATTTGTCGTAATGAAGCAATTTTGGCGTCTTCGTCTCCATGAAAAGTGAACTTTCAAACCGTGTCGTAAACGCCTGTTGTGCCGTATATCGAAAGAGCCCAAGATCAACCATTGTGCTATTTTAGCGTAGGCTCCAGGCCAGATCGTTATCCAGTTAGGATAATGGTTAACGTTTTTATCTGTACCCATTCAATGCGAAAGGAACACACTAATCCAATGAATCGTTTTATCAAGCCCTCAAAGGGCATCCGGCGTTCGCTCTTCGTCACCAGCCTTGCAACTTTCCTGTTGCTTGCCCTCTGGACGATGGCAAGCGCAGATAGTACACCACTTAGTGTAAGCGGTTGGCTCGATCACTCCTACAACCCAACTGCAGCAACTGGGATTGTGAATTCTCCGACCGGTGAGAAGCCGGAAAGTAAGTTGTGGTGGAATGATGGCTATTGGTGGGGTAATTTCTATAAGCCATCGGTTACCGCAAATCCCCTGGATGGTGAAAATCACATCTATCGCCTGAACTGGGGCACGCAAACTTGGGAAGATACAGGCGTTGTAGTTGATACACGCGATAATGCCAAAGCCGATGTCTTGTGGGATCAAGCGAACAACACGCTCTACATTGCCTCACATGGCTATCGTGATACGGCTTCACCGTCCATCAATCAGAATGGTAAACTGTTTAAGTATACCTACAATCCACTGACACAGACCTATACCCAGGTTGCTGGCTTTCCGAAAGATAAGGCACCAAAATTGGCGTCATGTGGTCTGACCCAACCAACGGTGAAACTTTGGGTTCGGCCAAATTACATTTTGCCTGGCATAAAGATGGCGATCCTAAAACCACCTGGACCTTGCAAAGCATCAACCTGCCAAATGCGGCGGATGATCATATCAACCTGAAATCGCTGCAAACGACTGGTGGGGCTGTCTTCGCTGCGATCAAGATGAATACAGCGACGGCGACATCGCCGCTGAATGGTGTGGTGGCTCGCGATACAGACGGCAGTTTTAGCTTCCATCTCTACAGCGATAAACAAGATGACGATACACGACCGATTGTGGTGGTCGATCGTGGGAATGTGGCGAACACTGGGGATGACAAGTTGTATATGTTTGTCTCCGGCAAGGCGAGCGGTAGCAAAATTTGCTACAAACCATTGACGATTAAATTCCCGCTCTCCACCATGGGCGATTTCCCGCAAGCGACGCAAAACGGCAACTGCGGCACTTCATTCATTGAAGACGGAAACTTGCCTATTGCTAACGCCCACAAGCGCATCGATGATCCAACCTCAACCAAGCAAAATGTCAACAGCACGACCGGCTTGGTGGTCGCCGCTTCAGATAACATCACCGGTCACGTCTATGTGCACAACGTGCTCGGCGATCCGCCACCCGTGGTAACGTCGTTTGGCCCAGCACCGCGCGGTGCCAACAATGTGGCCACCAGCGCTGTGATCTCGGCAACGTTTAGCAAGGCAATGGACCCTGCCACGTTCAACTCGACGAACTTCAGCGTGCTTGACAGCACTAATACACCTGTCGCTGGCAACTTTGCCTATAATGGTGCCAATCGTATCTTGACCTTTACGCCGGCTGCTCCCTTGAGCGCGAACAGCACGTACACGGTAACGCTGACCAAGGGGCTCAAAGATTCAAGCGCCCAACAATCACTCTATCAGCGCGCCGCATTTGCCAATCAGGCCGACACCCGTGAACAGTGGAGTTTTAAAACGGCTGGGGGCACTGTCCAGTTTAATAACACGGCGTATAGTGTTAATGAAAATGGCGGCACAGCGACGATTACCGTAACGCTCAACACACCGTCAGAATCTGTTGTGACAGTGAACTATGCCACCAGTGATGGCACGGCCACCCAACCCGGCAATTATACGGCGACGAGTGGCACGTTAACCTTCAACCCGGGCGATCCCATCACCCAGACCTTCCAAGTGCCGGTGGCTAATAACGGTACCAATGACGGCAACAAGACGGTCAACCTGACCTTGAGCGCATCGAGTGGCGCTAGCTTGGGCACACCTAGCACCGCGCTCCTGACAATTATCGATGATGAAGGTCCGCCAACGGCCCAATTCTCGCTGACCAACTACAACTTCCCCGAGAACGTAGCGGGTGGCAATGCGACCATCACCGTCATTCTTAATCAGCCCAGCGCAACACCGATCACGGTGGACTATGCCACCAGTAATGGCACAGCGACGGCGGGCACTGACTATACGGCAAAGACTGGCACGCTGACCTTCCTAGCCAACGTCACCAGCCAGAGCTTCACGGTGGCGATCAACAATGACACCACCTTCGAGCCGAATGAAACCGTTAACCTGACCTTGAGCAACCCGAATCCCAATACGGTTCAGGTGCTTGGACCGGCCGTCTTGACAATTGTTAATGATGATCTGCAGCCCAAGGTGCAATTCAGCGCTGCGACCTATAGCGCGACCGAAGGGGACACGGCGACGATTAACGTGACACTGAGCAACCCCTCGGCCTCGGCTATCACGGTGAACTATGCCACCAGCGACAGCACGGCCAGTTCCGCGGACTATACGGCGGCGGGTAACACATTAACCTTTGCACCTGGTGAGACGAGCAAGCCCTTCGACGTGGCCACCCTGCCCGATAGCCTGTCTGAGCCTGATGAAGTCGTGAATCTGACGTTGAGCAATCCGACCAACGCCACGTTTGCACCGGGTGGCGACAGTGCGACATTGACGATTGTCGATGCGAGCACCGCCCCCACCATCCAGTTCAGCAGTGCGACCTACAGTGTGAATGAGAATGTCGGCAGCGGGGTTGCCACCATCTTGGTCACGCTCAGTGCCGCCTCGGCCCAACCGGTCGAAGTGGGCATTACGACCAGTGACGGCACCGCCACGGCCAGCGACTATGCCACCGTCGATGATTTCTTGACCATTGATGCCGGTTTGACCAGTGGCACCTTCGAAGTGCCAATCACCAATGATAATGCGGTGGAAGGCGACGAGACGGTCAACTTGACCCTGAGCAATCCCAGCAATGCCGTGCTTGGTACAGCCGCCGCGGTGCTGACGATTGTGGATGATGACACCAATCCTAATCTGCCAACCGTCCAGTTCAGCGCCGCTACGTACAACGTTGCTGAAAATGGTGGCACGGCGACCATCACCGTCACGGTGACTGGTGCGCATGCACAGCCCGTTACCGTCAACTATGCCACCATTGCTGGTGGTACAGCAACAGCCGGTACCGACTACACCTTCACACCAGGCACGTTGACCTTTACGGCGAATGAAACCGTTAAGACCTTTACCGTCACCATTCTGGATGACACGCTTGTTGAGCCGAATGAAACGGTCAACCTGACGTTGAGCGGCGCCACGAATGTCAACAATCCAGGCACACAGTCAGCGGTCCTGACCATTGTTGATAATGACGTCACACCGACGCCTCAACCACACGTCTACTTGCCACTTATCCTGAAGCGCTAGGCAACACTGGTTACGCACATTCTCTTGGTAGGTGCTCTCAATGCGCCTACCAAGAGGCAATCGACACAACTGCGTAACGCGCATGCCCAGGAAATAAAAAATAGCTTATCGCAAGAGAGACATAAGGCTTGGCAGAAAGGAGAGCGATCAGCATGCTGATCGCTCTCCTTCTATAGCAGACCGGATTGATTAGACTTTTCTTTACCTGTTCATTGTGTAAGTCACGCATGTTACGCAACAAGGAGCGTTACACCGCGGCAGAACCCCCACCTAACCTCCCCCAAACGAGGGGAGGGCCGGGGCGGGGTTGTTTGGTGGTAAACATGCATGCTGTTGAAAAGGCCAACACCGCCCCCACCTAACCTCCCCAAAGAGGGGAGGAACTGATGTGGGAAGGCCGTCGTAGCGTGTTCTGTCCACCAAATGGCTCCCTCCCTGTTTGGGGAGGGCTGGGGTGGGGCTTCTGGGTGTGTTACGCGCTATACCCTTTCATAGCGTCCGGATTTTTCAGGGCGAAATTAGCTGGTTTTTGTGGAATATATTTTTTCTAGTAAGCCTTAAGATTCGATTAATTATAAAAATAGACCAACTTCTCACCCCGTACAGGAAGAATTCTATGAACCGGTTTGCAGCTTTATTATCGCCTGCCCAATCTAAACTAAGCTTTGGAAGCATGATGGTCATCAGCTTCCTCGTGGTTATGGGTGGGCTGCTGAGCCACCCATTGGTCGCCCATGCTGTCGATGCCACGCCCGTGACCGCTGGTTTTCGGGATTTTTCGTATCCCACCGGCACCGGCAGCGACTCCTCACCAACCGGTGAAAAGCCAGAGAGCAAACTCTGGTGGAATGATGGGTTGTGGTGGGGAATCCTCTGGAGCACTTCGGGCAATGCTTATCATATTTACCAGTTGAACTGGGCAACCCAAACTTGGTTGGATACAGGCGTCGCTGTCGATGATCGCAGCGCAAGCCGGGCCGATGCGCTGTGGGATGGGCAGAAATTATATATTGCATCGCATCTCTTTGCCGACAATTCTGCGCAGGCCGCGCCGCCTGGGCAGCGTGGTGAGCTTTATCGCTACAGCTACAATGCCGGCGCCAAAAGTTATAGCTTGGATGGCGGCTATCCTGTGGAGGTGACCCTCGGCAAATCGGAAACCCTCGTATTAGATAAAGACTCCACAGGT
>JAPLGZ010000803.1 GCA_026389895.1 Chloroflexota bacterium | reverse complement strand
GTGATCTTTTTCAACCTGGTGATGGGCTTGATCGGGGTCTTTCAATTTTTCACCGAACCCTTTGTGATGACGCAAGGAGGGCCGGAGCAGAGCACGCTCAGTTATATGCTCTATCTCTATCGCAACGCCTTTACCTATTTTAAGATGGGCTATGCCTCGGCGCTGGCTTGGGTGCTCTTTGTCCTGGTGCTCTTGCTCACGTTAGCGGTCTTCCGCTCCAGTCCCCTATGGGTGCATTATGAAGCGCAACGCGACCGTTAAGCATAGGGGGTGGATCGGCCGCACGCTCTCTTATTTGGTGATTGGGTTTGGTGCGTTGATTGTGCTCTTTCCCTTCTTCTGGCAGATCTCCACCTCGCTCAAAGCGCCAAACGACGTCTTCACCTGGCCACCGATCTGGTTTCCCCTCCCACCCCATTTCGAGAATTATGTTGAGGTGGCCAACATTGTGCCGCTCGGGCGCTATCTGGGCAACTCGCTCTTCATCGCGCTCGCCTCGATTATCGGCACACTGTTCTCCTGTTCGCTAGCCGCCTATGGCTTTGCACGCTTACGTTTCCCTGGGCGTGACTGGCTCTTCTTGTTGCTAATTGCGCCGATGTTGCTGCCCTGGGCGGTCTACATTGTGCCGCAATTTATTCTTTTTCAACGCCTGGGCTGGTATAACAGCTTCTGGCCGATGATCGTCCCTACTTTTTTTGGCGATCCCTTCTTTATCTTTATGTTGCGCCAGTTTTTCATGGGCATCGCGCCCGACCTGGAAGATGCGGCGCGCATTGATGGCGCGGGCTTTTTCGGCACCTACTGGCGCATTATCCTGCCACTGGCCCGGCCTGCCCTGGCGGCTGTTGCGATCTTTCGTTTTATGTGGACGTGGAACGATTTTTTCAACCCGCTAATCTACGTCAGCGATCAAAAACTCTTCACATTGCCATTGGGACTGGCCTTTTTTCAGGGCAGCCCACGGTCGGCCATCCAAATTCACCTGTTGATGGCGATGGCGGTCATCATCGTGTTGCCGGAGAAAATACAAGAGGAAATTTCTCTGTGCAACGTTTTTCGTAACGACCAATCCCCACCCGCTCCCTAGGGAGGTGACTATCATGGAGGATGAAGTTTGATGGGTGGACAAACGAAACACCTTCAGCCTTTCCATCACGGTTCCCTCCTTGGGGAGGGCTAGGGTGGGGCTAGTCGTTTTTTCTTTGTTTGAAAGGTATAACTATCGATGGCGATCCATCCCTTTGATCTGCAAGCTCGCGCCGAACTGGCGATCCAGTCGCTGACCGCCTTGCGCGACCCCACGCGTGCGGGGCTGATGTACTTTCTGGCTGATTGGCAGAGCCGCCCACCGCGCGCCGATCATTGTTTGTGGGATTATGGCGATGGCAGCGGGCGGCACATGGACGCGCTGGTGTTGGCGCGCAGCATGGTGCGTCAAGGTTCGCCTGTTGCTAAGGCCAATGCGGGCGAAACGCAGACTGCCGCGTGGATGCTGCGTCTGTTGGGCGAAGATGGGTTGACCTGGCTGGTTGATGAGCCCTTTGCCACACCGTGGGGGCAAAACATGTTATATTACGGCGAGCGCACGCAGGATCGCATGGCGGAGATCAGTTGGGCGCAGCGTGGCACCTTGCTAGGGCTGACTAGTTGTTGGCTGGCGACGGGCGAGGAACGTTTCTACACCGCCGCCTGCCGCCTGGTTGATGGGCTTTTACGCATCGCGGTGCGCCACCCCGCCGGCCTCTATTTTCCGGAAGGCTACTACCGCGCCAGTGGTTGGCAGACCCAGACCCTGCGCCTGGCGATTGGCATCGAAGAGTACAACGCGGCGGTGCTCTGGCCGGCTGTTCGTTTTTATGCCGCCAGCGGTTATGAACCGGCGCTCGTTTTGGCTGAAGGTCTGGCAAGTTTTGCGCTGCACCAGACCCAGGGTTATCTGCCCAACGGCGCCATTGCACCGGTCAAGGCCGAATTGGAGGATCATTTCCACACGCGCGGCAACTTTATGCTGGGCATTCTCAAGCTTGGGTTGGTGAGTCATCGCCCCGAATATGTGGCCTGGGCGCGCCAGGCTTTTGACCATGCGCGTTTGGTTGGCACCGAATTTGGCTGGTTTCCCGAAGGCATCCACCACCGGCATGGCGAAGTTTGCTGCATGACCGACATGCTCGAACTGGCGTTGCTGCTCGGCCGACATGTTGATCCGGCCTATTTCGCCGACGCCGAACGGTTTGGCCGCAACCACCTGCTCGAAGGCCAATTTTTGGCGCTCGATGCTTTGCAGCAAGCCATTTATCGCCTGCCCGAGCGCGACCGACCCGCGCCCTACGATGGCCGCTACTCAACCAACGAAGGGGTTATCGCCAGCCAGGTCGGTGCTTTTGCCTCGCGCTCGACGCTCAACGATGCCTTTCATACCGACGTGTTGGCGATGATGCAGTGTTGTAACGCGGCGGGCACACGCGGGCTCTATGATCTCTGGCACTATGCCATTGAGCAACATCCCGCCACCGATAGCAGACCGCCCCAACAGCGCGTCAACCTCCGCTTCAGCGTCGCCACGCCCAATCTGCAAGTAATCAGCCACGAACCAACCACCGGACGACTCGATATTACAGCGACCGCGGCCTGTCAAGTAGCGGTGCGTCTGCCTACGGGTGAAGACCATGCCTTTGTGCTCAATCCCAGCCAAGCCGCACCGTCAGGGCATCCCCATGTGATCCCCGCCCGACAAGGTTACGTCCATTTTGGGCTGGTCGCCGGGGAAACCGCCCAGGTTCATTACGCGCTGCATGAGCGCTCGGCTCACTACACAGTCGGCACGCCCGAACGAAACACAACTTGCGTCGGGCATTGGCGCGGTGAGACCCTGTTGCGTGTGGAACCGGCGGGCGAATTTCTGCCGCTCTACAATCGGCCGGTAGATTTGCCGCCGGTACAACCCTCAATCGTAGCAGGAAAGTTGATCGAATCGATATGACATCAAACCATGCACAACAGCCCACCCACTGGCTACAAAATGCCGCCTCACTCGCCATGTCCGCCCTATTGGCGCGCATTGACCAAAACTTGCAGGCGCGCCCCTACTTCTGGATTGATATTCGCCAATCGCCGCCCCAGGCGACCCATTCGTATTGGGATGGCGTGGATATTGCCGGACGCTTTGTGGATGGCCTGTTGCTGGCGCGCCAGATGACCGGGCGTGCGGATGGCGCCGAGGCCGAGGCACAATTACGCGCCTATCTCTGGGCGCAGCAGGACCCGCAGGATGGCCTCTTTTACAATTGGGAAGATGAGGCCCTGTCGAGTGGCGAAATGAGCAAGTATATTCCCGATGCGGGTGTATTGACCAGGCTGCGCCATGTCGATCTCTTCTGCCAGCGCGGGCCGCTGATTGCGCTCTGTACGCTGTTAGCCGCCGGTGATACAACGGCCTTGCCCCGCTGGCAGCAATTGGTGCAAGGCTTGTGGGGGTTGACCGAACGCACTGCGCCCGATGAATTGCGTTTTCCCACCTATCGTTGGGCGCCAGTGCTCAAGCCAGAGTGGACGATGGGCGCGTCTGTGCCAGAAAAGTGGCTGGGCTATCGCTATGCGCTGCTCACCGGATTGGCCCGCGGGGTAGAGTTAACCGACGACCCAGCCACGCGCGAGTTGGCGCTTGGCCTGGCGCGCTGGTATATGCGGCATGGCGATGTACCCGCCGACGGCCATTATGCCGCCAACACGCACTCTGGCGGCGTCCTGCCCGTTGCGGTCGGCATTGCGCGGCTGGGCGTCTATACCAATGACGCCGAGATGATCGCCTGGGCAGAGCGTGTGTACGAATGGACACGCGCCAACACACCCGACTTTGGCTTTTTGCGTGATGGACTCGGGTTGGATGGCTTTTTTGCCGGCACCTGTGAAACCTGTGGGCTGGCCGATCTGGTGCATCTGGCGCTAGTGCTGACCCAAGCGGGTGTCGCCGATTATTGGGATGACATTGAGCGCATTGGTCGCAACCAGCTCTTAGAGAATCAACATCGCGAGGAGGCCACCTTGCGCCAACTCTATCCAGGCATCGACGAAGCGGTGCTGGCGATGATGCATGGTGGCTTTGAGTGCGCCGCTTTCCCCAATCGCCTGCTGGCGTATAGTGGCATCGAGGCTTGCTGTATTGGTGGCGGTCTGCGCGCCCTTTATCATGTCTGGCGCGGAGCGATCAGCGAAACGAGCGATACCACACAGGTTCATCTGGGCTTTTCGCGCGCCACGCCCCATGTCGAAGTGATTGGGCATGAACCCTGGCGCGGGCGGATTGATGTACAAATGCGCACACCACGCCGTTTGGCCATCCGCGCACCGGGGCATGCCACCCTAGAGCAAGTCACCCTGCTGCGGGATGGTCAGCCCGTCAAACCAACCTGGATGGGTCGCTATGCGAATTTTGATTCATTGGAGGCTGGGCAAGTGGTCACGCTGATCTATCCACTGCAAGAACGCCAAGCGAACTATGAGATTGCCGGCCAGCCCTATACAGGCTGGTGGCGCGGCGCGACGATGCTCGAAATCCAGCCGCCGGGCGAAGGCTACCCGATCTATCAACGCCGTCATCTCGTGACGGATGATGGCGCGGCGCAAGCTTCGACGCTGCCATGGTCAGGTGCAATCCCGGTGCCTGAGTTGCCTTTGTGGTAGAATTTTTGGCGTAAATGTGACCATCACTTAACGCAATACACAAGCCCGCGGCAACGGGAAGTGCCGGTCACGTAGCACACGAATTGGCTCAATAGAATAATGGCCGAAGAAAGGAATTCGCGATGTCGCAAACACCCGTAGTTGTTCGTCCCTTGACGCTGACCGAAAACGAACTTTATTTTTATCAAGCCTATGGCTATCTAACGATCCCTGGTTTTCTGGCCGAAGAGGTAGTGGTCCCACTGCGCGAGCAGGTGCTGGATGTACTCGAAGCCAATGGGATCAGCCGCGCCCAGATGGATCACGCCAGCGCTACCGCCGATAAGTTGCGCCAGAACCCCCAGTATCTCGCGGGCTCACTCTTAGATGAGCTGATCAATGGGCCGCAGACGCTGGCACTTGTCTCGCAGTTGATCGGGGGACGTGCCGTGCGTTACTTGCCTTTTACCGCCGTGAAAGCGGGCGGTGGCGGCGGCCAGTTTCACTTTCACCAGGACAATAATTATACCCAGCACGATCCGGCGCTGGGGTCGATCAATGTTTGGGTAGCCTTGGTTGATATGACACCCGAGAATGGTTGCCTGCAGATCGTGCCCGCTTCACACAAGGCGGGTGTTTTAGACTGGGAAAATGCCGGTGATGGCGATACGCACCGCAAAGTTAAGTTCGACCCCAAGGAGTTTCTCCCGATCCGCATGCGCGCCGGGGATGCCGTCGCCTTTACCCGGCTCACCGTTCACGGCAGCGGTCCTAATCATACAGACAAGGCGCGTGTAGGTTACGGTCTTCAATATCATCGCGAAGATGTAAAATTTTTCGATACACGCGATGAAAGCTGGAAGTTGTTGGTAGAAAATCGGCGCTTCCAGACCGAGCCGGTGGAGAAGTTGGGGATACAATAAAGGAAACGGCGGGCACGGATTGAAATCCGGGCCTGATATAGAAAGTGCGTTGGCGCTTTGCGCCCATTACATGAAGAAACGCACTAGTGCCAACACGTTGAAACGTGTTTCTTGTACCAGCGGGTGAATTCATTCACCCAGCAGAATGCCAACGGAGAAAACTTATTCATGCAACTAACCAACCAAGAGATCGACCAATTTCATCAACTGGGCTATCTGGTCAAGCCGGGTGTCTTTACCGAGGCCGACATGCAGCCGATCAAGGCGGCCATCAACGAAATGGTGGATGGGAAGGCGCGCCAGCTACAGGCCGAGGGAAGGCTGGCCGACATTTATGCCGATGCGCCCTTTGAAACTCGGCTGGCGGCGATCCAAGCAGTCGATACGGCGGCGGCGCAGGCCATTGTCCAGCACATCTGGGGCAAGGGTGGGGGTGGGTATAGTGGACCGGCCATGCTGGCGATGTTGCGGCACGAAGCACTGCTTGGCTGCATTGACTCGTTGATCGGGCCGGACATTGTCGGCTCTTCGGTCTATCGCATTCGCCCCAAAATGCCGCTGTGGGAACGGGGCGAAGTGCCCTGGCATCAAGATTCCGGCTATTTTTTACCCCATTGCGACACCCATCTGATCGTCACCTGTTG
>JAPLGZ010000637.1 GCA_026389895.1 Chloroflexota bacterium | reverse complement strand
ATCCCTAAACGACCATACATCAACACCAACAAAAGGGCTTATCGGCGTCGAGTAGGGAGGGTCTTGTTGCTCACGTATGATTTTAATGGCTGTGACATCGTAATGTAATTAATCCATAAGTTAAGGTTGAGTAACATAGATGAAGAAATGAAAGCGGCTATGGAACTGGCTCAATAATCCCATAATTTATACGAAACGCATGATGCTACAAGAGGGGTTCACCTCAAAGCACTCCTAGGCTGTCAAGGGGATAGGGTGCTTGGGCTGTAAATAAGGGGTGATGGGCTGACACTCCTATTTCTTTTTGCGTGTTTCGTAAGGAAAAAGTAATGGGATTTGCTCAAACTATAGAATACAAATAACCGTTTGTCAATTTGGGCATTAAGATAGAACCTGACAATTTGTCTGCAACCTAGCAGTTTATTTAGAAACACCAAAGTGACACGGTTTTTTCGTTGCCTCAGTGGTATCCTCTTTACAGCAATTCGGCTCTGATTGGTAGATAATGGTGAATATTGGCCAGTTCTCCAAGGAGCAAAAATTATTTTGAATCAAACACGGATCAATTTTATGTCCGCTGCATGGTGGACACGGTTAGGCGCGTGGTGGGGCGAACGTCGTACAAAGCTTAGAGATTCGGCCTTGAATATTCGGCGCGCGTTTGTGCTGGTTTGGGCCGCGCACCCACCTTCGGCGTTGGCGATGGCCGCGTGTAGCTTGATCGGCGCATTCTTGCCGGTGAGTCAAGCCTGGGTTGGTAAGTTGATTGTCGACCAAGTGGTCGCTGCGATCAGCCGTCAGACGCTGCTCCAAGCGAGCTTTCAAGCCGTATGGCCACTGTTGGTGTTGGAATTTGGCTTGTTTGTTCTCAAAGACGCAAATACGCAGGCGCGCAGCTTCGCCGAACATATTCTCCATGCCAAGATCAATCTGAATCTCAACCAGGTTTTGATTCGCAAGGCGCTTGAATTGGATCTGTCGCACTTTGAGAATGCGGAATATTACGACAAGTTGGAAAACGCCCGGCGTGAGGCCGACTGGCGCAGTTTGCAAATTGTGGATGGCGGCTTCTATCTGGTGCAGAACAGTCTGACCATTCTTTCTTATGGCGCGCTTTTGTTTCGTTTCAGCCCGTGGTTGGCCGTGATTTTGTTTGCAGCCACGATCCCGGCCTTCATCGTGCAGACCCGGTATTCGGAACTGAGCTTCCGGGTGCTATCGTGGCGGGCGCCAGAAGCACGGCGGCTCAACTATCTGGAATATCTGCTGACGAATGACCACGCCGTCAAAGAAATTAAGCTCTTCGGTTTGGGTGAATCTTTGTTGGCGCGTTATACCACCCTCTTTTCTGAATTTTTGCACGAGGACGAGACCATCGCGCGTAAGCGCAGCCTTGCCTCGCTCGGCTGGGGCATGTTAACCACCTTGTCCTATTACGGCGCCTATGCGTGGATCGTCTGGCGCGCCGTCAGCCGGCTGATCACGCTGGGTGACATGACTTTGTATCTGAGCATTTTTCGGGGCAGCCAAGGCATGTTTGAGGCTATTCTCACTGGGTTGGGCACGCTCTATGAGAACGGGCTGTTTATGAGCAATTTGTTTGCCTTTTTAGAATTACAGCCGCAGATGGCGCGCACCGAGCAGCCGCAGCCGATGCCAGCTACGATCCGGCAAGGCATTGAGTTTAAGCATGTCTCGTTTAAATATGCCGGACACGAGGACTGGGCATTGCGAGATGTGAACTTGACGATCAAGCCTGGCGAAAAGATCGCCTTAGTCGGGCAAAATGGCGCCGGCAAAACCACCCTCATTAAATTACTGACACGCCTCTATGACCCGACAGAAGGGCAAATTTTGCTGGATGGCATTGATTTGCGTGACTATGACCTGGACAGTTTACGGCGTCAAATAGGCGTGATCTTTCAAGACTTTGTTCGCTATCACCTCAGCGCTGGCGAGAACATTGGCTTTGGTCAGATTGAAGCGCTCACCGAGCAAGCGCGTATTGTGGGCGCCGCGCAGAAAAGTGGCGCTGATCCTGTGATCGCAGCGTTGCCCGATGGCTATGCAACTACGCTAGGGCGCTCGTTCGCCAAGGGTCGCGATCTATCAGGTGGCGAATGGCAGAAGATTGCTCTGGCGCGCGCCTTTATGCGCGATTGTTCTTTGTTGGTGTTGGATGAACCAACCGCTGCGCTGGATGCGGAGAATGAATTGCGTGTCTTCGAGCAATTTCGCGCACTTGTGACCGATAAAATGGCCGTATTGATCAGCCATCGTTTCTCCACTGTGCGCATGGCGGATCGCATCTTTGTGATCGAGCACGGCCAGATCAGTGAAGAGGGCTCGCACGCCGAGCTATTGGCGCAGGGCGGAACCTATGCCCGGCTCTTCACCCTACAAGCGGCTTCCTATCAGTAACTTGTCCTTTATGGCAGAATAGAGAGAGCAGAGGCGTTTTTCTCAGCAACGACATTTTCCTCTGGCCTCTCTGTTCGGCATAACGCTTTGTTCCAGCTTTTTCGCACCATAACCTCTTTCTTAGCCTCGGTTAACTTTCTTCTAAACCCTGCTAAGTGAAACAATTCACATTCACCGCTTTTAATGATTGTAAAATTGTCAGTTTCCTCCCTTGAACTAGTGTCGCGGTTGTGTTACTCTTCTAGCTTAGAATTTACACTTGTCTTATCCCTGTACTTGGTAAGTTCTTTTGGATAAGTTGTGTGCAGCGCTGATGCTGCAAACTTGCTGGGGCGAAAATGGGCTGACCATCAGTCAAATTACGCAGATCGCAGCAAGCTCGATATTCCAACCGTGGAGTAAGTAGAATTCTATGCGTAAATATGTCGCTCTCTTGTTGATCCTCTTCATGGCATTCTGTCCCCCCGCCCGTGTTTTTGCCCTAGAAGCTTCGCCAGCCCAAAGCGCCGAAATTGTGCGCACGGCGTTGGTGCAAGCGCAGATTGCGCTGACGGACGATCTAGCGACCGCCCAAAAGCAACTTGAAACAGCCCGTGCTGCTTATATAGATCATTTGGCGACCACTGTTCATGCAACAAGCGCCCCAGCCGATGCGCAAGTGATGGCTGGATTGGCGAGTGCGCAACAGGCGTTAACGCAGCATGATGCTCCGGCCTTTGCGGTTGCCCGTGCACAAATTTGGACCGCCATTCTCGCTGGTAGCTATGCGGTTGTCAACAACGCTGTGCAACATGGCGATGGCCAAACGGCGCAAACTTGGCTTTCACTGCGCGAATTTCGCACGGCGACGCGCTTTTCGCGGCCTAACGTCGATGCAACCCTAGCCATTGAGCGTTTGGTGGCGAAGACTAGCGCCCCAGCCGATGTGATGTTGGCGGTCAATGCCGATCTGCTTGACACCTATCAGGGGCGCTTAAACGAAGTGTTGGGCGACTTGGTCAATGCCAATGATAAACAATACGCCATGCGCCGCGCTGAACACGCTGCACTGGCGGAAGGGTATTTCGCTGTCCTGACGCC
>JAPLGZ010000150.1 GCA_026389895.1 Chloroflexota bacterium | reverse complement strand
CCGTAAATGCGGCGTGCCTTTTGCTTTTCACGCATCTGCATGCCATAATCAGACACTTTGCGGCGAAAAGTTGTCTTACTGCCATGATCACCAGGCGGAAAGTTACGCTTTTCAATAGCGCACTTCGGACTAAGACAACGCTCTCCTTTTAAGAAAAGCTTTAGCCCTTCGCGGCGACACAGCCTGCATACTGCATCGGTATTTCTTGCCATAATTTCCTCCAAAAGCCTTCGTGCGGTTCCACTGATTTACTTCTTGCGAAGCAATCAATTGCTTCGACATAAGCTTTCTAACCATCAGTGATAGATAAATCAGCTTTTACTACTGTATTAAAACAGGTGGTGCAACAGTTGCACACACCTGTCTCGCATTTCAATCAATTACTTTTCACAAAACAATCAGCCAACGTGATTAAACGCGGCGTTTCTTCGGGGATCGACAACCATTGTGCGGCAGTGGCGTAATATCCGTAATTGAGCGCACAATCAAACCAGAAGACTGAATTGAGCGAATAGAACTTTCTCGGCCAGGTCCCGGCCCTTTGACAAAGACATCTACTTCACGCATATTAAAATCGTTGCGCGCAGCACTGCCAGCACTCTGAGCTGCCAGCTGAGCAGCAAACGGGGTCGATTTACGACTCCCTTTAAAACCGCTGCTACCACTACTAGCCCAACAAACTGTATTACCAGTCTGGTCAGTAATTGTCACAATTGTATTATTAAAAGAGGCATGAATATGAACTTGACCACTCGGCACGTTCTTCTTTTCACGCTTGCTGCTTACTCGCCGATCCCGTCGTTTTTGAGGTCGAGCCATGACCGCTCCTTATACAAACAAAATTTAAATGAAGGCTAATCAATCCAATAGTTACAAGCTCAGTGAAGGCAGAGCAACACACAAATGTTACTTACGTGCCACGCGCTTCTTACCCGCCACTGTTCTACGCACCCCACGGCGAGTACGAGCGTTCGTGCGCGTTCGTTGACCGCGCACTGGCAAATTGCGACGATGGCGCAAGCCACGGTAGCAACCAATTTCAATCAGGCGCTTGATATTCATGTTCACTTCGCGCCGTAGATCACCTTCCACTACAAAATTGCGGTCAATATATTCACGCAACCGAGTGACCTGGGTTTCATCCATATCTTTGACCCGTGTCGAAGGATCGACTTGGGTTGCTTCCAGAATTTCTTCACTTGTTGCATTGCCGATCCCATAAATGTAGGTGAGGGCAATAACCACGCGTTTTTCGCGGGGAATGTCAACGCCGGCGATACGTGCCATGAAACTTCTCCTTGCTCCTGCCTGGTCTATCCTTTTGCTCTATTCAAGCAATAACGCAATTCTATCTTATGTAAGATTGCAAATAGGAGTACGATCTCCTAATTGCAATAACTGTGTTATTAGCCTTGACGTTGCTTATGCTTCGGGTTGGCGCAAATGATATAGAGTACACCCCGTCGCCGTACAACCTTACACTTTTCACACATTTTTTTAACAGATGGTCGCACTTTCATAATTAGCTTGCTCCCCAACCTTTCGATCAATCTCTGCCATACAGCTGCATCATAGCAGCCACGCTGACGTAATCTTTTCAGCGCAACTTGACTAGTTTAACACATCATCACGCAATCGTCAAGATTTCAGGACCATTATTAGTAATAGCAACCGTATGTTCAAAATGAGCCGTCAGGCTACCGTCTTTGCTGACAACTGTCCAGTTATCTTTTAACGTTCGCGTCTGCCAGGTCCCTCGTTGCACCATGGGCTCAATAGCAATCACTAAGCCAACAGGAAGCACATAGTTACCATCTGCGTCACCAGCCACATAATTTAAGACTTGTGGGGCTTCGTGCATCTGGCGACCAACACCGTGACCTGTATACTCACGTACTACATGCAAGTTCTGCCCTTCAACGTGCTGTTGGACAGCACGACTAATATCAACAATGCGATTACCAACTTTTGACTGTTTAATACCCGCATACAGACTATCTTCGGTTACCCGTAACAGTTCCGTGGCTTTCTCGCTAATCTCGCCAACACCATACGTCCAGGCACTATCACCGATAAAGCCCCGATAGTGTGCACCGATATCAATACTGATAATATCACCACGCTTCAGAATACGATCCTTGCTTGGTATGCCGTGCACCAATTCGTCATTAATACTGGCACAAATATGCGCAGGGAATCCGCGATAGCCAATAAAAGCGGAAGATGCATCATATTTCTGCATAACTTCAAGTGCAATCTGATCCAACTCCCACGTGCTAACGCCAGGAAGAATTGCCTCTTTCAAAGATGCATGAACACGGGCGACAATACGCCCAGCTTCACGCATAATTTGAATTTCACGCGGGCTCTTCAGGATCGGTTGGCTAGGACGCTGTGCCGAGCTCTGCGGCGGTTGGCGTAGAAGCGTACGACCACTCTTTTTAAACATCTTTATCCACCTTAAAGAACGCCACAATGAGCCAAGTCTCAATTTGTTTTTTTCGATATCGCTTGGCTAACCAGCTGCTTCAGTTTCTCATTAACCACATCAATCGGTTCAGCACCGTCTAATTCTGTTAACAATGACTTAGCAAAATAATAACCGATTAGTGGTGACGTTTGCTTATAATAAACATAGAGCCGATTGCGCACTGTCTCCGGTTTATCATCATCGCGTTGATAAAGCTCCCCACCGTCAATGTCACAAACACCACTCTTTTTAGGAGGATTGAATTCAACGTGATAAACAGCGCCACAGGTTCGACAGACACGACGCCCAGTAATACGCAGTATGGCATCTTCGTCACTAAGACTAATCAATGGTGCAGAAGTAATACCACCGTAATCAGCAGTCATCTCATCCAACGCGCTTGCTTGAACCAAGTTACGTGGAAAACCATCTAATATGACACCGTTTACTGCATCTGCTTTTTGCAAGCGATCTTCTACCATCCGAATAGTTACTTCATCAGGAACGAGATCACCACGGTCCATATAACTCTTGGCCAATAATCCTAACTCTGTCTGATTTTTAAGATTATAGCGAAAAATATCACCGGTTGAGATTTGTGGTAAATGAAAAGTCTCTTCTAACATTCTTGCCTGAGTGCCCTTACCAGCGCCTGGCACCCCTAATAGCACTAAATACGTGCGTCTTTGCGCGTCCATTCAACTTCCTCTAAGCAAAAAGCCTGCTAGTTAACGAATAAAGCCTTCATAATTACGCATCAATAACTGCGCTTCGATCTGTTTCATGGTGTCCAATACAACGCCGACAACAATCAACAAACCTGTGCTGCTGATGATTAAAGAGCGATTATTCGTCAATGCGGAAGCATCACCGCCAAGGAAAACACCAGCGATTGAGCCCGCAATAAAGGGTAACACAGCAATAAATCCCAAAAAGAGCGCTCCTACTAGTGTAATCCGTGACAGAACGCCATTCAAATAAGATTCAGTTCTAGGACCTGGACGAATACCAGGAATAAACCCGCCCTGTTTTTGGAGCGTTTCCGGTAAATTTTGCTGACGAAACATGACATCTGTGTAAAAGTAAGTAAAGGCTACTGTAAACAAGAAATACATTAGCCAGTAAAAACCATGTCCAGGTCCCAGCCATGTGCTGATTACCTGGGCAATCGAACCTACCCAACCTGGATTCGTCACAAAATAGCTAGCGATCGTGCTAGGTAGAATTAACAAGCTTTGCGCAAATATTAGCGGGATCATGCCTGCTGTATTAACACGCATTGGTACATGTGTGCTTTGCCCACCAACCATCATCATACGGTTGCCACGCATGGTGCGGACCCGTTTGCCATATTGTACAGGAATGCGTCGTTGCCCTTCTTGCACCCAAACGATCAAAGCAATGGTAAAGACAGTGATCAGAAGGAACAAGATCAAGAGCACTACATTTTGAGAAAGCAAACGTACCTGAGCTGGAATGTTGGCAAGAATACCCGAGAAGATGATTAGCGAAGTACCGTTGCCAATCCCTTGCTCAGTCAGCAATTGTCCTAACCAGACACCAAACATTGTGCCAGCCGTCATACCGATGATAATCGTCAAAGATGGTAACAAATCAGCGCCAGTAAATCCCCAGTGCGGCAACACGACACCACCGCCAAACTGTTGGCGATTCAGAATAGTGGATTGTGTGATTGCCTGCAAAATCGACAAAGGAATAGCCAGCCAATAAGTATATTGGTTAATCCGATGACGTCCTTGCTCACCCTCTTTACTCAGCTCCTCCAAGGAAGGTATGATCGGCGTAAGCAGTTGCATGATAATGGAGGCGGTAATATACGGGTAAACCCCTAACGCCATTACACCCATTTGCGACAGACCGCCACCGCTGAAAAAGTTAAGTAGACTCAGTAGCATGCCAGTATCGTTGTTGCCATTAAACACACTAGCCAATACTTCGCGATTCACACCTGGCAAAGGAATATTGGCAGCAAAACGATAAAGGGCAAGGATACCAAATGTAATCAGCAGCTTCTGACGTAAGTCCGGCAACCGAAATGCATTACGTACGGCTTCGAGCATAAGAATTTTCCTTCTTGGCAATCACTGGCGTTAACACTCTTTGCAGACTATAATAAAATATTCACGCAAGGAACGTTAACTTTACAGTGTTATTTCCATCGAATCAGGAACGCGGCAAATTTTTATTAACAGTGACAGGCAAAATATCCACAGAACCACCAGCCGCTTCAACCTTCTGGCGTGCTGTTGCACTGATACGATGCACCTTGAGATGCAAGGGCTTGACGACTTCGCCACGGGCCAACACCACAACGGGATCTTTAGCATTACCCAACAAACCTACCGTTGCTAAGGCTTCTGGTGTTACATCCGTATTGTTATCAAACAATTGATTCAAAATATCAAGGTTAACAGGAATATAGTGAACCTTAAAGCGATTGGTAAAACCTCGCAACTTGGGTAAGCGTTTGACTAAAGGAAGTTGACCACCTTCAAAGGTAGGTCTAACACCACCACCAGTACGCGAATTCTGGCCTTTAGTGCCACGCGTACTAGTCTTGCCTTTACCGGAACCCGTGCCGCGACCTACTCGCTTACGCTTTTTTGTCGAACCATCTGTGGGACGCAGGTCATGGAGTTTCATATTTTAATCCTTCTATATATTCATGGACATTACAAACCAATATCCATTCATGAGGAATAAGCAATGAGAAGATTAGAAAATTATAAATCTTCCAATCTCTCAGCTCATCAACATACAAAGAGAACAAACTATTGAATTTCTTCGTTTGTTTCTACAACGACTAGGTGCGAAACAGCCGTAATCATACCCCGAATTGCCGGAGTATCCTGTTTTTCAACCGTCTGATGAAGCTTACGCAAGCCCAAAGCTCTCAATGTAGCTCTCTGGCGTTTTTCATAACCGATCGGGCTTTTCACCAGCTTAACCTGAATCATCTTAAGCGGCATAGATCTCCTCCTTGTACCAGAATGGTGCAAGCTTCTTCGGATCAACGCCACGGTTTTGGGCTTCTTTACGGAAATCTTGAAGCTGTTGCAAGGCAACAAATGTCGCTTGTACCACATTCAAAATATTGTCGCTGCCCAACGATTTGCTTAGAATATCGCTAACACCACACGCTTCAACGACAGCACGCACACCACCGCCTGCAATAACGCCCGTACCAGGGCTAGCTGGCTTCAGGAGAACTTCACCGGCACCAAACTGGGCCTGCACGGCATGCGGAATTGTCGAACCAAGCAGAGGAATCACAACCATGCCTTTGCGTGCTCGGTCAGATGCCTTGCGGATCGCATCCGGTACTTCGCGTGCCTTACCGACACCGATGCCAACTCGGCCTTTTTGATCACCTACGACAACAACCGCACGAAAGGCGAAACGACGCCCACCCTTCACAACTTTGGCGGTACGGGCAATATGGACAACACGCTCATCTAACTCTTCGCGTTCTTCTTTTTCTCGTCTTTCACGTTTTTCTCTTTTTGCCATCTTCTACTCTCCTGGCTATTTATACTCGTGTTTTGCCACAAGTAACTACAATTTCGTTTCTCAGTTGCAGCTTCTGGCAACTGCGAGTATTAGAAAACGAGGCCGCCTTCGCGACTGCCATCGGCCAGTGCTTTTACACGGCCATGGTAGGGATATCCACCGCGATCAAAGACAACTTGTTCAATCCCTTTTTCTCGAGCGCGTTCTGCAATAATTTTACCCACAGCTTTTGCCTGCTCTTGTTTGGGCAAGCTAGCCAGGTCGCTACGCAATTTGATATCGACAGTTGACGCAGCTACCAGTGTGTGGCCAGCATCATCGTCAATTACTTGCGCATAAATATGTTCTAGACTGCGCGTTACATTCAAGCGCGGTCGACTAGCTGTGCCATGCACTTTGCGACGCACACGAATATGGCGTCGTAGGCGTGCCTGTGCTCGATTTACTGCTGCCATCTCTCATCACTCCTGTTATTTCTTGACTCATCAGGTGTGTAATCTAAGCAAAGTTGCCTATGATTATAGACTACACAATTTGCTTAGACGAGCTTACTTCTTGCCGCCCTTACCAACCTTACCAGCCTTGCCAGCCTTCATACGCACTACTTCGCCAGCATAACGAATACCCTTGCCTTTATATGGCTCAGGCGGGCGGGTGCGACGAATTACCGCAGCTAACTCACCAATCACGCATTTATCCATGCCAGAGATGGTAAAGCCACGGCCATCTTTATCAACATCAAAGGTAATATCTGTACCAGGTGGCACAAATTCAACCGGATGACTTTTGCCAACCTGCAACACTAACTTGCTACCCTGCTTTTCTGCACGATAGCCAACCCCTTGAACTTCCAAACGGCGCGTAAAGCCAGTAGTAACACCTTGCACCATATTATTCAACAGTGAACGCGTTAAACCGTGCTGTTCCTTATGATGGCGCAAATCTGTTGGGCGACTGACAATGACAGTGCCGTCTTCTTGTGTAATGGACATGTCTGGGCTAAATTGTTGAGTCAAGTTGCCTTTGGGGCCACTTACCGTCACCAGGTTGCCTTTGTCCACTTTGATCGTTACTTTAGGCGGCACCGCGATCGGCGCCCTTCCAATACGTGACATGTGAACCTCCAACATTACCAAACATTACAAAGAACTTCGCCGCCCAGCTTGGCACGACGAGCTCGACGACCGGTCATTAATCCATTGGGCGTTGAAAGAATATTAATGCCCAATCCGCTACGCACCCACGGAATCTCTTTATAGCCAGTGTAAACACGGCGACCAGGTTTGCTAATCCGCTCTAGGCCCGTAATAACGGGTTTATTGCGTCCCGCATACTTCAACCCAAGCACTATCATCGATTGCGGCTTGTCATCGGTTACTGTATAACCTTTGATGAACCCTTCGTCTGTCAGGATTTGTGCGATCTCCACTTTAATTTTTGAATTGGGGATCACCACTTGTGAATGCTGAACCAAGCACGCATTGCGAATACGTGTCAACATGTCAGCAATCGGATCATTAACCATAATTTATCTCCTCAGGTTACTCTTGCAACCTCCTGCATAGCAGTTACCAGTCGCACTGCGCCAGCAGACTTGTAGACTGCAGAAAATTGTAGTTAGCAACTGAGCCTGTGCAATCGACTCAATTTACCAGCTTATATATACGCGCCTACATCAGCCTATAAAAATAGGTGACTTAGGGTGAAATTTACCAACTTGATTTAACAACGCCGGGCAAATTGCCCCGTAGTGCTTCTTGTCGGAAGCAGATTCGGCACAGGCCAAAGCGACGCATATAACCACGTGGGCGACCGCACATCGAACAACGATTGCGGACTCGCACTGGGAATTTACGCCGAGTCTCTCGAACCAGCATGGATGTCTTTGCCATAGATTCTCACTTTCAATAATTACTGCTCAGCAAACAGCAATATAAGATATTTACCTCACGCAAGGCGCAGGTAAACAATTAGCGTTTAAAGGGCATGTTCATTAGGGCCAGCATGCGACGGGCTTCTTCATCAGTCTGGGCGGTCGTTACAATCGTCAGTTCCATACCGCGAATCTTGTCAATCTTATCATAATTAATTTCTGGAAAGACCAATTGTTCGCGTAAACCGATACTGTAGTTGCCACGACCATCAAAAGAGTCAGCAGAAACACCCTGAAAATCGCGCTGACGCGGGAGGACGATAGCGATTAAGCGATCTAAAAAGTCCCACATTCGATTGCCGCGCAAAGTTACTTTAGCCCCAATCGATTGCCCTTCGCGCAGTTTAAAAACGGCGATTGATTTGCGCGCCTTCGTTACTACAGGTTTTTGACCCGTAATGATGCGCAAATCTTCCGTTGCTGCTTCAATCGCTTTGCTGTTTTGCAGTGCTTCGCCAAGCCCAATATTCACAGCAATTTTGACAAAGCGGGGCACTTGCATGGTATTACTGTAACCAAATTCCTTCATCATCGCTGGGATAACTTCGTCCCAATATTGCGTCTTCAAACGCGGCACAGAATTTGTGCCATTACCATTTTCACTCATTTTCTCCACCCTTTGCCCGCAAATACCGACGGAGTCCGGTATCAGGTCAGGCTAATTTATCTAGAATGTTGTAAATACAAAACCAAGCCATAATCTCTGTACAGAAGCCGATTTAGGCTTCCTTAGGCTTGGGCAATAAACTACCAGTGCGCCGATCGACCCGACTTTTTTCGCCATTAGCCGCAATATCGAAACCAGCACGTGTAGGGCGATTATCTGTGCCGACCAACATCACTTTGCTAATATGGAGCGGAGCCTCTTTTTCGATGCGTCCAGTTTGTGTACGCACACGACCGGTAGCCTTTTGGTGCTTTACGATAATGTTTGCGCCGGCTACAATCACATAGACGCGCTCTGGATCATAAGACCCATCCTTGTTTTTCTTGCGGATCACGCTTTGCACTTGGCCGCGATGGCCTTTTGAATCTCCAGTGATTACTTCAACAGTATCACCTTTGCAAATTTTTAGAGACATAACACTCACTCCTCGTTCGCTAGCTATCAGTAACTGGTAATTAGTAATTGGTAGTTAGTTGGCGATACATCGGATATCCGGAATCACTCTATACCATTTACTAATAACTATTTAAAGCACTTCTGGCGCCAAGGAGACAATTTTCATGTATCCACCTTCGCGCAGTTCGCGTGCCACGGGTCCAAAAATACGCGTCCCACGTGGGTTTTGATTGTCGTCAATAATGACAGCCGCATTCTCATCAAAACGAATATAGCTACCATCTGCGCGACGCACGGGACGAGTTGTGCGGACAACCACAGCGCGCACTACATCACCCTTTTTAACGCTGCCTGTTGGGCTGGCACTCTTGACACTTGCCACAATCACATCGCCAACGGCAGCATAACGACGCGTGCTGCCACCTTTGACACGGATCGTCAACAATTCTTTTGCACCTGTATTATCGGCTACTTTAAGCCGACTCTCCTGTTGTAACATTGTCCGTACCTCATATCATTGTGCGCTGTGACAAATGGCAATGGGAGCCACGTACAGCGTTAATTTGTCACAACCGAGCCGCATTAAACAACGGTTGCACGCTCAAGAACTTCTTCAACAAAGAACTTTTTTTCTTTGCTTATCGGCCGACATTCACGAATCCGCACCACATCACCAGCCTTGGCGTTGTTTTCTTCGTTATGGGCCTTATACTTCTGGTTTACATTCACAACTTTGCCATACAAAGGATGACGCGTGCTCCGCGAAACAGAGACCACAACTGTCTTTTCCATTTTATCGCTGACTACGGTGCCAACCAAGGCTTTTCGTCGTTCACGCATATTGGCATCTCTCCTTATTGAGCTGCACCAGTTAATTCACGTTCGCGCAAGATCGTTTTAATTTGCGCAATTTGCCGACGCACATCTTTGACCCGTGTCGTATTGGTCAATTTGCCGGTGGCTTTTTGGAAACGCAAATTAAACATTTCCTGGTAAGAGTCATCCAACTTGCCGGCTAATTCTGCACTGGTAGACGTGCGCAATTCACTTGCTTTCATAACATTCCTCTTTCCTTATGCGCTATGCTCTTCGCGCGCAATAAATTGCGTCCTCATCGGCAATTTATGGGCAGCCAGGCGAAATGCTTCACGCGCCAAGTCTTCCCGAATGCCGGCCATCTCGAATAACACGCGGCCAGGTCGCACTGGTGCAACCCAATGATCCACACTGCCTTTACCGGAACCCATGCGTGTTTCAGCAGCACGTTTAGTCACTGGGCGATCCGGGAAAATGCGGATCCAAAGCTTACCACCACGGCGGATATAGCGCACCACAGCACGGCGGGCGGCCTCAATTTGACGACTAGTCACATATTGAGATTCCATCGCCTGCAGACCGTAGGTGCCAAAGGAAATCTGGCTACCGCGATAGGCCAGCCCTTTTAAGCGACCGCGCATTAATTTGCGGTGTTTAACACGTTTTGGCATCAACATGGTCGTATCTCCATCGAATTCTCTACTTCAAGTCATCAGTCAATAGCCAGTAGCAATTAGGTGTAAAACCTTACACTAAACGCTATTTGCCAACCACTGACGATGACTAGTTTTACTTAGCATCAACAGTCAGGCGCGCGTGATATTCTTCACCTGGCAAAACTTCGCCTTGGTAAATCCACACTTTAACGCCAATCACACCAAAGGTTGTATTGGCCTCAGCCGTACCATAGTCGATATCGGCGCGCAGTGTGTGACGTGGAATTTGACCTTCACGTACGGTATCCACACGCCCCATATCACTGCCACCTAAACGACCAGCAACTGTGATCATAACACCTTTGCCGCCAACACGTAGGGTCTTTTGGACTGCTTGTTTCATGGCGCGCTTCCAGCTAATTCTACGTTCGATCTGCTCGGCGACACTTTCCGCCACCAGCCGTGAATTCAACTCTGGCTTTGTGATCTCGCGCACGTCAATCTTGACCTTTTTCTGGGTCATATCTTGTAGTTTTGTCTTCAAGACATTGACGCTTGTGCCTTTACGGCCAATAATCACGCCAGGCTTAGCTGTATCAACCAAGATGTAAACCTGGTTGGGTTGGCGCTCAATCTCAACGCCACTAATGCCTGCTTTTGGCAGTTCGGCAACTACGATCCGGCGAATTTCGCGATCCTCGTCGAGTTGCTCCGTGTAACGTCTACCCGCAGCGAACCAGCGACTTTTGTGCTCTTTGATGATTCCCAGACGGAAGCCCGTGGGATGTACTTTGCGGCCCAAATTTATCCTCCTTGTTACTAAGCAGTAACGCGTTCTTCTAAAATGACCGTAACATGCGACGAGCGACGTAGCCAAGGTTTGAA
Organism: Chloroflexota bacterium; assembly: GCA_026389895.1. Taxonomy (GTDB): domain Bacteria; phylum Chloroflexota; class Anaerolineae; order Caldilineales; family Caldilineaceae; genus JAPLGZ01. The sequence continues at coordinate 4,211 of JAPLGZ010000150.1, read as the reverse complement.
CCGGCCACGGGCTCCGAAACGCCGCCACTTACGGGTAGGCGCCGCATCGGCAAAAATCTTGCTGATATACATATCGCTAGCTTCTAAACCGAAATTCTCACTAGCATTGGCAAGTGCACTCTTAATTGTCTTAGCAACCACGGTAGCAGACTGTTGTGGCATAAAGGCTAGAAGGACTAATGCCTCTTCTGCCCGGCGACCACGCATCTCATCTAATACCAAGCGTGCTTTTTGCGCACTGATCCCAGTAAATTTCGTAACGGCTCGCACTTCCATGATTAAGCTCCTTCCGTCGGGCGCCGGACCTTGGTAGATTTCTCAGAGCGGACATGACCTCTGAAAAAACGTGTCGGTGCAAACTCACCTAGCTTATGCCCCACCATGTTTTCGCTAATATACACAGGTACATGGCGACGCCCATCATGCACGGCAATCGTATGGCCGACAAACTGGGGAAAGATAGTGGAAGCACGCGACCAAGTTTTGACAACTTTGCGCTCGCTTTTGCGATTCATTTCTTCAACCCGTTTGAGGAGCTTGAGCTCAACAAACGGTCCTTTTTTTAGTGAACGGGACATATGACCATCCTTTCCTTCCAGTTAGCCTAGGCGCCACCGCGGCGAACAATAAACTTATTCGTGCGCTTGTTACGGCGTGTCTTTTTACCCAATGCCGGTTTACCCCACGGCGTTTTGGGATGTTTCATACCAATCGGCGAGCGACCTTCACCACCACCATGCGGATGCGAAGAAGGATCCATCGCCACACCACGCGTGCCGGGTCGAATACCCAACCAGCGTTTGCGGCCAGCCTTGCCCAAACTGACATTGGCATGGTCAGGGTTAGAAACTTGACCAATCGTCGCCAAGCAGTTCATATCAATATAACGAACTTCGCCACTCGGCAAGCGCACTTGGGCCATTGTGCCCTCTTTCGCTAATAACTGAGCGGCGTTGCCGGCGCTGCGCACAAACTGACCACCACGGCCAGGATATAATTCAATGTTATGGACCATTGTACCTAGCGGGATATTGCGAATCGGTAGCGCATTGCCAGTACGAATATCAGCATTGGGCCCCGACATGATCGTCTCGCCAACCTTAAGGCCATTCGGCGCCAAAATATACCGTTTCTCGCCGTCAGTATAGACAATCAAAGCAATCCGTGCACTGCGATTCGGATCGTATTCAATCGAATCAACTTTCCCAGCGACATTCCATTTATCGCGGCGAAAGTCAATAATGCGATAACGACGTTTGTGGCCACCACCTTGATGACGAGCCGTGACAACGCCTCGGTTGTTGCGGCCAGCCTTTTTATGCAAGGGAGCTAACAGAGAACGTTCTGGTGTAGAACGGGTGATCTCTTCAAAAGTAGAGACACTGGTATTACGACGTCCCGCTGAAGTGGGTCGATAAATTTTAATTGCCATGATAGCACTCCTAACCTATACGCCTTCAAACAATTGGATGGTATTGCCAGGCGCTAAGGTTACAATCGCCTTTTTCCACTTCGGCTTACGCACAGCAATCCGCCGACCGCGTCGTGCGGTCTTAATCGGCATTACCATAATATGCACCCGATCCACCACCACGTTAAATGCAGTTTCAACTGCGTCTTTAACCAGTAACTTGTTGGCGCGCATATCTACTTCAAAAGCATAGCGGCTTACACCCAAATCTTCAGCGCTATAGACACTTTTTTCGGTAATGACCGGACGCTTCAAAATTTCATAAATATGCATAATTACGCCCCCTCGCCTTCGGTTTCCACTGCGGGCTCATCAGAATCGCCATTCGAGCCAAGCCAATTCTCAATGTGTTCGATTGAACTTTTCGAGAGCAGCAACGTATCATACCCTAAAACGTCGCGCACATTCAGATAGCCGCTTAACATCAACTTTATATTTGGCAAATTATTTGCACTGCGCTGGACCAACTCATTCTTTTCCGGTAATGCCATCAAGACAGTTCCCGTATTCAAGGCCAACGCATTTAGGATTTCAACAATCCTCTTGGTTTTAGGCTCGACCACATCAATACTATCAAGCACCACAATTTGGCCAGCAGCGGCCTTAACCGTTAGAGCGCTACGCAGGGCTGCATGGAACATCTTTTTGGGCAGTTGCTTGATATATTTGCGCGGTGTAGGTCCAAATACTGTGCCACCACCAATCCAGTTTGGCGCACGAGTTGAACCTTGACGCGCACGTCCGGTGCCTTTTTGCTTAAATGGTTTACGACCACCACCAGCTACTTCGCCACGCGTCTTAGTTTTATGCGTTCCCTGGCGAGCATTTGAAAGTTGGCGCAGTAACGCCTGATGCATAACAGATTTATTGACCGGCGCTGCAAAAATTGCATCGCTGACTTCAATTTCGCCAATTTGCTTCCCGGCCATATCTTTGAGCGGTAAATTCATCTCAATTTCTCCTTGTTTTTCTAAGCTTACGCGTCTGGAATTTAAGCCTGCTTCGGTGGCTTCTTCACAGCATCGCGCACCAGTACAAGGCCATTACGTGAGCCAGGAATAGCGCCGCGAACGGCGATCAAATTGCGCTCTGCGTCGACCAGGGCCACTTTCAAATTTTGTACCGTCACACGCTCGTTGCCCATATGTCCCGGCGCTCGAGCGCCGGGCCAAGTATGACCTGGGGTAGTGCCTGCACCGCGTGAGCCAACAGCACGATGACGGTCAGATTGCCCATGAGTCTTGGGACCGCCAGCGAAACCATGACGCTTGACGCCACCTTGAAAGCCACGACCTTTGGAAGTGCCTTCCACGTCGACAATATCGCCCTCTTTAAAAATGTCGGCTTTGATTACATCGCCAAGACCATAAGTAGGCGCATTTTTGTAGCGTAGTTCACGCAACTCCCGCAAAGTAGGCGCGGTTGCTTTGCTCAAGTGACCACGCTCGCCTTTTGTAAGTTTTCGTTCGGGGACCTCGTCATAACCGATTTGGACAGCATTATAACCGTCTGTATCTAAGGTTTTGACTTGGGTGACGTAACAGGGGCCTGCATCAATAATTGTCACCGGCACAACCGCGCCGCTCTCATCATAGAGCTGCATCATGCCTACTTTTTTACCTAGAATGCCTCGCATAATTCCTCCTGGGACTGACGATTGCCCGAGTATCAACTCGACCAAACCACATCATCCCATATTGTGACTAGTAGCGGTTAAAGTTTGATTTCAATATCTACGCCAGCTGGTAAATTCAGGCGGGTTAAGTTCTCAATCGTTTTACTGCCAGGATCAACAACATCAATCAAGCGCTTATGTGTACGCACTTCAAATTGCTCACGGCTGTCTTTATCAATAAAAGGGGCGCGCATAACCGTAAATTTCTCAATATGGGTGGGCAACGGTACGGGGCCCACAACCTGCGCACCCGTCTGTTCGGCGGCATCCACAATTTGACGAACTGATAAATCCAATACCCGGTGATCGTATGCTTTCAGTTTAATCCGGATTCGTTGCTTTGCCATCAGGGCGTCCTTTCCATCTTACTTGAGGATTTGGGTAATGACGCCAGCGCCGACGGTGCGACCACCTTCTCGAATGGCGAAACGGCTCCCGGTTTCCAGTGCGACGGGCGAAATCAGTTCAACCTTCATGTTGATGTTATCGCCAGGCATGACCATCTCGACGCCTTCGGGCAACTCAATCGAGCCGGTGATGTCCATCGTGCGCATGTAGAACTGCGGTCGATAGCCCTTGAAGAAGGGGGTATGACGGCCGCCTTCTTCCTTCCTGAGCACATAGACTTCGGCCATGAACGTGGTGTGCGGGGTGATGCTGCCTGGCTTGGCCAGCACTTGTCCACGCTCAATGTCCTCGCGCTCAATGCCGCGCAACAGACAACCGACATTGTCGCCCGCAATCCCTTGGTCGAGCAGTTTGCGGAACATTTCCACACCAGTGACCACGGTCTTGCGCGTTGGGGCAAGCCCGACAATTTCGATTTCTTCCATCGGCTTCACCATGCCGCGTTCGATACGCCCAGTGACCACCGTGCCACGCCCCTTGATGCTGAAGACATCTTCAATCGGCATCAGGAAGGGCTTGGCGGTTTCGCGCACCGGCGTCGGAATGTATTCGTCGACAACGCGCATCAATTCCCAGATGCAGGCATATTCTGGCGCATTCGGGTCGGTGCTTGTGCTTTCCAGCACCTTGAGCGCACTGCCACGTACGAACGGAATG
>JAPLGZ010000228.1 GCA_026389895.1 Chloroflexota bacterium | reverse complement strand
CCCTCAAAAGCACTATCGCTGCTATACGCGCCCGAATGACGCGTGACGGGGAGTCGCCAGCCCGTGCGCTCTTCAAAATTGCCATTGACCACTAATTGTTGACAACCGCTTGGTGGCGGGGTCGTGGTGATGGGTGGTGTTGCCGTGATGGAAGGCGTCGTGGTCACAACAGGGGTAGTTGTGACTGCCGGTGTAGTTGTGACTGCCGGTGTAGTAGTAACTGGTGGTGTAGTTGTGACAGATGGTGTAGTTGTGACCGGTGGTGTAGTGGTAATCGGTGGTGTAGTAGTAACCGATGGTGTAGTTGTGACCGGCGGTGTAGTGGTAACTACCGGTGTAGTGGTAAGCAGTGGTGTGGTTGTTATTGGCAGCACCATCGTTACAGAAGTGGTTGGGCTGACGACTGGCGTTGTGGTCAATGCATCTGTTGTTGTCACAGCCAACGATGATGATACGGTAGCGGCAAAAGTGCGTGATGGATAAGTCTTTTGAATTGTGGCATGGGCAGGGCGGGTCATCCAGAGTAGGCCGGCTAGGCCAACGGTCAGAAAGATTACCAAATAGGTCATTATGCGTTGCATGTTGCTTTGTTTCCTTTCTGTGGAATGAGAATTCATATGAGACTCGCGGCCCGGTGATTAAACAAATGTTCATGGGGCGGATATCACCGGGCCGCGCCAATCACATTTAGCCGGTCGATCCCTTGACACTCCAGACCGAACCAGTGGTGTAGGTGTTGCGTTCAGAGGTGAGAAACTCCACGACTTCGGCCACTTCTTCGGCATCGGAATAACGCCCGATCGGGTTGCCAGGGTTGGCCAGGAACTCAGGTGCCATTAATAAAGACATTCTCTTTGGGATAGGCATTACCCAGCGCCGCAACCAGCGACCATACGGCGCCCTTGGAGACGCCATAGGGGACTTGGTTGGTGGCGCCAAAGCGGGCGCCCGAGGTAATCGTGACACAACGGCCCCAACCACCCTTGAGCATATGGGGAATCGCCGCCTGATGGGCATGGTAGACGCCAAAGAGGTTGATGCGCAGCACTTTTTCAAACTGCGCCACAGACTGTTCCAGAAAAGGCGCTTCCTTGCCCAGAATGCCAGCGCAGCAGACGAGAATATCTAGCCGCCCGAAATGCTCGACCGTTTGCGTCACCATCGCCTGCACCGCGGCTTCGTCGGTCACGTCGGTTTTGATAAATAGCGCCTTTTGACCCAGTGCTTCGATCTCTTGGACAACATCTGGGCCTTTGTCTAAAAGGTCGGCGATCACAATATCGCGACCTTCTTCGGCAATGCGCAATGCACTAGCACGGCCAATGCCGCGTGCGCCACCGGTAATAATCGCCACGCGTCGTTCTTTGGGCGCGGCAAAACGTAAGTTGGGCATTAGAAAGATCCTTAAAAATTAAATTTGTTTAAAAAGTTGGACTTGAGCTATCGATCACAAATCCTTTTTGACACAGTGAAGCGCTCTTTCGCTCGTTTACCTGCCTGAGTGTAAAAGTTGTTCGCTCATTTGTCAATGGTCAGGCTATTGCTTACGCCTTATCATTCACATCTAGCACGCGAATGCCGAGTTCTTTCGCCGTGTTGTGGAAGAGTTCACTGACGAAGGGCAATTCTTCGGTAGAGTTACCCTCCGAAATCACGGGATAGTCGGGATCGAGCGCTTCCATGCGGCGGAAGAGGGTTTTGAAGTCCATTAAACCCTTGCCGGGGCAACCATCTTGCAAATGCAAAGCGAGCCGGTTCTCAATATTGATGTCCTTGGCGTGGCAGCTGACAATGTGCTTGCCCATCACGTCAAAATGGTGATTCAGCGCGGCCCCCGTGTCAAAAACCGTCTCCAACGTGATCCAGTTGGCCGAGTCATAATCGTTGCGCACCCAGGGCGAATTGACTTCATCTAGAATCTCACGCGCAATTTCGGGCGTCTTCAACGTGACCAATTGATGGCATTCCAGGCTCAAGAAGACGCCGGCATCTTCGGCGGCTTGTTTGCACTCGTTTAACGTCTTGACCAATTGGCGACGGCTGGTTTCCGTCCAGTTATCCGGATGGGGAAACCAGGGGCCGTCTGGATTCATCGAGCCTGGACCAGTGTCGATGCCGCGCGCGCCCAGCCAACCGGCCAGGCGCAACGCCGCTTGCACCGTCTGTACGGCTTGCTTGCGGTGGGTTTCATCGGGTGTAACCATATTCTGCCAGAAACCGGTGGCCTGATAGAGGCGGACACCTTCCCCGGCCAGCATATCGCGCACTAGATTAGCCTCAGCCTTGCTGGCCGTGCGCGGGTCATTCTTGCGGAAACGGGTGAAGATGCCGCTAAAACCTAACTCGCGCACCCGCTTGCACATTTCCGGGGTCAAGTTATTCATATCGTCGGGGAGAAAACAGCCGCTCATGCCAAAACGCATGGTTGATTCCTTTCTAAATTTGCCATAGATGAGGTCGATTTGTTAGCACAATCACAACGATTCAGAGAGAATATCTCTTTGGGGAAGCTGATCTGAGCGGATTCATCTTCCCAAGTTTACCTTTCTGCAGGGGATTGATCGCAAGCCTGAAGTGTTACGCACGGCCTACATTCTAATAGAGAAGTGCTTGGCGCGCAATCCATAAAAAACTAGCAACTATGCAGCTCTTGTGTGGAGAGATAGCCAGGAAAACAGGTAGACAGGGGCTATCTGGCTTCCAAGCCCAACTATCTTGATCTGCTAGAACTCAGGACTATAGTAGAAGAGATCAACGACCAGTGAAAGAAATAAATACCATAGCTTTTAACTACCCAAAGGACACATCTTGTTTAGGGCTACATTTGTTGCGCGTAGACTGTTACGCGTAACAAATGTCTGGCCGCAGCCATTGCCACCTCTGCCTATGAACACTTACCTTACATGTGATAGAATAGGCATAGAAATAGCGATGGTAAATGAGCAGAGAGACGGCAGAAACATGGGCAAAATTACGATTACGTTGAACGATGACAACAAAATCAACGAATTGCTGGCACTGATAGCGGCGCTTCCATATGTGGACAACGCACGCTTTGAAGACATAGACGAGAAGACCGATTCGCAAGCCACCAACGCGGCTGACCATGAGCATTCGCCCTTCTATCAGGATCCCCAAACGCAGACGATGGACAAGGAGATTGCGGCCTTTGAAACGATGAAAGCAGAGCTAATCGTACACTATCTAGGACGATACGTCGCGATCTTTCAAGGTGCAGTCGTGGATTGCGACGCTGACAAGGGCGCATTGCTTGACCGCATCGTGCAAAGTCATCCGCATGAGGTTGTCTTGGTCAGGTATGTCCGTCGTACGCCGCGTCCACCTTTTCGGCTGCGCTCACCCAGATTGAATCGAAATTGAACGGATAGCGTAATGGTTGGAGATTGGCTATCATCTGGCCGATCTTTATCTGCCCAATGGTTATGATTGGCACATGTCTACCCAAAGCAAACTCATATAACTTGGCAAATGCAGATGACAGCAACGATTCATGACAGCGGCTACAAACGACTGTTCAGCAACAAAACAATCTTCCGCCAGTTAATCGAAACCTTTGTCGAAGAAGTATGGGTGTCCAGGTTGGACTTTGACCGCGGCGAACGGTTGGACAAGTCTTTTGTCAGTGAGCATTATAAAGAGACAGAGGCAGACATCATCTATAAAGTGCCACTACGGGATTCCGACAAGGTGATTTACCTGTGCTTGTTGATTGAGTTTCAGTCGGACGTGCAGCGTTTTATGGTCTTGCGTAGCTTGCACTACCGTTGTAATTTCTACATGGACTTTGTACTGTCCAATAAGAATGTGCGCGGGTTGTTATTGCCGGCTATGTTCCAACTGGTGTTGTATAATGGGGATGAAAAGTGGACTGCCCCGACCAATCTTGACCAGTTGATTGAAAGCGAGATTGATCTGGGCAGCTATGGTTTGCACTTTGAACATCTGGTCATCGCTGAGAACGCGTATGGCAAGGAATGGCTGGCGAAAGTCGACAACATCATCACTACTTTGTTTCTGGCCGAGGCGCACTATGATCTGCCACTTCTGATGGAAAAGCTGCTGAGTTTGTATGACACTGAACCCGACCGCCAAGCCGTCATGTTGTTTGTCAACTGGTTTCGTCAATTGGCCGCACACGGTAGGCTGAAGAATACAGATTTTGCGCAGATTGAAGAACAATATCTGACACGCGAGGAGGTTAAGAGTATGTTAGTCAGGGCACTTGAACGTGAACGAGAGATAGTCCGCCAGGAAGGCATCGATATTGGCAAAAAGGAAGGTATCGATATTGGCAAGCAGGCAGGCATTGAGGAGCGCAACCACCAAATTGCCCAAGCAATGGTGGCGAATGGGTTTGACCTGGCAACCATTGCCCAAGTGCTTGCCCTTGCTTTGCCAGAAGTAGAACGGCTTCTGATAAAAGAGCAAGAGCCTGGACAAGGAAATATAGCATAGGGCGATTATGTAAAATCGCCCTATGCCGATAGGTCACACAGCATACATGACCTGTACTTCATGACTCATTATTTTTCGACAAAGCCTCAGCGCTGATAAACCCGGATTTCTGGCGTAAAGACCACACCTTGGTCAAGCGGAAAGCGTGGTCGACGGCAGCGGGTATGCCCCAAGCGGGGGAGATTGGCACTGGTGGAACCGTCTACATCCACATTGAGCATGGCGGCGGCCCAATCCGTGAACATGTGGTGTTGACAGTGCGGCGACTTGACGACCACAGCGTCAAAACGCTTGGGGTCTTGGCCATGCGCATAAAAGAGTGATCGGTCATACAAGCTGACAGGCCGGCTCGTGGCGATGACGGTGATCTTGTCTATTTGGAGCACCGCCGTGAGGCCAGCTGACCAAATTGTGCCATGTGACTCATTGACAAAATCACCATCCGACAATAATTTCACATAGGCCGTCACGGGCACCGGCTTAAAGCGGGGATCGAGCTGGCCGCCCAATGTTACTTGGATCTCGCCGCCGATCCCGGCCTTGATGGCGGCTTGCACGGCGGGCGGATCGACAATGGGCAACAGTGCTTTGCCCCCATAACCACTTTCGATAAAACCGCGCAAAATCTCATTGCTGTCGCCAGACGCGCCCGAACTGGTGGCGTCGGCGGCATCGACAAAGACAAATGTGCCTTGGCCGAGTTTGGTTGTGGCCGTCCTCAACGCTTCTTCCAGGCTGATCAACGGCTGAAACAGACGCTCGCGCACTTGCCAAAATTGATCGGCCAGTTGGGCCGCGCCACGCTTGGCCCATTCCACATCGCCGTTGGCCACCACAAAACTATTCGTGGCCAGATCGAGCACATCGGTAAATGGGTTGCCGATAAACATGCCCGCCGACAAGCCCTGTTCACTCGTTTCGAAAATTTGCGCCTGGCGAATCATCTGGCCAAAGAGGCCCGTTTCTGTGATCAGTTCTGGGCCGCGCACCAACGCCGGGATGCGGATATGAGCAGTCACCGGCTTGGCGGTGCCGTCGAGGATCTTGAGGAGCAATTGGGCGGCCCGCACGCCGGTTTGATAAAAATCGACATGCGGGTAGGTGTGATACGACACAATCGCGTTGCTGTGTTGCAACATGCGATCGGTGAGGACACCGTGCAGATCCAATGAGACGACGATCGGCACTTCTTCCCCTAGAATTTTGCGCACTTCCTGGAGTAACAAGCCTTCTGGATCATCTTCGCCTTGCGCGCCCATCGCCCCATGCAGCGATAGATAGACCGCATCGACCGGTGGTGCAGCGCGCACGGCGGCCAAAAATTCATCCATCAAGCGTTGAAAACTGGCGCGTTCCAATGTCCCGCCCGACGTGATCGAGCGCGCGCTATAGGTGGGGACCAACGCCACATCTGGCCGCTGATCAAACACTTGCAATGCCCCGCCCAACTCGACCTGGCCGCCGCGATGGAAATCGATCAGGGCTTGACCAAATGAGATATCAAAATCGGCGTAGGTGCTGAGTGCGGGATTAAAGGTAGAAACTTCCTGTTTGCATTCGCCGACCATAATTTTGAACATACAATGCTGGCCTTTCTAGGCGTTTTTTGTTAGATTAATGAAATTACTGACAAGCGGAGAGGAATAAGTAATAATGAACAACTAATAAGTAACAATTAATAATTAATAATTAACGGAAGAGCCTCCTTCGTCCACGCTTCTTCATTAGTTATTAGCTATTAGCGATTAGCTATTAATTATTAATTATTTTCTATCCCTTGCTCATACCACTCGGCGTATGACCCCATTTGATCAAATTTCGTTGGTCTTCGGTCATTTCAATCCAAGGCGCTGGTGGCGGATCGGACATGATCGCCATTGGCCGGCCATTGACAATGGTTAGGGTGTTGCGCAGTAATTCTTTGCCGACGCGCGGGTTCATATGAATGTCATAAAAGGTAAAACTCCCCTGTTCTACCTTGAACAAAGCGACATCGGCCAACGCACCGGGCTTGAGGGTGCCGATCTCGTTTTGCATGCCAAGCACCACCGCGGGCTTTGTCGTGGCGGCCTCGACCACCTGCGGCAAGGTCATGCCAATCGCCAAAAACTTACTCATACAGGTTGGCAAATCAAAGAGCGGTCCATTAATGCTAAATTGGTGAATGTCCGACGAGATTACATCGGGCAGGTGGCCCGCACGAATTAAGGCTTCGGCGGTCTCAAACGAGAATGAACCCGCGCCATGCCCAATGTCCATGACCACGCCCATATCCCAGACCTGCTTGGCGGCGTCGATCAATTTGCCTTTGTCATCGATAATGCGCATCGATTGGCCGGTAAAACAATGGGTTAAGATGTCACCGGGTCGCAACAAAGGCAAGACCTCTTGCAACTCTGGCGGGGCTTTGCCAATATGCACCATCATCGGCAATTCTGTCTGTTCGGCGGCCTGGCGCGCCCGGCGCAAGGGTTCGATGCCCGTGCCACTGGTGGTAGCGGCATCAATGCGCACCTTGACCCCCAACACGAGATCGCGGTGCAGATCGATCAATTTTCGACAGAGATCGACGTCGCAATAATTAAGATTAGACAATTCCCAGGTCGGTGCAGTCAGACCAATTGATGAAATATTGAGCAGCGCATAAATACGCGCGTCGGATGGTTTGGCAATAAATTCGCGAAAACCCTGCAAATTATACGCGCCCGCCGAGCCAACATCCAGCCACGTCGTGACGCCACTGCGTGCGGCCACGGGGTCGGCCAGCACCCCCCAAGTGGTGACGCTGTGATAGACATGCGTGTGTAAATCTACCAAGCCAGGCGTCACAATTTGGCCACTGGCGTCGATGACCCGAAAGGCCGCTTCGGCGGGAATATTGGCTTCGACGGCGGCGATCCGGTTGCGCTTGATGCCAATGTCAAAGCGGCCCTGATAACCACTACCTGGATCGACGACTTCGCCGCCTTTAATTAAGAGATCAAAATGCATAGTCATAATCCTTTGAATTGTTTTTGCTGCGTTTAGGATTTATGCAACGTATTTTAACGGAGAATAAAGATGTGCGCAATGAGCGAATCAGGGAGGGCTATTTCGGGATAGGGTTGACCGGTTGTAGGGGATCGCTTATACTAATTTCAAGATGCGTGATTGTTCGTAAATTTTTGGGGAGGATACGCAGATGAATCAAGCCGAATTTTTTCAAGATTTTGCGGCTTTACCACCAGAAGCACAAAAAATTGTAGCTGATCTGATTACTTTATTAAGCAAACAAAATGAACGGACCAAACCGATTCGCAAAATGAAATCAACGCGCTTAGTTGATGAGAAATTTATCGGCATTTGGCAGGATCGGGACGAGATGAACGATAGTACTGCATACGTCCGCGACTTACGTAAGCACGGGTGGATATAGCAAAATGATGATTCTCGTTGACACCGATATTTTAATTGATGCTGGACGTAATATTCATGATGCGAAAGGTTCTTGGCTCGGTTTATCATTGTTAAAGTAACTGAAACTATTTCGGAGTTGGCAGTCGATTTATTACGTCAATATCGTTTAAGCCACGGATTAGCGATCGCAGATGGGATTATCGCTGCAACCGCAATTGTTATGCAAGAGTCTTTCGCTACAAAAAATCAACGTGATTATCAATTTATTACAGGGTTGAAATTATTACCCTACCCATAGAAACTCTTCACAAATGGGCTCAGTGCTTGCCACATTAATTCGCTTCGGCTAAGATTGGCTAAGATTGCCATCAAAAATCCACACGCGCCGAGGCCAACTCATGACCCAAAGTAATACTTTTCAATTTCAACAACTCTTCGCCCGCCATTCTGCTGATATGCCCTCATGGGGGGCGAATAAGCGGGGCAAATATGATTTTGCCATCGCCTATCCAGACCCCGCGTCGCTCCCTTTGACAGATTTATTAGCCTCGTTGCAAACCGCACTGCACGAAGAAGGGCAGAATCTGGCGCTCTATTTACCGAGCGCAGGGTATCTCCCACTGCGTGAATTTCTAGCCGCTAAACTGGCGCGCGACCGCAACATTCAAGTCACCGCCGACGATTTGGTGTTGACCGCCGGGGCTGGGCAGGCTTTGCACATGGTGATCGAGACGCTGATCGACCCCGGCGATGTGGTGCTGACCGAAGATTTTACCTACAGCGGTACGCTCTATCAGATGCGGCGTTTTCGGGCCAATGTGCGCGGCGTCGCCTGTGACCATGAAGGGCTTTTGCCCGACGCGCTCGAAGCGATGATCAAAAAAGTTAAGGCTGAAGGTAGACAGCCGAAACTCATTTATGTGGTGCCGACCTTTCAAAACCCCAAAGGCGGCACCATGAGCCTGGAACGGCGTAAGGCGCTGCTTGCCTTTGCGCAGAAGTATAATCTACCCATTTTAGAAGACGATTGTTACGTCGATCTGCGCTATGATGGCCAGGATCTCCCTTCGCTGCGGGCGCTAGACGATACGGGGCTCGTGATCTATGTCGGCTCATTCTCGAAAACGATTGCCCCAGGGATGCGGCTGGGCTACATGACGGCGTCGCGCGAACTACTGGCGCGGGCCTTGCCAGCGAAGAGTGGTGGCGCAGTGAATTTATTTGCGGCTTTTGCGGTTCATCGCTATGCCGTCAACCATCTCGCTTCACACATCGAGGAGATCACCGATATTCAGCGCGCCAAACGCGATGCGATGGTGGCTGGTTTAGAAACACATTTCGCCGGCGCCGCCACCTGGACAAAACCCGAAGGTGGGCTTTCTCTGTGGGTTACACTACCCGCCGGCATCGATGTCGCCGCGCTACGCCCAAAGATTTTAGAAATTTATGATGTCGGTTATTCCCCAGGCAACAACTTTGCACCAGATAGCATATCCGGCAAAAATTGTCTACGGTTGAGCTTCGGCTATAACACACCGGCGGAAATTCAAGAAGGGATGGGTCGCCTAGCGGAAGCGCTTCGTTGCGAAGGAGGACTCGCGTAGGTGCGGTTTGTCACCGCACAGGTCTGATTCATTTGTGCGGTGACAAACCAGCACCTATACCCACGGCCAACGAAAGCGCAGCGGCCAGCGATAACGGGCAAGCGCGGTTGGTTGTGTGGGCAAGGGCGCGTTGACATAGCCAAACATAATCCAGGCGGTGATCATCAGACCAATACTGACCATGAAGATGCCGACAATTGGAATGCCAAGTTTTAACAGAGCAACACTGGCGATCGGCACCAACATCCCGCGCACCCCGACCACTGTCCCTTGGACCGCGGCATACTCGGTCACGCGTTCGGGATCGGCGAGCTGAATCCCGGCATTGATTAGCCCCATATCCCAACCAGCGTTGATAATGCCTTGCACCATAAAGGCTGGCACCAGCATCCAACTGCTCGTCGCCCAGATATAGGAAAAAGGCACGATGATCGCAATGGCACAGTTCATCCGCAACACGAAGACCCCCCCATGCCGATCAACCAGTCGCCCCCAGAAGAGATAGCCCAATAACCAAAAGAGCGATTGCGCCAGGCCTAACAGCCCCAGTTCGGAATACGATAAATGCAGTTTATCAACCTGCACCAACGGGTAAACCGTCCAGGAGAGCAACGTACCGGTGCCATAAAAGGCAAAGCAGCGCAGATAATAGGCAAACCGCTTGTCTTCACGCATAATTTGCCAGAGTTCGGACAACGTCTTCGTCTGTCTGGCTGGCAGCGGACCTTCGTTGACATCCAGCCGCGTAAAGAGTAAAACGGAAACGATGCCGAGCAAGCTACCCAATGGAAAGAGAATACGATAGCCCCAATGGTCCAGCGCCCAGCCCGCCAATGGGGTGATCAAGACCATGGTCGAGATGCGCCCGACGCGCACCAGCGACATGACTTTGCCCCGTACATTGGCCGGGTAAAGCTTTTGGAGCACACGCGTATAGCCAGGATTGGGAAAGGCTTCGAGCAACCAAAAGATTGCGCCCAAGGCGATCATCCAGAGTGGATTAACCAGAAAGGCAAAAAACAGGATCAGCGACCGTGAAATTAGCCAGCAGACCACAATGATGTTCATGGTGCGCCGTCGCCGCATTAGCACAATGCTAAAGGCCGTTAGCACCGAGCCAACGAACTGTTGCGAGGTGTAGATCGCCAGGAGCAGATCGGATGCCCCCGCACGGCGTAGAATGACGGGTAAGAAGGGTAAAGTGGCCGCGTAAAATGCCCCATAGGCCAGGGCTGACCATAATTCGATCCGCATATTTTTGCGGATGGTGTCGGAAAGCGGGCCGGCCAATGTTAGCTCGATGCGCGATCCAATACCTTTCAGCGTCGCCAACATTGGCGCGGCCTTTCTCTGTCTGCGTGGGTGATTTATCAGTTGGGCAGCGAATAGACCAACGTAGAATGGGCTAATTCAAGCCCAATGCCTGCTCAATATCTTGCTTATGCTGTTGATCGTGACCCGCCATGGTGGCGTAATATTGCTCAATCGTGATAATGCCACGGCTGGGATGCCGACCACTAAGCGCCCATTCTTCTTCTTTCAACGAAGCCAGGCCTTCTAATGTTTTGGCCCGTGTGCTTTCCAATGCCGCCAATAACTCAGCGGGGCTAGGGTTGCCGATGCGTTTCTGGACACCCGCGTTCCAGCGTTCCAGGTCGAACCCTTCGGGGATCGTGGGTTCACCTTTGCGAATTTTGTGGACTTGAATGCTCATCCCGCGCTCGCCGTCGATCAGATGCCCAACCACGGTTGCTACCGTCCATGCGGAATTTTCGCTAAAGACAGTGGCATCCCATTGCGCCGGTTCCAGTGAATTGAGCAAAGCGAGCAGCGATTGACGCGCTTGGGCCAGCGCCTGGCGCCAGGTTTCCTGTTTGTTTGTGGTCATGATAGATGCTTCCTTTGTTGAAGGGTTGAATTTGGTCTGTTACGGACTACTATTTATAACCGCGGATGGGCAGGAAGTCGCGGATCTGTTGGTCGCGCGCGCAACAATTTGCGTCATCCTGCCCATCCGCGGCTAGATGCCCTAGCGAAAATGGCGGTCTGCAAAATCCATAAACCGCGCCCAATCATAGAGGGTGACATCATGTACACCAGGCCGAATGTGATAGCCAATCGAGCCCATAACGGGTTGGTTTAAGCCAGGCATTTCGGTGGCTGGCAAACCGGCTGTATCCAATAATTGATAAACGGGAGTGGCATGATAAGCGGCCAGAAATTCCCCACGCGGATCTGCCCAGAGATCTTCGGCAGCACTGGCCACATAAACGGGCCGCGGCGCCAGCAAGCCAAGCAACATATGCTGATCAATTGGCAGCGCGGCTTCCTGGTCGTTATAGTGTTTGAAGTTCGCACAGAACCAATGCGGAAAGCGCTCGTTGATCACGGCCACGGTCTCACCAAAACAGCGGCGAAAAATCGCCGCTCCGCCACAGCCGGAATCGTTGGAAATCGTCATCGCAAAACGTTCGTCCTGCGCCCCGGCCCACAACGCCGCCTTGCCCAATCGCGAATGGCCGATCACCGCCACCTGTTGCGCATTGATGGCGGCGTCTGTTTCAAGATAATCCAACGCCCGCCGTAGACCCCAAGCCCACGCGCCAATCGCCCCCCATTCGTCGGCGGCCGGGCGCGTCTGGCCGGCTTGATAGAAAAGTGGCTGCACGCCGTTTTGAAAACCATCGTCATAATCCGGGTCTAAATCCCCGTAATAGGCGGTTGCCAGGCCATAGCCGCGCGCCAGAATCTGTTCCACCGGCCAACGACTCGCCTCTGTCCCGCGCGATGCTTCGGTGGCGCGATGATCAAAGACGCCATTCGCTTCATTATTGCGCATCCACTGGCTGGAGAGCGTAATCCCGGGGTCGAGATGAACAGCATGGTTGCCGTTGAAATTCAGGCCCAGAAAAGTCGCGACAGGACTGGATCGTCGATTCGGCAAATAGATCAGCAGATGCAATTTCGGGCCATCAGGACTAGCGGTGAAATGGATCGTAATTTCCTTGCGCGTGGCCTGACCATGCAGCGCGGTTTCGTCAATGGAAGTGATTTCACTGCGTTCGCTGCCCAACGCGCCCGGCATTTTGCCGTAAACCTCTGTTTCAAACAACCGCAGCAACTCCGCTCGCCGTTGGGTATACCAGGTCTGCGGATCAACTACCGGCGCGCCATTTTCCAGCGTGAGCAGCGCGGGTAAGGTGTAGGCAGGCACTTTCGCTTCGTTGTCAATCGTGTCGCTAGTTGGCATAAAATTCGCTTTCTGCCCTTGGTTGCGGGCGGGCGATCAATTCAGTTAAATGGAGGAATGGCATAGCCAGAGTTTATCATGGTTTAGGCGAACACAAAAGATGGGCATTAGGCCCGCGGCAAGCATGTCAGATAGGAAAAGGGGGAGGCGGATAAACGTAGGTGAGATTAAATTTAGTTAGCCGGTTACGCTGCTACCCAGTTGGGCATGGCCGGTCTGATTGCTTGCTACCCTCGCTTGCTCACTTATGATATACTCTTTTCTCTTCGCTTACCCAACTTATATACAAGGAAGGAAACCCATGAAAGTCTTAGTAACGGCTCCCTGGATCGCTCAGTCTATGGGCGAGTTGGCGCAATTATTTCCGCAAATCGAATTGATC
>JAPLGZ010000652.1 GCA_026389895.1 Chloroflexota bacterium | reverse complement strand
GTTACTACCAACAAAAACTTAAATTGCCGACACTGGTACACAAAGCGCAGGGGTCAGGGGTAATGATGGCTGAAATTAAGGAGAACGATGTAACCGGCGCAGCGACCTACCCTGTAGGCCGCATCTCTTTTACTCTAGACTTACGGGCGGGTAATATTGATAATTTATGTAAGCCTTACCATAAACTTTCATTTTATTGTCGTTAGAATTATTACGTATGCTCGCCTTACTGTCATCCGCTAAACTACTGATCTTTTCGTTTGGCTGCTAGTACGTGAGTACTAGCACGGTTTTATCGACGCAATGGCAGCGCGGATGGTCATCAATTAAAATTACTTTATAATCGGCGCACTTACGGTATAATAGCAGTTGCGTTTATGGACGAGGAGTTTCGGCAGAAAGGACCAAAGGGGCAAGTAACAAAGGGCAAGTAATCAACAGCAGAGCAACAAATGCGTTGATTCATTCATGATTGATGACGTTAATGATTGTCTACCTGGATTGAAAGGAATAACCATGCCTGTAGCACAAGAGCGTTTTGAACAAGGTCTCACCTACGAAGCGTATAAAGCGCAAATGACGCGCAACCGTGAACGTTTGGAGGCCAATGAACAGACGGTAACGTTTGCGGACGAGGATCTCGCCTTTTTCACCCAGCTTCCCCAGCCTTTACATGTGCTGGTGCTCGCCGAAGATTGGTGTGGCGATGTGATCAACAATTTACCGGTGCTTGGTCGGCTTGCCGCAGAGAGCGGCAAACTCGATGTGCGCATCTTCTTGCGCGATCAGAATCTTGATCTGATCGATCAGTATCTCAAAGATGGGCAATTCCGGGCAATTCCGGTCTTTGTCTTTTTTGACGCAACCTTTCATGAGCTTGGACACTGGATCGAACGCCCAGCCCACATTACCACCTTGCAAGCCCAGATGCGCAGCGATCTGTTTGCCTACGATCCTCTACTTTCGGCCTTTCCACCCGATACGCCACCGGCGCAGTTATCCGAAGAAGCACGGGCTCGCCTTCAACAGGCATCGGCCGCATTTCGCGAAGAAAACCGCGCCCTCGCCGACCGCGAGGTTGTCCGCGAGTTGCGCGCGCTCATCGAACATGGGGTTGCGCAGAAAACCGCAACGGTGCAACCGAGCGCGCCACAAGCAACCATACCCCTCAGCGCGCCCCAGACTGCCACCAAAGGCCAGACCAAAGTTAGCATTACCTATTGCGCAGAATGCGGCTACGAACCCCAGACACTCGCATTAACTTCAGCATTGATGCATGAATTTGTCCATGAGTTGGCCTCCATCGAAATCATCCCCTGGCAGGATGGCGCCTTTGATGTGGTGATTAACGGCGATCTCATCCATTCCATGTACCGCGATGGTGGCTTCCCAGAAAATGAAACGATTATTCGTGCTGTACGTGAGCGCCTTAGTTGAGGGAGCCAACGCACAGCGCCTGGATTAAAACCAGGGCTATATACCCCGCCATCAATTGACCTGTGTACCGCATGGGTTCATTGATGGCGGGGTATTGATAAGAAAAGAAATTGATGAGAAGAAATGGATAAAGAAAGGAAGCATATGCCCAAGTCACCAGAGTCCGTTACCGATGCCAAGCAGCCCGATGTGCTCGATCAACTCGCCAATATTCAACCGGATTCTGCGCTTGCCGAACTGCGCACCCGTCGCGCCGATGTTACACGTTATACACAGGGCAGCTATGATGCCTTGCTGGCGCCAGCCGAGTTAGCGGGCGTGAGCAAGGCGGAGCGTGAACTCATCGCGCTGCGGGTAGCCATTCTCAATGCCAGTACGCCGCTGATTCAGCACTATCGCGAGCAGCTTGCCGCATTAGATGTGCCGGCCACTACGGTCGCGGCAGTCG
>JAPLGZ010000769.1 GCA_026389895.1 Chloroflexota bacterium | reverse complement strand
AAAGCCAACGTACTGTCGAGCCCACGCCGGCCCGTAAAATAGGCCAGCGCCGTCAGCAAACGGCAGTAGAGCGTCTGTTGCGTCGCTGCCTGAGAAGTTTCAACGCCTGCAAGCGACCGTTCAAGCAACATCTGCACCTCTTGGAAGAGTCCACGCAGATCGCAGAAGCGTACGATGCCATCCAGGGCATGATGCAACAGGTCCAGGCTCCCAACCTCGATCGCCCATTGCCAAGCCAGGGCAACGTTCTCCCAATCTGGCTGAATTCGATCACCCGCCAGGCGCGCATTACGCGTATCAAGGTCGCCGGCTTGCGTTGCCATCAAGGTGAGGAAATATTGGGCGTGCGCATACCGCACCTGCCTGGCTGCGGGTCGATCAGCCGCCAAAAACTCACCCGAAAATTGATGCACGAGCGCGTGCATGTCGTACCGCTGCGCACCAGCATAGCGTAGCAAAGATTTGTTGCGCAACCCACTCAACAGCAACGGCGATGCATTGGCAATGGCGCGCGCCGCATCCACACTGAACCCGCTGCGGAAGACGGTGATCTGCGCCAATGTTCTCCGTTCCGCTGCCGAAAGTAGCCGCCATGACGCATCGAAGACTGCCCGCAGACTGCGATGCTGCGGGTCAATGTCACGCAGCGTGGTTTCTAGCCGATCTAACCCGGCCGTTAATTCCGCGACAATTCCCTGGCAAGTGAGATCGCCCAGCCAGGTGGCGGCCAATTCAATCGCCAGCGGAAAACCCTCCACCAATTGGCAGATGCGTACGACATGCGGGAGTTGATCGGCGCTCAATTTGAAGTGCTTGTCCAGGCGATGCGCTCGGTCGACAAAGAGGCGCACCGCGGCAAACGTGCTGGCCGCCGCGTCGGCGATATTCGTTGGGGTGGGCAACCCTTGTAGCTCAAAGAGATCCTCGGCTTGGAGATTGAGCCGTTCGCGCGAGGTGATAAGCAGCACGACATTGGGTGACTGCCGCAATAGCGCAAGCAACAGCCCCGCTCCCTCGGTCAGATGTTCAAAATTGTCCAGCACCAGTAGCAGCCGTTTACTGCCGATCATCTCGAACAACTGCTCGGCTGGATTCTTTTGGCTGGGAACGAAGGTCAGATCCAGTGTTTCGGCGATCGCGGCTGGAACAGATTCGATCGTCGGCACTTGAATGAGCGCAACAAAATAGACGCCATCGGGATAGATGCCGATCTGTTGCGCTGCAACCTGCTGCGCCAGCCGTGACTTACCGATGCCACCCGGTCCGACAATGCTCAACAGCCGATACGTCGGATTGGCTAGCCGGGCCTGCAATTGCGCTAATTCTTCTTCACGTCCGATAAATGGGGTCAATTGTTGAGGGAAATTGTGGCGCGGTGGGGCGCGTGCGATGGGCACGTCAATGGCTGGCGCCAGTGTCGTAGTCTGTCTTTGAGGTTCGATTTCGGCCACCAGCAGCTGCGCATGGAGGGAGAGGGTCTCCGGTTCGGGATCGAGGCCAAGCTCTTCGCGCAAAATTGTACGGCAACGTTCAAAGGTGGCTAAAGCCCGGCTGCGTTCGCCTTGTTTGGCGAGGATGCGCATCTGCTGTCGATAGGCCGGCTCGCGCAGCGGGTCGATTTCGATTTGGCGCTGGGCAAAGTGGTGGGCTGCGGTCAAATCGCCATGAACTTCGGCATAGATCGTCAAATCACTGTACGCTTCGATGACCAGCAAGAGCAGCCGCTCGCGCTGCACGAAGAGCCATTCCTCAAAGGCTGGACAGTCGTCTAGCGCAAACCCTTCGAGCAGATTGCCCTGATAGAGTTGAACGGCTTCGGTTAAGGCCGTCTGACAGGCCGCACATTGGCTGCGCAGCGTGTGGGCATGTTGCCGTGTGCGCGCCAACAGTTGATTAAATTGATTCACGTCGGCGCAGGCGATCCAGCTTGGGTTGATTTGGACACTGCTCCGGTCGGTGCTCAACAACTCATCCGGTGGCACATTCCTAGTAACAAGCTTGCCGGCCAGTTCGCGTAGGCGTGAGAGGGTGACCCGCAGGTTGTTTTGTGCGTCTGCCGTCTTTTCTTCGGGCCAAAAAAGCACCATCAATGTCTCACGGCTATGGGCGACCTGATGTTCTGCGGCGAGATAGAGGAGCAGGGCAAGTTGCTTACGCGATCGCATGGGGATGGACTGCCCGTGTTGATCTAGGATCAAGCCAGAGCCCAAAAAACATAGTTGGGGTCTACTCATGAAGTGGTCGGTTCATGGCTGAAATCGCAGTAGTAATTTCTGGTAATGATACGGTAATGATTTTCATTATACTCTGGATCAGAGGGAGCAAGCAAAGTCAATCATGAATGAACCCATCGCAACCTACCAGTCCTATCTGGTTCGTCTCTGGCGAGATGGCCTGCACGCCATGTGGCGCGCCTCTGCCCAATCTGTTCAGACCCACGAAATTGTGTACTTTACCGATCTAGACGCCCTCTTTATCTTCCTGGGGGCACAGACAACAACCAGCTTTAGCGCTGCTCAGACGCAGGAGGGGGCGATTGGCTGGGGC
>JAPLGZ010000253.1 GCA_026389895.1 Chloroflexota bacterium | reverse complement strand
AACCCGTCCACCAGGTCTTTGCCGCCCAAGTTGAACGCACCCCAGATGCCGTGGCGGTGGTGATGGCCGGCGCGGGAAATTCTGCCTTCCGTATTCCCCACTCCGCCTTTGATCTCTCGTACCGTGACCTCAACCGGCGGGCCAATCAACTGGCCCATTACTTGGGCACGTTGGACATTGGCCCAGAGACGTTGGTGGGCATTTGTCTGGAACGTACGCCCGATCTGGTCGTGGCGATTCTGGCTGTGCTCAAGGCTGGCGGCGCATACGTGCCGATGGACCCAAGCTATCCAGCGGAGCGGCTGGCTTTTATGGTTGAAGATGCGGCCGTGCGGGTGATCGTCACCCAGCGTGCGCTCGCTGAGCGATTGCCAACCGCGGCGCCTTTGCTCTGTCTGGATGAAGCTTGGGTGGCGATTGCTGACCAGCCAGATGCCAATCCGGCGGTTATGGTGCAACCGCATAACCTGGCTTATATGATCTATACCTCTGGTTCGACCGGCAAACCCAAAGGCGCGCTGATTGAGCACAAGGGTTTGAGCAACTATCTAGCCTGGTGTGTGCAAGCCTATGCGGTTGAGGCAGGGGTGGGCGCACCCGTCAACTCTTCGATTGGTTTTGACGCAACGATCACCAGCTTCTTTGCCCCGTTGCTGGTGGGTGGCAAGGTCGTGCTGATGCCGGAAGTGGATGAGATTGAAGCATTGCGCGCCGCGTTGACTGGCGCAGAGCCATTCAGCTTGGTCAAGATTACACCGGCGCATTTAGAGATTCTCAGCCATCTGTTGGCCACCAACGACGGCCAGGCGCTGACTGTCAAGGCTAACGCCTTTGTGATTGGTGGCGAGGCGCTCTTTGGGCATCACCTGGCCTTCTGGCAACAATTTGCACCAGGGACCAGGCTGATCAACGAATATGGACCAACAGAAACGGTAGTGGGTTGTTGCATTTACGAAGCGGCTGACGCTTTAACCGGCGCCGTGCCGATTGGCCGACCGATTGCCAATACGCAACTCTACATTTTGGATCAATACCGCCAATTAGCGCCGGTGGGCGTCGCTGGTGAACTCTATATTGGGGGCGCTGGCGTGGCACGCGGCTATCTCAATCGCCCGGAACTGACGGCAGAACGGTTTATCTCGATTGACGATCTACCATTTGCGATTGACGAGGATCATGGGCAAGCTGATGTGGATTCTTCTCTCAGTTCCTCGAGCAAGGAAACCACATTAAACACTCATAAACTTCGTAAATCAAAAATCGTACATCAAAAATTATATAAGACCGGCGATCTCGCTCGTTATCTGCCCGATGGCAACTTGGAATATCTCGGCCGCCGCGATCATCAGGTCAAGCTACGTGGCTATCGAATCGAACTGGGCGAAATTGAAGCGGTATTGGCTCAGCATCCTGCGGTGCGAGAAGTCGCTGTGCTGGCGCGCACGATCCCAGCCGCGGGACAGGCGGGGGACAAGCAGTTGGTGGCGTATTTGTTGCCGGTTGCGGGGGAGACCGGGAGACCAGGAGAAGGGGAGAAGGGGAGACCGGGAGACCGAGAGCCCGATAATTCGACTGGGCTGCCGCTGAATGAAGGGGAGCTACGCCGTTATTTGCAGGAGAAGCTCCCTGAATATATGGTGCCTAGCCATTTTGTGGTGATGGACGCCTTCCCATTGACGGCCAATGGCAAGCTGGATCGCACGGCGTTGCCCGCGCCAA
This sequence comes from Chloroflexota bacterium, assembly GCA_026389895.1. GTDB lineage: Bacteria > Chloroflexota > Anaerolineae > Caldilineales > Caldilineaceae > JAPLGZ01. The sequence continues at coordinate 27,279 of JAPLGZ010000253.1, read as the reverse complement.
GCATGGGTGGATCAACCCAGCATTTTGTACCGCCGCGTGATGGCGTGGAGATGAAGCTGGCGACAATCTGGACCACGGTGCTCGGGCTGCAACAGGTGGGCGTACGGGATAACTTTTTTGATAGTGGCGGCAACTCATTGTTGGCGGTGCGTCTGGTGACTCAGATCCAGCAGGCATTTGGCAAGACGTTGCCTTTGACGGCGCTCTTCCAACGCGGCAGTGTCGAGCAGATGGCGGGACTCTTGCGCCAAAATTCATCGGCTGATGAGCTTACACCCTCTTCCCCGGTGGCGCCAATTCAGGCCGCTGGGACAAAGCCACCTTTCTTTTGTGTGCCTGGTGCGGGCGGGTATGTGATCTATCTCTATCAACTGGCGCGCGGCTTGGGCAGCGATCAGCCTTTCTATGGTTTGCAAGCGGCTGGACTAGAAGGCGACCAGCCGCCGCATACGACTGTCGAAGAGATGGCCACTTATTATGTCGAGGCCATGCGCACTGTGCAGCCGGAAGGGCCTTACTATCTCGGCGGCCATTCGTTGGGTGGCTGGGTGGCCTTTGAAATGGCGCGCCAATTGCAAGCCCAAGGTCAATCGGTCGCCTTAGTGGCCATTATTGATACACCGGTGCCGCAAATCGCCCATTTTGTTGACCAATCCGCTTGGGATGATGCGCGTTGGTTGGTCGAGCTGGCCTATCGGATCAAACATTTGCTGGCGCCCACGTTGAATATCACTTACGAAGCCTTGCAACCGTTAAGTGCCGAGCAACAATTGGCCTATCTGCAAGCCCAACTGACGCAGGTCAATCTTTTTCCCGCCGAGGCTGGGTTGGAACAGCTACAACGACTGCTCGACATTTTTAAGGCGCATTCCCAAGTGCGGTATACGATTCCCGTTCCTGCTGCGCCTATACCGCTTGCCCTCTTCCGCACGCAAACTGAATTCACGCCCCAACCCAACAGCGAAGCGGCGTTTATTGAAATGGCCGCGGCCAATGATGATACGGCCTGGGGATGGGACACGTATGGGCCAACTGCGGTGCATATCTTGCCAGGTGATCATCTGAGCATTTTGAATGAGCCACATGTCCATGAATTAGCTGCACGCGTTGGCACCGAATTGGCGCAAGCCAATCAACGCGTTGCGGCCTTGATCCGAACATAGCACCCAAAAGGAGAAGGTATGTCAACGACAGTCATGCTCGTTTTGCCAGAAAAAGGGCATATGAACCCGACGTTTGCCCTGGTAGCCGAGTTGGTGCAACGTGGAGAACGTGTGATCTATTATGCCGTCGAACCGTTTCGGCACGTGATTGAAAGTGTAGGGGCGGAATTTCGCAGCTATACCAATCCCGCCGCGCTGATTCCGCCCGCGCACGAGGGCGGGCTGTTTAGCGTGATGGCCTACCTGGCCACGGCGGCAGAAGCCGTCTTGCCCCAATTGATTGCGGAAGTGGGCGAAATTGCCCCCGATTATCTGTTGTTAGATTCGATGTGTTTGTGGGGTTCACTCGTTCAACAGGTTTTACAGATCCCAGCGATTACGATTAGCTCTGTTTTTGTCACGCATCCCAGGTTGCCGGCTGAGGATTTTATTCGTCTGAGCTACCAACAATTGCCCAAAGAGATCCTGCTTAACGGGATTCAGGCTTTACACAGCTATTTTGAAATTACGCAACGGCTTGATCACCAATATGGCACACGCAGCCCCAATATTGTCGGCGCGTTTGCCAATGCACAACCGCTGAACATTCTTTTCACCTCGCATAAGTTTCACCCTGGCGGTGAAATGTTCTATGACGACAGTTACAAGTTTGTCGGGCCATCGGTCGCTAAGCGGGCGGAAAGTGTCGAATTCCCCTTTGAGCAACTGAGCGCTGCGCCGCTGATCTACATTTCGTTGGGGACCATTTTTAATGAACAACCTGATTTTTACAACGCCTGCTTTGCTGCTTTTCGCAATATGCCCTATCAGGTGGTTATGTCCATTGGCGACAAGCTCGATCCGTCGCTTTTAGACGCCCCGCCAGCGAACTTTATTGTCCGCTCCTATGTACCTCAGTTAGAAATTCTGCAACGAACTGCCGTCTTTATCACGCATGGTGGCATGAACAGCACGAGTGAAGCATTGTTGTATGGCGTGCCGGTCTTGGTCGTTCCGCAGCATGGCGATCAATTTATGGTAGCGACGCAGGTGCTTGAAGTCGGGGCCGGGCGCATGATTCCGATGGCGCAAGCCGGGCCAGAAGCGCTGCGCGGGTTGACGACGCAACTGCTCTTTACCCCGGATTTTAAGGCGAATGCCCAGGCGATGGGTGCGGAATTTAAAGCGGGTGGCAGTTATGTGCGGGCGGCCGATGAAATCTTGGCTTACATAAAGCAACAGCAATGACACAGAGAACACAGAGATTGCACAGAGCTGCACGGAGTTTTTTCTCTGTGTTCCTCTGAGTCTTCTCTGTGAACTCTGTGTCACTACTGTTGCCCTGGCTTGTCCCAGTTAGGGTAAAAGGAATCCACATGTCAAAAGTCGTTTTTCTCAGCCATCCGGCGCACGGGCATATCAATCCGACGTTGCCGGTCGTGGCGGAATTGATCCGGCGCGGTGAGGAAGTTGTCTATTATGCCACCGATCTCTTTCGCCCCAAGATCGAGGCGACGGGCGCAACTTTCCGCAGTTACGGCCCGCAAGAGATTTTTGAACGCAAGTTGGCCTATGGTGGGATGTTGGGCGGTATGGCTGGCCTTATCGAAGCGGCGGAAGAAATTTTGCCGGATCTGTTGATGCAGGTGCGCGACGACCAACCCGATTATCTGTTGCTCGAGGCGCATAGCCTAACGGGTAATCTGGTGCAGCAAATTATCAATCGTCCGGCGATGACACTCTGTTCGATGTTTGCCTTTAATGAACAACTGATTCCCGCGCCGCAGCTGATTCGTTTTTTGTATGGCCAAGCGCCGCACGAGGCTGTATTTGATGGGCTGTTGGGCTTAAATCATTATATAGAAGTAGCGCAACGGATCAGCCAGCGGTATGGCGTGCTCTGTCCTAACATGATCGGTTATCTGAGCAATCGCCAGCCGCTCAACATTGTCTTTACGTCCCGTTATTTTCAGATTGGCGGTGATCGCGCTTTTGACGATAGCTATAAGTTTGTCGGACCATCGGTGACCCCCAGCCCGACAGCCGCGCTCAGCAACAGTGATTTTCCATGGGATGCGCTCACGGGGCAGCCGCTGATCTATATTTCGATGGGCACCATGTACAACGCCGAAGCTGAATTTTATCACACCTGCTTCGATGCGTTTGGAGACGGTGGGTATCAGGTGGTCCTCTCGATTGGTCAGCGGATTGACGAACAGGCATTACGCCAGGCGCCGGCCAACTTTATTGTGCGCCGCTATGTGCCGCAGTTGGAAATTTTGCAGCGCGCCGCACTCTTCATCACGCATGGCGGTATGAACAGCGCCAACGAAGGCATTCTCTATCATGTGCCCATGATTGTGCTGCCGCAACAGGCCGATCATTATGTGGTGGCGCAGCGGGTGGGTGAATTAGGCGCCGGTGTTGTGCTCGACCGTTCGCAGGCAACGGTCGAACGGCTCCAACAACTGGCCACCCAGGTGATCAACGAGCCCAGCTATAAAGCACAATGTGAAAAGATCGCCCAAGGACTGCGTGACGCTGGCGGTTATCGACGCGCTGCGGATGAAATTCTGGCGTATAAAGCGACCATTGGTTTGTAAACTGAAAGAGCCTACTTATGTATCTACCCGCCCTCTATGAAAAACCGAAGGTAATCTTTGAAGTGGGCGCCCATGCTGGCGATCCAGAGTTGATCGACTATTGTCAGCGCACTGGGGCGCGACTCTATATGTTTGAACCGTTACCGGCGCGTTATCAAGAGCTGGTGACAAAGACAAGCCATATACCGAGCATCCAAGTCTTTCCGCTCGCCGTCTCGAACTACGACGGCCATGCGCAGTTTAATGTGGCTAATTTTGATGATTGTTCTTCGTTGCTCGCGTTTGACGAGAAGGTCAACGATACTTGGGTCTTCAAGTGGCACCCGATTGACCGTTTTGAGATGGTCAAGCAGATCGAGGTAGAGGTGACCCGGTTGGACACCTTTATGGAAAAATATGGCATTGAGCAGGTGGACTTAATTGAGATTGACACCCAAGGCCAAGATTTACGCGTGGTCGAATCGCTGGGTGACAAGATCAAGCAGGTTAAAAAGATTCAATTAGAGGTGAATGTTTTTCACGCGCCACTCTATACCAACAGTTGCGGCAAACAAGAGGTGCTGGACTATTTTGCCCAACAAGGCTATGAACCGCACGTCTCGTGGCGGCAGACCATGAATCGCGAAGAGAACATTACCTTTCGCAATAAACGGTTTTATCCCAATCCGCTCCAAAACGTCGGCTTGAGTCTGCTGGAACAAGCCACGCAAAAAGGCTATTACACATCCGCTCGATTTCTGATCATTTCCAAGCGTGTATCGAGCATTCTGATTCATAAGATGATCCAGAGCGGCAAAAAAACAGAAGGAGAAAAAGTATGAAAGTACTTGTTACGGGCGGGTGCGGGTTTCTGGGGTTTCACGTTTGCTCCTATTTTCGCGACCAGGGCGCCGAGGTGATTGCCTATGATAACCTGGCAAAGCACGAATTTGCGCGCAACCCCTATATGCGCCCGGCTGCCCGCGACTATAATCGGTTGCAACTCGAAGCGAAGGGCGTGCAGATTGTGGCTGAGGATATTCGTAACAAAGAAGCCCTGGTCGATTATACCAGCGGTTGCGATTACATTTGCCATACTGCCGCCCAGCCCGCGATGACGATCTCGTGGGAGAACCCTGAGCTGGACTTCTCGACCAACACGCGGGGGACGTTTAATGTATTGGAAGCGGCGCGCTTGCATCAATTGCCGGTTGCCATCTGTTCGAGCATTCACACTTTTGGCCCGGATCGCATCAACGCCTCTTTGACCGAAGCCGAAACGCGCTACGAGCGCAACCCGATCACCATTGACGAAAATGAGCCGCTGTTGCAGGGGTCGATCACCCCGCTGCATGCCTCTAAGCGCAGCAACGAGATTTATCTGCAAGCCTATGTGGACACCTATCAACTTAAAGCGGCCTGTTTCCGCTTGACCGGCATCTATGGCCCCAATCAATTTGGCGGCGAAGATCACGGTTGGGTTGCCAATTTTGCGATTCGGGCGATGTTAGGCTTGCCGCTCACTCTTTTCGGCACCGGCAAACAGTTGCGCGATATTTTGTACGCCGGTGACGCCGCGGCGGCCTTTGGGGCCTTTTATCAGACGCCGACGCCTGGCATCTACAATTTGGGCGGTGGGCCAGCCAACATGATCTCGCTGCTAGAATGTATCGATCTGATCCAAGAGATTCTGGAGCAAAAGGCCGATGTGAGCTTTAAGGAAGAACGTTTTGGTGATTTACGCTACTTTGTGACGGACTATGCTAAGTTTGCGCAAGCCACGAATTGGCAGCCCAAAGTCAGGCCCGAACAAGGGGTTAGCCAATTGATCCACTGGTTGCAACAGACCCCGGATTTATTTGCCCCCGAAATATTAACGACGGAAATCGTGAAGACAAAGGAGCTTGCTTGATGAAAGCATTGGTTCTTGCGGCCGGCAAAGGCACACGCTTTACCAGCAGCCGCGATGTTCATTTCGGTAGCCCCCAAGCACCCGCGCACAAATGTCTGAGCCAGATCGAGCAGCGCTGTGTGATCGAGTTCAGCCTAGATGCGGCGATCGAGCAGGGGGTGGACGAACTAGTATTGGTCGTTGGTTATCTGGCGGAAACGATTCGCGCTACATATGGCGACGCCTACCGCGGCGTGCCGATTACCTACGCCTATCAGACTGAACAGCGCGGCCTGGTACACGCCATGTTGTGTGGCCGTGAAGCGTTGGGTACGGCGGATTTCTGGCTCTTTTTGGGTGATGAAGTATTGGTGGATGCCAACCACCAACCGATGCAGCAGGCTTTTGATGAGGAAGAAGCCTTTCTCGTCTGCGGCATGGTGCCCACCACCGACGTGGAACGGATTCGCAAGAATTACACGCTGGCCTTTGACGAAAATTCCCGCCAGATCTGGCGACTGGTGGAAAAACCGCTGCGTCCTTTCACGCCCTATATCGGCACCGGTCATTGTCTCTTTCGCAACGAAATTTTGCGCTACATCGATCTGATGCCGAATGACGCCCGCACCGGCAACAAAGAGTTGGCCGGTCTGATCCAGTATGCGATTGATGTCGGCGAAAAAGTTTTGTGCCACAGCTTTGATGAGACCTTTCATTATGTCAATATCAATACCTACGAAGATTATTTAAAGCTCGAAGCGGTGTTGATCGGCGATTTGGTGCGATAGGACCCCGCGTAGGGGTGCCCAGAGGGCGCCCAGGTCGGCGGCGCATCCATCTATGGATAAACCCTTAAACCACTTTCGCCGTCGATTGCGTGCCCGTGTTCGGCAACGATCATTGGTTGCACAGCTGGGCACGCAATCGACGGCGAAGCATCATCAAGGATAAAATTGCGATTGGCCCGCCGCCGACCGCATGCCCCTACACGCGAAGAGAGATTTTATTGCTAATTCTGAGCTGACTGCCAAGCAACCCCACCCGCGCCCAGCGGCGGTTGCCTTCTAGGCGCGCTCCCCTGGTAAGGGAGGGAACTGATCAGGGGCAGACGAAGTGATGTGTTCTGTCCACCAATCGATTCCCTCCCTTACCAGGGGAGGGCTAGGGTAGGGTTAGCTATTAAAGGAGAAATTTGTGGCTACTGCTGTTGTCCTTTGTTATCCCACGCACGGTCATATTGCGCCTAAGTTGGCGGTGGTCGAAGAGTTGGTGCGGCGCGGCGAACGGGTGATCTATTATTCGGCCGAGCGTTCGCGCGCCAGAATCGAAGAGACTGGCGCCGAGTTTCGGGCCTATGCCTATGACCACAATGATTTTGACCCCAATCCGCCGACCGAAGGATTGTTCAGTGACATGGAGCGTTTGCTCAAACTGAGTGAGGTGATGCTGCCCGGTCTGCTCGCTGAGTTGCGGGAGATTCAGCCGGACTATTTGCTGCTCGATTCCAAAAGCATCTGGGGCAACTTGGCCGGCCAGATCCTGCGCGTGCCGGCGATCACACTGTCGGTAGTCTTTGCGCTGCATGAAAAATTGGTGGATGCGGCTTATCTGGTGCCGCGGCTCTATAACGGGGCGACGCCGGATGTGTTACAGCGCGCCTTGCTGCATCTGCATAGCTACTTTGAAGTGGCGCAACGGCTTAGCCAACAGTATGGCATCCATTGCCCGAACCTGGTGGAATTTCTCGGCAACCCGCAGCCGCTCAATATTATCTTTACCTCGCAGATGTTTCAACTCGGCGGTGAACATTTTGATGCCCATTACAAATTTGTCGGCCCTTCATTGGGGGCGCGGCCAACGGCAGCCGATTTCCCTTTTGAGCAATTGAGCAACGAGCCATTGATTTACATTTCGTTGGGCACGGTCTTTAATGAATTGCCCGACTTCTACCGCGCCTGTTTTGCCGCCTTTGCCGATGAGCCTTATCAAGTGGTCATGGCCATTGGCAAAAACATCGATCGCGGCGCGTTGGGCGAACCACCAGCCAATTTTGTGGTCAGTGACTTTGTGCCACAGTTGGAAATTTTAGAGCGAGCGGCGCTCTTCATCACACACGGCGGCATGAACAGCGCCAATGAAGGGCTACTCTATCAAGTGCCATTAATTGTGGTGCCCCAGCGTGGCGATCAATATATGGTGGCCGGGCGTGTGGCCGAGTTGGGGGCTGGCTTGCCACTCTTTACCCCGCAGTCCACGCCGGAACGGCTGCGCGCAACGGTGGCGCAAGTTTTAGCGGACCCACGCTTTAAGCAAGGCGCCCAACGTGTTGGTGAATCGCTGCGCGCCGCGGGTGGCTTTCAACGCGCGGCAGATGAAATTTTCCTCTTTAAACAACAGATGGGAATAGCATGATGAGTGTCGCGATTGTAACTGGCGCGGCCGGGCTGATTGGCTCGGAGGCAGTGACCTTTTTTGCTGAGTTAGGCATGGATGTGGTCGGCATTGACAACGATATGCGGCGTTACTTTTTTGGCGAAACTGCCTCTACGGCTTGGAATCGGGAGCGCCTAGAACGTATTACCCCACGCTACACGCATGAGGCTGTGGACATTCGCGACCAATCGGCGATCAACCGGATCTTTGAGCACTATGGCCGCCAAATTGCTGTGATCATTCATACCGCAGCGCAACCGTCGCATGACTGGGCTGCGCGTGAGCCACACACCGATTTTGCCGTCAACGCCACGGGGACGCTGAATGTGTTGGAAGCGGCGCGCCATTTTGCACCGCAAAGCGTCTTTATCTTTACATCGACGAATAAAGTATACGGCGATACGCCAAATCGTTTGCCCTTGATCGAGCAACCCACTCGTTGGGAGATCGATCCCACCCACGCCTATGCCAGCGGCATCCGCGAAGATATGTCGGTTGACCAGACATTACATAGTTTGTTCGGCGCTTCCAAAGTGGCCGCCGATGTGTTGGTGCAGGAATATGGCCACTATTTTGAGTTGCCAACCGCCTGCTTTCGGTGTGGCTGTCTCACCGGCCCGCACCATTCGGGGACGCAATTGCATGGCTTTCTGGCTTATTTGATGAAATGCACGGCGACACAGACGCCCTATACAATTTATGGGTATAAGGGCAAGCAGGTGCGCGACAATATTCACAGCGCTGATCTGATTCGCGCCTTTTATGAATTTTATAAGGCGCCGCGCATCGCGGAAGTGTACAACATGGGTGGGGGACGCGCGAGCAACTGCTCTATGTTGGAAGCCGTGGAACTTTGCCAACAGATTGCCAATCGTGAACTCCGGTGGCACTATTCAGAAGAAAACCGCCTAGGGGATCACATGTGGTGGATCAGTGATCTGACCAAATTCCAGACACACTATCCCGATTGGCAACTGCTGCATGATGTACCGACGATTCTCCAAGAGATCTATGCCAGCAATATTGAACGATGGCAAATGCCAGTCCAAGTTGGATAATGTAGTGGTCCATTCGTCTGTTACCCCGCAAGGAGACTCTCATGGAAACGAAGAAGCCAGATGGGCCACAAACGGTGGTCCGCCCACTATCAGAATCGGAGCCCGTCAAAAAATGGCCCAAGTGGGTTTGGTTTGTGCCTTTTCTCTTTACCTTGAAATTGCCGCATTTAAATCGCTATCAGTGGCGTCTGTTGGGCTTGGTGGGCTTTGCCTCGCTCTTTAACCGCTATGATCTGGCGATATTGCAGATGGCCCTGCCGCAGATTCAGACCAGCTTGGGCATTACGACCACCCATTTGAACAATAACATTGCCATTATCCAAGCGGGGGCTTTGCCGGCCTTCTTGTTGATGTTGGCGGCTGATCGCGTGGGGCGTCGCCGGCTCCTGATCATTACGATCGTCGGCTATACGGTGATGACCGGCTTGACGGCCTTCTCTACCTCGGTGGCGATGTTTGTCGCGACGCAGTTTTTCTCGCGTATGTTTGTCACCGCCGAAATGTTGCTCTCTGCTGTCGTGATCGCCGAAGAATTTCCGCCAGATGCCCGTGGGCGCGGTGTGGGCGCGCTGGCTGCGATGGCCGCCACGGGTTTTGGGTTGGCTGCGCTCTTCTTTGCCTTTGTCGATGTCATGCCGTTTGGTTGGCGCACCCTTTATTTTATCGGTTTTGTCCCTTTGGTGATTCTCAGCAGCCTGCGCCGTAATTTGCCAGAGACGGCACAATTTCAAAAACAACAAGCCGCGCGCGCGCAGAAGAACCTGGACCAAGAAGAACCGTTTATGGCCAACCTGCAACCGATGATCGACCTGGTGCGCGCCTACCCCGGTCGGTTTTGGGGCATTAGTCTGCTGGTCTTTATCTATACCTTTGCGACCGAAGTCGCTTTCTTCTATGATCCCACCTATTTACAAGATGCGCATGGTTGGCAACCCTGGCAGATTAGCATGTTAACGATTGTGGGTGGGTTCCTGGCGCTCTTTGGCAATACCCTGGCCGGCAACGTGGGCGATCTGATGGGTCGTAAGCGCGCCACCATCCTCTTTCTGGTCTGTATGCCGATCTTTATTTCCGTTTTTTACAACGCTGCGGGTTGGTTCCTGCCCGTGATCTGGGCCATTATGCTCTTTGCTATGATGGGTATTAATGTTTCGGTCGATACGATGAGCACCGAACTCTACCCGACCTCTTATCGCTCGACGGCCGCTGGCGCACGGGCGATTGTGGCCGCGCTGGGGGCTGCCTTAAGCCAAGTGGTGCATGGCCTGATCTTTGGCTTTGTCGGCTCACAGTGGACGGCCGTCAGTATTATGTCGATCTTCATCTTTCTCACCCCGTTCATTGTGGCCCGATTGCCGGAAACGAGCGGGCGATCATTGGACGAGACTGCCCCAGAGCGGTAAAATAACCGTTCATGGTTTTGTTAGCTAGTTTGCAATTTGTTAGGAAATGGTGCTAGCTGATGGATCAACAAACCAACGAATTAACTACCTAACTGATAGATCACCGAATCAATAAATCACATGCTTGAGTATGACATTGATCGTTTAATTGACATTGTTTCTTTGATCGTGTGGATGCTCTTTCTGGTCTACACGCTCGACATTTTTCTGCGCTCAGCCTGGAATAATGGGATTGTGGCGGCGCTGATTGAGTTGTTTTCTTTCCGCGTGTTGGTGCCACTTTTGTTTGCTGGCGTAATCAGCCTGATTAGTCTGTCGATCAGCTTCATTCAGCCCCAGGAAGTGGGTGTTGTCATTTCGGCCACGGCGCCTGGTGGGGTTCGCCCGCAGCCATTGCGGCCAGGGTTGCATTGGTTAATTCCTTTTATGGAGCGCGTGGTGCGCTACCCAACCTATTGGCAGACCTATACAATGTCCAATTCACCGGACGAAGGGCAGAAGATCGGCGACGATTCAATTCGCGCCCGCACCAGCGACGGCCAGGAAGTGCGCTTGGATTGTTCGGTCATTTTTCGGATCGATACAGAGCAAGCCGTTTTGATCCACACGGATTGGCAAAATCGCTATATCGAAGATTTTGTGCGACCGGTGATTCGCGGTCTGGTGCGCACACAAGTTTCGCAATTTAAGGTGAATGAAGTCAACAGTTCGGCCCGCAAAGATCTCGAAGCTACATTTACAAGCTTGCTGCGCGAAGAGTTTGCCGATAAAGGCTTAATCTTGGATCAATTTCTGCTCCGCGATATCACCTTTAGCCCTGAATATGCGGCGGCCATCGAACAAAAGCAGATCGCCTTAGAGGGGCAACTGCAAAAAGAATACGAAGCAACGCAGATCCGCAACTTGGCAATGGGGCGGGCCGATGCGATTGAGATTGAAGCGCGCGCCCAGGCAAGAGCCTTAAATTTAATTGCAATGGCCTTACGGGCAAATCCGTCGCTGCTCACCTATCGCTATATCGAAAAGTTGGCGCCCAATATTCGGGTTATGTTAGTGCCCAGCAACGCCCCTTATATCCTGCCGTTGCCCTCGTTAGATGGTAATGACAATCTAACCGCGACGAATACGCTGACCGACACGTCTGCCCTGTCGTTATCTGAAGAAATTGTTCCAAGCACGCCAACAACGTTGTTAGACTTCATGAATAAGTAGCGCAGTTGGTTGGTTTTACCCTTACTAAATCACAGGAGATTCATTATGCCGTTCTTCATCTCAATGATCTTAGCTGCGCTTATCTTTGGCTCATTGTCTATGAGTTGGAAAGAGCGCTGGCTAGCTTGGAAAAGCGCCAAGGCCAGCCCCGCAAATGATCAAAATCCAACGGCAGAACCTACGTCGCTGCCTGGTCGTGTGACGCACAAATTCGCCACACTGCGCAGCAAACTGCCTTTTGGGGCCAAGCAACCACCCCTCGCCCAACGCTTTGGCGTGTGGGCAAACACGGTTTTGCCAATGGATGATCCTTTGCTCAGTTGGCTGAATTCACTGGACCCCGAAGCAAGCACCGCCTTTACCCAACAAGTGGCCGAATTCTGTACCGAGATGGGCTTTGAATTGGCGGCATTAATTGATGGCCCACTTGAACAGGTGCCAAGCGCAGCGCAACAGGCCAAACAAATTGTCCTGCATTATTGCTATGCCAATCAGGAAGCTGCATTCGCGGGCACGGATTTTGCCGCCTCCAAACGTTTCCTGGTCTATCTGCGGGCGCCTTTCTCCAAAACAAATCGGGTGTTTGGTCAAAAATTGTATCGGAAGTTAGTCGACAAAGAAGTTGTCCCTGCGCCTTCTTTTGAATTATTGCTCGCTTCTGAAGAAAAACGGCGCGCCCAATCCCTGGAGGCCATTCGCAAAGCGGCTGTAGAGAATCCCACGGCCTTTAACCTGGCGCTTACCGAAGCTACCATTGAAAGTGAGCTAACGGAGCGCAAGCCAAAGTTACGGGGGCTGATAAAACGCCCTGCACCGGTAGTCACTCTGGCTAAACCCGAGCCACCACCTGCCGAATCTGTCCATGAGCATGACCAACCCGCTGATGCATCTGTGATCCTAAGCGCCTAATGCCATTACCGATAATTGTTGGGCTTGCTCTTCTGTTGCTGCTCCTGGTTGCTTCCAACTATCTAGCGCCAACCCGCAAGACGATCGCTCGCCGCATTGTTATCTATGTGCTTTCAGTTGCGCTCTGTTCGGTGGGCGGCTTCTTGGCGTTTTATTACTGGACGATCCACTCGATCAGCTGTTCGCCTATCTGTATTGGTGCGAACTTGATCGGGCGCGATCTACAGGGTGCCAATTTGCGCAATAGCAATTTTATGGAAGCCAATTTACGGGGCGCTAATCTTAGCGGCGCTGATCTCTATAATGTCAATTTTTCTGGTGCGAACCTCAATGGCGTTAACTTACAAAATGCCAATTTGCAGGGGGCACGCTTTGCCGGTGCTTCACTTGTAAAGGCTGACCTGCGCGGTGTTCAGCTGAGCGACGCGGATCTGAGCGGCGCCGATCTGAGCGAAACTGATTTTACCCAAGCTGACTTGACGCGCACGCATCTGAAGGGTGTGATCTTTGCCAAAGCCAAATTGGTTGAAGTCGATCTGCGTGGGAAAAATTTGGCCGGCGTGATCTTTACCTTAGCTGACCTGACCAGCGCCAATCTAAATAACACCGACCTCAGTGGCAGTCGCCTTAGTGGCGCCAATTTGAGTGGTACGCATTTGAGCGGGGCTAATCTAGCCGGGAGTTGGTTGAATTTAACCAATTTAACCGGTGCCGATTTATCGAATGCCAACCTGGCTGGCGCCAATTTGATTGGGGCTAACCTGGCTTCGGCAAACCTAAGCGGAAGCCGTTTGGCAGATGCCGCCTTGATCGGGGCGCATGTGAATGGGGCCGATGTGCGCTCGGCGGATCTTGGCGGCGTCCGGCTCTTGGCCGATCAATTGACACCCATTGATCTCTTAACCGATCCGTTGTTGCTCCAATTGAATGATTTGCAATTATCACAGGTGATTGCTGACGTTGATCTGTCTGGCGTCAGTTTTAACCGGCAGACTAAGTGGCCCATCGGTAACACCTCTGCCCTGGCGGACATGCTTGGTCAGAAATTTTTTAATGAGATGCGCCCCGCCGCCAATGGCCCGGCTGGCCAGTTAATGCCGATTAGGCTGACCGGTAGTGCCACGGTGATGCCGCTGACGCAGACGATCTTTACGCTGTTTGTCCAAGACGGTTATACCCAAACCATCGCCGTCGATACGATCAATACCGACGCTGCCTTTAAATTACTTTGTGAAACAGATGATGCTGATATTATTATGACCCAGCGTCTGATAATGAAGACCGAAGCGGATTCGTGCGCAACGCATGGCCGAATCCCAATCTCACTGACGGTCGGCCTCCAGGCGCTTACCATTGTGGCCAACCCGGCAAATAAATTTTTTGGCGATGTCACCTTGCCCGTTTTGAACCGGATCGCGGTGGCAGATCGCTGGTCGGATGTAAACCTGGATTGGCCGCGTGAGAAAATTTCGCGTTATGTACCGGATCTGGGCTCAGTCAGCTTTCGTTTTTGGGCCGAACGGATCTTTGGGGCCAATATGGTCGCCGTGCAACAAGCGCCGCGCACCATCCCTAGCGCCAATAGTGCTCAGTTGGTGCAAGGGGTGATTAACGATCCGTATGCCTTGGGCGTTTTGGATTTTGCCGTTTATAAAGAGAATGCGGGCGCGTTGAAATTAATCTCGATCAATGGGATCATGCCGACCTCAGAGACGGTGAGCAATGGCGTCTATACCCTGGCCCAGCCTTTGTATCTTTATGTTGATGCGGTAAAGCTACGCAAAGCACCGCAAATTCAGGATTTTCTCAATTTCTATCTGGACCATATGAATGGCCTGGTCTTGCAAGTGGGTCTCTTTCCTACGTCGCCAGGTGTCCTGGATCAAGCAAAAAAGCACCTTAATGCACCGCCATCCTCGCGTGCGACGAAGGATTAGGGGTAGATCGTACGCATAAGGAATCAAGGATTGGATGCCATGCAATTGACTACATATCACCGTTTCCTACTCTTCATCGCTGTGGCCTTAGTCGCTCTCTCTTGTGGCCAATCACTCCCGTCTGGCTGTCCACCGACCTGCGATAAAGCCAATTTAAGGGGCCGCGATCTAACCCATGTTGACCTGTCTAACGCCAAGCTAACCGGTGTAAATTTGTCGGGAAGTGAACTGCAATTTGTCAATTTACACAATGCCGATCTCTCGGGCTCTGATTTGCACAACGCCCATTTGGTTGGGGCGAATTTATCGGGGGTGAATTTGCGGGGCGCCAATCTTACGGGGGCTAACTTGACGCAAGCGATTTTGGACGATGCGGATCTGTCCGGTGCTGATCTAACCCTGGCTACGCTTACTGGCGTTGATCTGACCAAGAATGTCACGTTAACCGCCGTAATTCTTAACAAGGCAAGATTAATTGGCGTAAAATTATGGGGTGTTAATTTAAAGGGGGCGCAACTGGCTGGCTCGGATTTGCGGGGCGCCAATTTGGTGGGTGCTGATCTGTCAGGCGCCAACTTGGGTGATCGATCCAACAAACAAGGCGCCATTTTGCGTGGCGCCGATCTACGCGGCGTTCGTCTATCCGGTGCCAATCTATCCTATGCTGATCTGACAGGCACCGATATCTCGCGCGCTCAGATGGATGGCGCCACCACCTATCTAACTGAGTTTGGCGGCGCCAATCTGACAAAAACTAATCTGACCGGCTCGAAGCTTAGCTTTACTACGTTGAGCGGCGTCAAACTAGAAGGGGCGAATTTGACAAGTGTCAGGCTGTTGGGTGTGTTATTAAATGGTGCGGTGCTCAAGGGCGCCAATATGCAACAAATTGAATTCTCCCCGCTGCAGTATGATCTCAGTAAACAGCCGATTGCAGGTGTTGATCTGCGCGGCATGGATTATGACCAGACCACTCAATGGCCCGCTGGCTACTCGCCGCCAGAGAGCGCGGCTGGCGAAGATAAATAGTAGAAGTAACAGGAATGACAAACAATACGCAACCATCAGTTTCTCAAGTGGCTCATCGCTCTCCGACCTTTAGGCTTTATTTTGCAGGCATAATGGCGTCATCTCTCACGGCCATTCATTTTGATTTGGAAGACTCACATACGGCTCAATTTGGCTTAACTATGGTAGGAGAATATGGGTATACGCCAGCAAGAAATTTTAACTGTCTTGAATAGTCCGGTCGAAGCCATTCAAAACCACGCCGGATTTATTCCTGTCGATGTAAGACCCAGGCCCAACGGACACGATGTTGTTTGGATGGATGTGGGAACGTACGAATTTACGAAAGCGAAGTTTGAACACTCTATCCGACAGCTAACTACAACCTCTACTTGCGTAGAAACAGTGACCACTGACATTGAATTGCTGGCGAATGAGGACTTTTTGTCCGATGTGCTTTACCCGTCTGGTTTTATCTTTCATATGAGTCGCTGCGGTTCAACTTTGTTTGCCAAAGCCTTGGCCCGCACCGCTCATCATATTGTCATCGACGAGGGCACCCCGCTCAATGACGGGGTGTGGCACTACTTGACGGGCGGTTGGCAAAAACCGATCACCTATAACAAGCAAGCCATCACAATCTATAAAAATCTGCTCCTAGCCCTGGGACGGCGTAGATCCAACACACAGCAGGCTTATTTTGTGAAGTTTAGAAGTTGGAATGCGGTCTTTATGGATTTTATTACCCAAATCTTTCCAGATGTTCCCGTGCTTTTTATCTACCGTGACCCGGTGGAAGTTCTGGTGTCGGGCCAGTGGAATCGAGTTTGGACGCTGGATCTCAAAGGCTTAGATCCCGGGGCCTATATGACTGGCTGTTCACTGCCCGCCACGCAAGCGATGGATGATTTGACCTTTTTGGCTAAGTTCTATGCTCGATATTTTACGACTGCTCTTCAGTCAAACGCCAACAAATTAAGCTATCTCAATTATGAGCAATTGACCCAAGCCAACTTCTCGACGATCTTGAAGCATGCCTTCGGTTACGAAGCACCTGCCGAACAATTGGCCTTAATGGAGACTCAATTTGACTATTACTCTAAAGACGACAATGATGTTGTCCATTTTACCTCTGATAAACAGGCCAAACAGCGGGCCGCCACACTGGCGATGCGCCAATTGGTTGATCAAGAGATGATGGGCCTCTACCAACAATTGGATCATTCAAAGCGAAATTTAACCCATTGGTTAAAATGAACCGGCAAAGATGAATAACCTTGTGAGATGGATCGCCCCACGCCTGATAATCGCCCTGCTTATTATCATTGGGGCTGTTTGGAGTTTCTACGCGTTTCAGCCCCTAAAGGGGACTACGCCAGATACCAATGAAATTACGGTCTATTCTGCGTTGCCCGCAGATATTATTCAGGGTTACCTGACTACCTTTCAGGCCGAACACCCGGAGATCAAGGTCACTTTGGTGAATAAAGTGACCTTACTGATCGCCGATCAGTTGATGGCCGAACAGGACGACCCGCAGGCCGATGTCATTTGGGGATTAGCGGTGACGAGCATGTTGCCGCTTGAATGGAATCATCTGCTCACGCTCTATGCGCCTGTGGGCATAGAGCGCATTGAGCCTACTTTTCGCGATGTGAATGAACCACCGCAATGGGTGGGGATTGCGGCGCGTTCAGTTGTCTTCTGTGTCAATACGGACGAATTGGCGAAACGAAATTTGCCCAAACCCGAATCCTGGCAAGATCTGATTCAGCCTATTTACAAGAATCAGTTGTTGATCCTTGCTCCTGGCCAGACGAGTGTGGGCTATTTGTTAATATCCACTATTTTGCAGATGTATGGTGATACCCAGGGGTGGGAATATCTGGCGCAACTAGACGCGAATGCCGACGGCCACTATGCCAACCAGGCGAACGGTGTGTGCCGGTTTGTGCGTGATGGCAAATACCCGATTGGCATCACCTATGATTATCGAGCTTTTTTCCCCAAAGAAAAATCAATGACGCTTGTTATTCCCAAAGAGGGCGCCGGCTGGGATCTGGAAGTCAACGCTCTGGTGCGCAAAGAGACAATCAAACCGGCGGCCAAAATTTTTTTGGATTGGGCGATCAGCGACAGCGCAATGCAACAGTATTTGCATGATCGGGTGATTACAGCGGCCAGCACAGACAAAGATCTGGTCTCTGGCCTTTCTGCCGAAATGGTCAGAAAAAGTTTGTTTGATCTGGATATTCCATGGATAGCTGCCAACCGCGAACGTGTTCAAGGCGAATGGAATGATCTCTTCGGCGCCCCTAAAGACTTAATTGACACCTCCAAGTAATGCGCATCGCTAGGGAGACTAGCTACGTTCAGTCTCCCTGTCGGCTGTTATAGGCCAGCTGAGTTGCGCCTTCCTAACCGGCGCTGGGCACAAATATCTGGCGTCCGGTCGCTTGCTCGGTGATCACGATCTGCCCCGCCAATGCCTGCACATCTTCCACACCCTGAAAACCGCGGGGGATCTCGGTCAGGAAAATCAGAAACGTTGTTTTTAAGCGTTGGCCCCCGCCAATCCATTGATAGGCTGGCACATCGAACAGTGCGCCCCGTTCAACACTTTTGCGTAAGCCTTCATCGAACGGGGAGGTGCCGAATTCAATCCCGCGCGCGATCATCTCTCCATTGGCCGGGGCTTGTTTGTTGCTGCCATTCTCTTGCCAGTCGATAATCCACGGATTGTCCGCCGTCGGGAACAGGTAGCCGATGAGCAGCGGATAATCTGTGTTATACATCGTGAAGTAGCTGAGTAGGCGGGCTGGGTCGAGGAGAACAGGGTAATAGGTTGTAGATTCAGGCGCCGATTGAAATGGTCGCAGATCCACTTGTGTGCCATCCGAACTTACGGCGTGCGGCCAGGTGATGACCCCGTCGGCTGGTAACGTGTCGCCTGCGCTGCGTTGTGGCATGATCAGGCCTTGCGTGCCGGACATGTCCAAAATGTTCTTCCCTGGCATGGCGAACGGTGGGCCAAAGGTGGCATGTTGGTTGCGATTGAAGGGGCGATCAAACAAGGCCAAATTTTCAATCCATTCCTCCACATAGACGACGGTTTCGTTGGCGCGCAACGTCAGCGCCCGTTCAACGCGATATTGGGTTTGTGGCAGCTCGGCGGTATAGTAGAACGTAATCGCTTCTGGGCTGATCTGGGGTGCTTTGTGTTGTTGCCATTCTACGGCCACTGCTTCGCCGTGAAAGGTAAAATGATGGGCCGCCTCATCGGGCGTTGGCGGGCCGAACGTGGGGAAACAGAGCAAATGGCCCATATAGCCAGCTGTCAACCGAGCATTGGGCCCTTCTCCATAGAGGTGGGTGTGTTGAACAGGATCATAGGCATAGGGCTCAATCGTCGGATAGCGCGGTATATAAAGCGGATTGATCGCCAACTTTGCGTTATCTGTCAGCAGGCGTAACTCCGCCAAATGGCCGCCGCCACGCAGTGCACTAATGCGCAGTTTGCCATTTTCTAATACATAGGCCTGACGCCCATGAATTGTCTCTGTATGGAGGGAAAGTTCATTCATTTTGTTAAGCTTTCTTGGCTGGAAGGGATTGGTTAACAAGACGTTATGCTCAGGTTTGATTTCCCGATATGAGTTATTATATTACTGGTTTGGGATAGCTGGCAGTAGAATATGGGATGGATAGCGCTCCGTGTGATAGATCGTCTGTTGGGCCGAACGCAATTCGCTGTCGGCGCCGAAATGATGGCCAGTGTTGGGGTTACGGTCGAACCGCGGGAAATTGGACGAGGAAATTTCTACGCGTAGACAATGACCTTGCTGGAAAACGTTGCCGGTAACGCCCAAGTCAATTTCATAGCGGTAAACTTGGTCTGGTTCGAGCAAACTGGGCGCTTCTAAGCTTTCCCGGTAACGAGCGCGGATAATGCCATCGCACAGATTTTTAGCATAGCCTGAAGGGGCAACATCCACCAGTTTGGCTGTCCAATCCGTGTCAGGTCCATCCGTGGCCGCATAGAGCACCAACTTGATCGGACCTGTTACCTCTAAATCTACGCTGAGCGGCGCACTTGTATAGCAAAGAACATCGCTGCGCATCTCCACGGCCCGCTGATCATACGGCCCCCACGGCACAATGTGGGGCGAACAGCAGGTGTTGCCGCCCGTGGTCTGCACAGGATAGTCGGGATCATAGACGAAATGATCTTCCGGTTCTTGCGCGGGCGCAGCCGGGGCCAGCCGACCATCTCCCCGCAACGTATTGGCGTTGCCGTTCGAATGGAGGTGCCAACGTTGCCAATCGGTGCGCGCCAACGGCCATTCATGTTCATCGCGCCACTCATTGCGGCCCATAATGAAGAGCCGGAGCGGCGCTTCGTCGGCAATGCCGTTGTCGATCCCTTTGAGCCAGTAGGCAAACCAGCGCAATTCCAACCCTTCCAGATCGACCATCGAATGCGCCCCAAAGTCAATGTCACCGGTGCGCGACGAGGTGCTGAGGGCGTGGGGCCACGGTCCAACAATTAATTTGCTCTGCCGCGCCGTGGGTGTACGCCCGTGTTGGCGCAAACCGTTGAAGTTGATAAAGGTGTGCTGGGCGTAGAGATCATACCAGCCGCCCATGTTGAGCGCCGGCGCCGCCATCTCGCCCCAACGTTGCTCATCGTTGAATTGAACCCAATAGTCATCGTAGGCTGGATGTTCCATCCAATCGCGCCAAAAAGGCAATTCACGTCCGGTGAGCTTGTCCATCTCGGCGACGGGCAAGGCGCGGAAAGCCTCACTCCACTGCTGAAAATCGATATTTTGCGCGGTGCGCCCGCTGGTGCGCATGCCCCAGGTCATCATAACGTTGAGTTGGAAGGCGCCGCCCGGATAGACCAGCCCACTGTAGGAATCGCAGCAGATGACGCGGGGCGCGATGCAGGTCAAAAATTGGCTGCGATAGGGGGCGCTCTGCCATTGCACCAACCCTACGTACGAACCGCCCGCCATGCCAATCTTGCCATTGCTCCACGGCTGTTGGCCGATCCATTCTTGGGCATCATAACCATCTTCGCCCTCGCGGAAGGGATAATAGTTGCCGTCCGAATCCCAGCGACCGCGGCAATCTTGGATTACACAAGCATAACCCGCATTGGCCAGCCGTCGGCCCTTTTCAATCATGGCGGGTGCATTATTATCATAGGGCGTACGCATCAAAATTGTGGGAAAGGGTCCCGCCGCCTTTGGTAAATAGATATCCGATGAGATATTCACGCCGTCGCGCATGGGCGTTGGCACATTCAAACGGGTTTCAACGGTATAGTTCGTTTGCATGATTGCTCCTCAATGTTTGAGATTGAATTAGATCGTCTATCCTCACTCAACCCAGTGGACAAAAAATGGCTGCACTGGGGTGGGTAAACTGGCGTATACTTCGTGTGGCATCGGGGGCGTCTGGTTTTCATTTTTTCCGGTTGCTTGCAGCAGGCGTGCGCGCGTGGGCGAACCTGGCCGTAATACACTAAGATCGAGCCACCACGGTGCATAACGGATGACAATGGCCACGCGTGGTGCGGTGGTCAAATTGGGCGCGGTGGCATGCCACAAGCGACTGTCCAAGAGTAGCACACTGCCAGCCTTGCCCACCACGTTAATTTCGGTTGGATAAGGCGCGTCCGCCGGCCAACTGTTCGCCCCGGTTGGGTTATGGTTCATGCGGTGGCTGCCCGAGACCACCAGCGTGCCGCCGGTGGCCGCGTTGAAATCCGACAGCATCCAGATCGTGGTCATGTGCATGGCAACATCGGGATAGGGGGCAGGGAGACAACCCGCGTTCCGTTGGTTAAACGGCCAATCGGCATGCCAATCGCCGCGCGCATTGCCCGGCTCATTAATCGTGGCTGTGGTGAATGAGATCCGCACATGGGGGCCGAGTTGGGTTTCGAGCAAGCCGAGCAAACGTGGATCGGCTAGATACGGCGCAAAAGTTTGATCATAATTAATTACGCCTGGCACATGACCGATGCTTTGGGGCGCGTTGGGGTTGCGGTGTTTAGCCGTGGTTGCCAAAATACGCTCATGCACCAAACCAACTTCGTCGGCTGGGATCACATTTTCGAGGACACACCAGCCGTCCAATTGCAAGTGCATTAATTGTTTGTCCATCTCTTTCTTCCTCTCATCAACCGTATGCTGGCCACCTCAGGCCAGTTGCGCGATTGGTTCGTGTTCAGGACGCTTTGCCAACCAATCTTCCAGCGTCGCCACTCGGTCTGGATATTGATCGCTGCGGGCCAGGAATCCTACCCCGTGTTGGGGCATCGGGTCTTGATCCGTCGGTTGGTAGCGCAGATCGACACTCCAGCGCACTTGCTTGGAATCATTGGGCGTGGACATATGCACACAGCGATCATTGAATAAAATCACGCCCCCTTTTTCAATGGGCAGGGCAATCGCTCGTTCTTTGCCGACCAAATGTTCTGGGTCGATCTCGGTATATTTTGTGCTGGTGTATGCCTCGCGATGGTGAGAGAGCAGCTGTTGGCGGTGTGTTTGCGGCATAAAATGTAGACAACCGTTTTCGAGCGTGGCATCGACCAACGCCACCCAGACGGTGATCACAGGGTTGGCGTTGGCATCGGGCCAATACGAGCGATCCTGGTGCCAAGGAACAGTGCCCGCGGCCACCTTTGGCACTTTCGGGCGTGTGTTATAGACCGGGTTGGCAAAAATTTCACCCCCGATCAGCGATGCTACGGCATCAAGAATCTTGGGATTTGCCATTAAATCGAAGTAACCGGGCAAACGGTCGCGCCAACTGCGACCATATTTTAAGAATTCGGCATCGGTTTTGCCTTCAAAGAGTCGGGCCAGACGGTTTTCGAACGATTCCGCTTCAAGTTTGTCGGTGATCAAGTGATTGGCATAGAGATCATCGGCAATTTCGTCAACCTTTTGTTGCATGGATCTGATCACCGCTGCCATATCCGCATCATCTAGAAGCTGGGGTAGGGCTAGATAACCTTCCCTGTCATAGAAAGCAACTTGCTCAGGGGATAGACTACCGGGGTTACCGGTGCGATATTCTGCTGACACAGATGATTCCTTTCTAAATGCATGAAAAATGAAGGAGTCCCTTCTCCTGAACACGGTCAGCGGCGGGTAGCCTATTGGCGCGGCTGTTCAGAAGAGGGGGCGGGGGTGAGGCCAAGCCCTAATCAAAAATTGCGCTCTGGCACAAACCCAAGCTCCGTTTTAATCCGCGTAATATCATACACCGCATCGCGTTCATGGCCGGGCTGTTCATAATGCGAAAAGTCGATCCGGTCGGCGTCCGCTCCATACCAGGCGCGGAGCAATGTGGGCACAGAATCGGCCACGCACGCTTGCGCCCCGACGGCGTTCATGATGCGGACGCCCGGCTTGAGCGGCGCCTCGGCTGCCAGCGTCAGACAGCGCACTGTGTCACTCAAATACATCAGCGTGATCGCGCCGATGGCCCAGGGATTAATGGGTCCAGCCGCTCTTGGCGTAGGAATACGGTCGTCGGGAATGATGCTTGCCAGGCGCAGATTGATGATGTCGATCTCCTCATTCTGGCGTGCCAGATAGCGCGTCACCTCTTCCATCAGATATTTAGAAAGGCCATAGCCATCCCGGTCTAGACAGGGATGTTCATCGGGCATGGGCAACTGCAACGGGCGAAATTTGACCGACTGGAAGCCAACTGCCGCAATCGAACTGGCGAGCACAAACTTGTGGCAGCCACGCTCGATCAGGTAGCGCAATAGCTGGTGTGTACCTGCCACATTGACGCGCAGCCCATCCTCTTCTTTGCAGCCGCCGGTCACTGCGGCCAAGTGAATCAGCACATCAATCTGATAATCATCTAACTTGTGTAATTCGTCCGGCTCGGCAAAATCACCCGCGATGGCGGTGACACCCGCTAGATCGATGGGTTTTCTTGATAAAGCGATCACCGTATGGGCGTGTGCCATCGATTGGGCCAGCGCGCGCCCGATAAAGCCACTGGCGCCTGTGATCAATATGGTGCTCATGCAAAATCCTTCTTTAGAATTTAGAAAGTAAGAGAGGGTCAAGACCACTGAATGATCGCACCCAGGATATCGTCTTTGCCTTGGTTGATGGCGGCAAAGAGCGCGGGCGCATCGGCCGCTTGCACCCGGTGTGTGATCGTACGCTCCCAAGGCAGCGCCCCCATCGCCATATTTTTGATCACGGCCCGCCGACACGGTGCCAGGCCATCGTCACAGGGATAGAACGCAGTCAGCCGTTTGCCATGGGGTGGCAAAAAGTGATAGCTGATCGGCGCTGCGCCGTAATTGCCTTGGTAGACAAACTTGCCATGTGTTTTGCAGAGCGCCATGGCCGGATCGATACAAGCGGGAATACCGGTGGCTTCGAAGACAACATCGGCGCCGCTTGGGGCGATCTGTTTGAGCACTTCCTGCGCATTGTGCGTTTTGCTGTTGATTACATGATCGGCCCCAAACTCTTTGGCCATAGCTAGCCGGCTCTCGGCCAGATCAATGGCGACAACGATGCAGCCACGCTGGCTACAGGCTGCCACCACACCTAACCCAATCAGACCGGCGCCAAAGACGACGACTGTCTCACCCATGCGCGGGTTGGCCATATCGACACCATTAAGACCAACGGCCGGCATCACATACATGCTGGCGGCCTCTTCATTGACCCCGGCTGGCAACAAAGCAACGCCGTGGGTGTTGTTCGGGTCAATCAGCGCCAGCGAGCAGTGGGTGCCTGTCACGGCGGAAACTTTCTGGCCGTCGGCGAGGTGGATCGTTTTATTGTCACGATAGTAAACTTTGTCGCCTGTTTGGAAGCCGCTCACATTTTTACCCACATCCTCGACTGTGCCAATAGCCATATAACCGGTGCATAGCGGATAGGGCCCCCACGATATTTTGTTGCGAATTAAGGCAAATTCTGTGCCAATGCTGACGCCCGAATAACGCGGGCGCACGACGATCTGCTCCGGGCTTGGCTCAGGCAAGATGACATCGGCATACGTGAAATTCTGTTGTTCGTCACAAATAATGGCTTTTGCTTGCATGAATAAAGGCTCCTTGCCCTTCGAATGATGGAACACCACCCGCTGGGTGCGGGTGCTGTCTTCGTTGCATTAAATTTACCAGCGTTCCGCGCCGACCAATTTCTTGCCTAGCTCGGTCAACTTGGCCGGTTGCCGATCAAAGTTGAATCCAAATTGATTTTCCAGCAATTGAACAATGCCTTTGGCATCCCATAAGCCTGCGCCCAAACCAAAAGCTTGCGGTCCTTGAGCAACTAAGTCGGGCAACGCCGCTAATTGTGCCGCGCTGAGGCGCGGGGTAAAGTGGGGTGCGGGGATTTGTCGAATCGCTTCTGTTGCACGCTGTTCGACGGCGCTGGCAATCGGCAGCCCTTCGGCCACGGCATAGGCGCGTTGGGCTTCGAGCGTCTGTTCATCAATGGGTTTGACTGAATCGATGCGTAGATACCGCACCTGACCGTTGAGCCGCGTGCGGTAAATCGGACGATCTTGATAACGCTCAAGCGGTGCTTCGACGTTAACGCGCACCAGATCATTGGCGCGCGTGCGCCGTAACCACTGCTCGACATAACCTTCCGGCACACCGAGCGCTTGGGCCAGTGCCAACTGGTAGGGCGCTTCTTGCCAACCACGAACGCGCCCCGCACGATCTGCCTCGCTGCCGGGCTGCCAGCCTTTGAGGGTGCCGCGCAGATCCTCAGGGTGCATCGTGATATATTGGGCCATGCGCGGTCGTTGTGATCTGTTCATGCCATTGCCATGTGGCAGCGCACTGTGCCAGATCACCAGATCGCCTGCTTTGCCGGCAATTGATTTTACCTGCATCCCCGTTGTGTCTGGCCATGCCGGTGGACGATCTACGGGTTGGGTATCGGCCCACGCTTCCAAGCGCCGATGAAAGCCAGGGACACATTGAAAGCCGCCCTGATCTTCGGCTGTATCCGACAAATAGAGTACGCCTTGCACCTTAAAAGGTATTGGCCGCACGGTAGAATCCAAATCCCAATGAATAAAGCCCTTGTTATCCCATTTGGGGCCATAGGGCGGATTCATATTCGCCCGGTCATATGAGACCCAGAGCTTTTCGGTGCCCCAAATATCGGCAAAGGCTTGGTGAATACGTGGCGTTTGACGATTGTCCCAGAGCGCTTGATGATGGTGCATGTTCACCATGCCGCCGGACAACAAGGGATCGCCATACCAGTCTTCTGGGTTGTCGGGTGAGCGCCCGAGAAATGTCCAAACGGCGTCGATGACGGCTTGTAAATTGGGGGCGGGCACGGCATTCTCCAGCACGAGATAGCCATTTTCTTCCCAGAATGTCCGATCCTGTTCACTTAAAACTCGCATGTGGCATTTCTTTCTGCATAGCTCAAATGCCCTACCGCGCTGGCTGTTCTGGTCGAGCGGAAAGGCTGAATTGACGACTTACATTTATTCACTTACATCTAGATTGGGCAGGCGAGTGCGTTGCGCTGGACACACTCAATTTGCCATAAGAAACCGCGGCCTACCCAGTGCAACGCACTCGCTCGGTGGTCTTTTATTATGGTCGAATTATCATATCATAAAGCAACGGCACGCCCCAACTTGCTGAAGAATGCAGGCGATGATGGCATTTTTTGTGGGATGAATTTTGCTTCTGACGTGTCTGTCTGCAAGCGCTTAAATTCCATTCGCGCCCGATTTGGGTTATGCTTGCCCTAGGTTTTATCGTATGCGGCCATCCATGACCGGTACTTGTGATTTGAATTAGTATTAATATGATTTGGTAAGTAGGCTTATGTTTATTCTACGTCAACATCAACAACAGGCGGTCAAAGCTGCTTTGGCCAAGCCCCATAATGGCACATTGACAGCCGTCATCCCGCCCGGCGGTGGCAAGACGATCCTTGCTTTAGCCGTTCTCGATGCCTTGCGCAAGGCAGGCCGCATCGACGCGGCTGTGGTCTTTACACCGCGCCTGGGCCTTTGTTCACAGTTTGAATTAGACTGGAAAGATGTCCGCGCCAACTTTCAGCCGGGTGCGATGGGCGCGATTGTCCATCGGGAGAATGCCAGCCTCGACAGTTTACGGGCGTTTGGCTATATCACCAGCTATCAATCCTTGTGTGCCGATCCGACTGTGCATCAACGTTTTGCCCGTCGCCACACAGGACGGTTGGCGATTGTCTGTGATGAAGCCCATTATCTGGGCGAGAAACTGTATGGCAGCGGCGACACCACCCAGGCTGCCAAGCTATTGGCGCAACTGGGCGAACATGCCGCGTTCAAGCTTGTGATGACGGGCACCCCCTATCGCGCCGATGAGAACCCAATTGTCTTTGCCGAATACGATGACCAGGGACGTATCGTCGCCGACATCCAATTGACCTATGGCGATGGGGTCTCGCAGGGCTTTCTGCGTCCGTTTGACGCCACCTTATTCGACGGCACGCTCTCGCAGACGCGCCGTCGCCAACGTAACGGCAATGCCTACTATCGTACAGAGACGGTCGAGTTGCGCTACACCGCGCAGCAATTGACCAAAGTGGCCATGGATCCCCAGTTTTGGGAGATCGCTGCCCGTCACGCGTTTGAGAAGGTGAAAGAATTACAAGAATTATGGCCCGCCTATTGT
>JAPLGZ010000745.1 GCA_026389895.1 Chloroflexota bacterium | reverse complement strand
GTGCCATCGGCGTAGGCTTTTTCAATCGATGGGCGGTAGGCGTCGAAGGTGTTGAAGAAGTCAAAATAGGTGTAATCCACCTTCGCCGAATCCTGCAAAATATTCTCCAGCGCCTTCGGACGGCTGGCCGGCGGCGTCTGGTTGTACCAGGCTGTCGCCACATCCTGATAGGAGCTGGGAATGACATAGTTTAGATCGCTAAAGCGTTTTTGGCCGTTCTCGTCGACCAAAAACTTCATCAAGTTCCAAGCCATATCGGGGTTTTGGGTGTTTTTAAAGATCCACCAGCCGTCGGATTCCAGACTGGTGGTCAGCTTGCCGGTCTTGGGATGTTTAGGGAACAAGGCAATATCCCATTCAAAATCTTTGATCGCTGCAAAGTCAGAGATCCACCAGACCCCATCCACGACCATCGCCACCTGGCCCGACATGAAGGGATTTGTCTGGGCTTGGGCGCCCGGTGCGGGGGCAATTTTGTGGGTATAGACGAGATCCCAATTCCACTTAAACACTTCGACCGACTCGGGCGCATCCAGCATAGATTTTTTGAAATCATCGCTGTGATTGGCGCCGCCCGCCGAAAAGAGGAAATTGCCTTTGGTCAAAATCCCTGGACTGATCATCTGCATGCCCCAGATGTTTTGATCAGCCTTGGTGATCGTTTTGCCGGCTTCGACTAAATTATCCCACGTCCAATCATCGGTGGGATAGGCCACGCCCGCGGCATCAAACATCTTCTTGTTATAGGCAATGATCTGGCATTGGGCATCGCTGGGCAAGCCGTACATTTTGCCACCCTTGCCGCCACTGTCAAAATCACCTTCTTGCCAGCGATATTGCGCTACTGCGGCCGGCAACATCTTTTCTACGGAAAATTTGTCAACCTGGAGGTAATCATCCAGTGATAACAAGATGCCACTTTTCGCATAGGTAAGCAGCCGTCCGTAATCGGCGATGCCGACATCAGGCGGCGTGCCACCGGCCACTTGGGTCTGCAATTTTGTCCAATAATCTTCGGGGATAAATTGCCCTTCCACTTCGACATCCGGCTGGGTTTTATTCCAGGCCCCGATCAGGTCTTTCATGGCGGCTTCGTAGCCAGACCAGGTATAGCTGGAGAAAATTAGTTTGGACTTGGCGCCCGCTGGGGCAGCGCTTCCGGTCGTTGCTGCGCCCGGCGCGGTGGTGGCTGTACAGGCCGCAAGGAAAGCCCCGGCTGTGCCAATACCCGCCATTTTCAAAAGCATTCTACGTGATAATTGAGTAGACATTTTGATGTTGCTCCTTAAACATGAATGTTTCACTTCGCGATAGTGTTGCCCAAAGAAAGCGTTAAACGTGAATTTTCTTTGCTTGCGACCACCTCCATCCTCACGCTTTTATCCAACGAATGATGGTTTTTAACAAAATAGACCGGTCATCAGGCCATATAGTGACATGCTCAGATGCGCCCTTTGCCCAGACAGCCCATCTGAGCATGCGCGCTATACGTGACTGAATTAAATAGTTACTGATCCTAACAACTAACCCCACCCGCGCCCTAAGGGATCCTGCTCCCCTGGTAAGGGAGGGAACTGCTTGTGGACAGAAGGATCTGTTCCGACCTTCCCTCATCCGTTCCTCCCCTTACCAGGGGGAGGGGAACGGTGGGGGTTATGCATCCGCCACTAAAGAATATGATAGGTGTCATAAACTTCGCGCAGCGTTTTGCCAGCCAGCAAATCGGCGCGCGCCTGTGACTCTTCGCCCACCTTCTTTTGCGCTAACTCTAAGACCTCTTGCACGATAGCCTGTGGAATGACGACGATGCCGTCGTTATCGGCGAAAATTAAATCTTGGGGATAGACAAGCACATCGCCGCAGCGCACCGGCACATCATAGGCCATCACGCGGGCGCGGCCTTTGGAATCTAAAGGCCGAATGCCAGTGTAATAGACGGGGAAATTCATCGCCGTAATGCGCACCGTGTCGCGAATTTGGCTGTCACAAATCGCCCCGACGGCGCCATTGCGTTTGGCAATTGTCGTCATCAATTCGCCCCACGGCGCGTTGGTGCCGCCATAATCCGTGGAGTGAACGACCACATCGCCTGGGTGCAAATCGTCCATCACGTCGATCTCCAGCCCATAGGGATCTTCCTCGACAATATAATCGGTCTCCATCCAGCGCACAGTGCGCGCCCGTCCGACAAAACCACAATGCTGAATATCCGGTAAAAGGGGGCGCAGCCGATGGTGCATGGCCTGGTTGCGATAGCCGAGGTTGTCTAGAATGTCACACACGGCGGCTACGTAAAGTTGGGTTTGGATGAAGGTGTAAATTTCCTGCTCGCTCATAAACATACGCTGTTCCATTGGTGTTGACATTACAATACCCGATATTTGGCAACCATCGCTTCATCCACTTCCACACCCAACCCTGGCCAGGTTGGGACAGCGACATAACCGTCCACCATCTCTAGCTTGTTGTGGCAAAGGTTGTTGAGCAGTGAGGCTGAGGAGACGTTATATTCCAGATAGAGTGAATTCATGGTGTAGGCGTTCAGGTGTAACGAGGCTGCCTTGAGAATATCGGTCAGCCAGGCGTGGGGTACGCAATCGATCTGTTTGCGCAGCGCCAGGTCGGCAATCTGTCTGCCGACTGTCAGCCCACCGCAGCGCGAGAGGTCCGGTTGCAACGTGTGGACTTTGCCTTCCTCGGCCAGCCGCTCGAATGCCTCGTAGCCGGCCAACTGTTCACCCGCGGCCAAACGCAACGACGTGGTATGCTCCGCTACCGCGGCGTAACCAGCGAAATTTTCGGGATGGATAAAGTCTTCTAGCCAGAAGACGTTTAACTCTTCCAGCGCTTTGACCAGCCGAATCCAATCGCGCAGCGGGCGGGGTTTGTAAGGGCTGGCATAGCTCGTGCCATACCAACCAGCATCGACCATCAATTCGACATTCGGGCCGGCTTCGGCGCGTGCTGCGCTCACCAGGGCAATATCTTTTTGCAGATCATAACCAAAGACACCCCAACCAAACTTGATCGCTTGGAAGCCGTGTTCGAGATATTCGGCGACGGCAACTTTCATGTCATCGGGTGTGGGGCGAAAGAGGGTCGAGGCATAGACTTTGACTTTGTCGCGGTATTTTGCGCCTAATAGGGTGCTCACCGGTTGGTTCAGCGCCTTGCCTGCGATATCCCACAGGGCCAGATCGGCGCCAGAGATCATCTGCATGCCCACACCCTGGCGCCCATAATAGGCCAGATAGCGGTACATTTTTTGCCATAACCGCTCATGCTCTAACGGATTTTCGCCGATCAGCGCTGCCCTAATCGACTCAAAGCCAATTGCCCCCCCCGAAGGCGCATCAATGATGCCTTTGCCCACATGCGGCTGTGTTTCAATGTCCGCCCAGCCAACAATGCCCGCATCGGTGGTGATCTTGAGCAAAGCGACAAAGCGCACGCCATGCGCCTCTGCCGCTTCGTTGGGATCAGGGTAATTTTTGCCGGTGTCCAATACCATTGCTTCTACATCGGTAATTTTCATCTTCGCTTCCTAACCGACTAAAGCCGTTACACAGAGAGCACAGAGAGATTTTACAGAAATGCTCTCTGTTACGGCTTTTCTGATTTTTGTTCTATATGGTGCGCGGATCGGTAATTTCTACTGGCATGCCACCCTTGCGCGCCGACTCAAGCGCGAGTGGCCCAGGCAAAGAGCAGTTCATCGCCCGGTATACGTCCACCGGCGAAGTCTCTCCCCGGCGAAACGCATCGACAAACGCCTTCATCGTCCAGTAATCCGATCCACCATGCCCGGTGCGTTTGGCCTCCTCACGCGCCGCCAC
>JAPLGZ010000180.1 GCA_026389895.1 Chloroflexota bacterium | reverse complement strand
GTGAATGGTTACCCGCGCATCGAGATCTTTTCCGACCGCCTGCATATACCAGGCGCGCAGCAGTGCCATCCGCTCCATGTAGAGGCCGACGAACGAGAAGTAATCTTGTTTTCTGCTGAGGGCCTTCATCTCTTTGTGGGTCGTGATCCAATAATCAACCAAGAACTGTCGCACCACGGCGCCGTCAATCTCGCGGACGAGCGAGGTGGCTGGGCTGGCAAACCCGGCCAGCGCGACGCCGAATTCCGCATTACGACAGGCGAGGATGACCAGTTTCGGTTCAAGATTTTTCTGCGTTGTATCTTGTACGTAGAAATCAACAATGACGCCGTCGGCCAGGATCAAATGATGCAGCATGGCATGTTCGCCAAACCGTAGCAGGGCGCCACCACATGGCGGAATGGGTAGATAGCGATTCCAGTCTGGGCTTGTCCAGCGGTCGAGTTGTCCCGGCTCGACCGCAACCCGAAAGTCCACATCGCTGTAGGCGTCACCCGTGCCAGCCGCAAGGCTCCCGCCGACCCAGAGCGCTTGAATGGTCTCATCCGTATAACACTGGCTGGCCATCGCGGCGACCAGATTGGCATGGGGACCATGCGCTAGGGGGCCGAGGTCAATGTCGAGTAGCTTGTCTTGCATATTATTGTGGCTCGCTGCGAGCTAACCAGGCGCGGATCTCTGGCTCATGGTCATCGTGGAAATGGTCAAAGAATTCACTAGCGCTGAAACGCTGACCGCCCAACTGGACGACGTGGTACGCTGGCTCGATCTGAATGTCATCGGGTAAGCTTTCTATGGCCGCAAGGAGCTGCTGAAATACTTGCTGCGACCGATCCAGGACTTCGCGTACCGAGCGTCCATGATTGGCTGCATAAATCCACGCATTGATTTCATCGTCCGTTTGTAAATGGGCCGGCCAGGGTGGGGGCGGTGCTGGTTCACCCCGTTGGGCCGCTTGTAAACGGGCAATCTGTCTGGGTTGCCAGTCAGTCAAGTGCGCGATGATATCTTTGATCGACCAATCACCAGCCACGCCGGGTTGATCCATGCGTTCTGGCCCAATCTGATCGAGAAAGGCCTCCCACTGTTGATACTCTTCCTGCAACCAATGCAGCAGTTCAGCTTTCTTCATCAATTCTTCCTTTATCCGACTGTATGGGGTGGTCATAGACGTAGAAGATGTAATCTTGGGCCGTGGTCTTGACGCCCAGATCGTTGAGTGATCTGAGCAGTTGGGCGCGATGATCGGTGCCGTGATTCGCCACATGGAGCAGCACTTGCCAGACGATGAGATCTTTGTCTTCTTCGGGTTCTTTGATCGGCGTAGCGAACAACAGATCGTCCCGCAATTCTGCTAGATAAGCGCGCATATGTTGCTCAACGCTGTCCCAGTAGGCGCGAATGGTCTCTCGTTCGCTTCCAGGCCGTAGGCTATTGTCAAGGTTCGGGGGGGACAACGGTTCTGCGGGTTCGACGCCGCGCAGTTCGCTGAACCATCCATCGTCGACGTTAATCAGATGGAGGATTTGATCGCGCACAGACCCCTGCGAGTAGGCGGCCGCTTGCATGAATTGCGCGTCGGATAGTTGCGTGACATAACTATCCCAGATGTTGCGATTTTCAGCGAAGTGATAGGAGTAGAAATGGCGAAAAGCACTAGCATTCATGGCGTAACTTGCTCCTCCCTGTGTGCTACTTTTGCGGATTCGACTCAACGCATTGTAGTACAGGTGTTCTCATTCGGCCAAACTTCGGCGATTCAGCCGATAGGTCAGGAGGCGCCACTATCCCGCTATTTTGCAATTTCCCAGATATAGCCTGCTGGATCTTTGAAGCTGGCCGTGCGAATTCCCCAGGGCCGATCCATCGGTCCGTTGAGTAATGTGACACCGCGTTGGCGTAACTCGGCGCACATAGCATCTACATCATCGACAACGATCGTGAAGACAAAGTGCGATTCGTCCGTGCTTGTTGCCGCCTTTGCTGGCTCGACAAGTTCATCTGCTGCCGAGATCTTGAGCAGGTTGATCATCGTTGCCCCAAATTTGAAAACAGCCGAGTCCGCATCTTCGTAATCGATTGGTAAACTAAATACTCTTTTGTAGAATTCTTTTGTCACATCCAGATCTTTGACAAAGAGCGTGACGGCAAAAATGTTCTTTGCCCAGGTTTCCAACTTTGTCGCTTCTCCCGCATTGCCATCCATGAACAAGCTCCTTTTTCACCAAACAGATGCCTGCACTGAATTGTGCAAGGCAGATTCCGGTTGAGTCATCACTGAATGGTACAAGAACATCTGTTCGGTGTCAAATTGCATTTTGCTTAGGACATTCCCAAAATAGCGCGCTGTTTAGTTTTGTCAGGTTTTTATAGCAGCGATAGGTCTGCAAACCCTGCCAATTTGCCGTAGCCAGCGCCCGATGCCATAGCGATCTAGATGACGCCCAAACCGTATGATCTTTTTGATGTTCAAATAAGTGGGC
>JAPLGZ010000859.1 GCA_026389895.1 Chloroflexota bacterium | reverse complement strand
GATCTGCTGGCTGGCACCAATCTGGCGGGCCATACCTACAACCAATTTTTCCCTTGGCAAATGAACGAAGACGGCACCGAACAAGAGATGCTCAACCATTTAGGCCGCCATGAATTGCACGCCTATATCCCCCGCAGCTTTACCAATGATCCCAATCTTTTGGATTATTACGGTCAAATCACGCGCTTCAACCCCAACCCGATCAATAATATGTTGCAAATCCGGGAAGCCGTCACAACACCGGGGCTCTATTACGGCATTGATGCGCCCGAGTTTACAACGCACGCCGCAGGGCAATTGATCAGCATTAGTGCGCCACCGCTCCTGGACGCCGACCATATCAAAGTAAATTACATCACCCATCGCGATACGTCATCGACCAGCGATGCCCCCAGCGCCAACCATTCTGGCCTCTATCGCGATCCGTTGCCGCTGGCGGATGGCACCATCATTGTCGTGCATACAGCAGAAACGCGCGCCGACCAGAATACCGGCACCCAGGCGGATCCTGGTTCGCGTTATGCCTTTCGGCTTCAAACGCTAAAGCTGGCCGCCAATAATTATCAGGTAGCCGATCAATTTTTGACCACCACTATTAGCAAAACGATCAGCTTCTGGAGCCCCGACGTATTGGTCAAATACAGTGGGCCGCTCTGGGAATTGCAACCGGTGGAAGTGCGCGCCCGGCCGCGCCCAGCCCGGCTGACCACCCCATTGCCCGCGCCAGAGCAACAAGTCTTCAGCCAGGCCGGCGTGGATCCTGGGCAATTCCAGAACTATTTGACCCAGAATAATCTGGCGATCTTTGTGACGCGCAATGTGACCACGCGCGATGATTTCGACAAGCAGCAGCCATTCAATTTGCGCGTGCCGGGCGGCGTGCAGACGATTGGGGCAGGTGGAAAAATTTATGAGGTCTCACGGCTACAAATCTTTCAAGCAGACCAATTGCGCGGCTTGAATTATGGGGGTGCAACCGCAGCCGCGGGTCGGCGCGTCTTGGCGCAACCGCTCCACGATGCAGTTGCGCTGGCGGCCAACCCACCAGCGCCAGCCGGACAGGCAGGCAGTGTTGCCGTCGCGGCCGATGGTTCAGTGGCCGCTTTTGTTCCTGCGCAGCGCGCCATGACCTGGCAATTGACCGATGGCAGCGGCACAGGCATCGTCCGCGAACGCATTTGGGTGACGTTCCAACCGGGCGAGGTGCGGGTCTGCACATCCTGTCATGGCTTGAGCAGCCTTGACCAAGCAGCCCATGCGGCGCCCACCAATCAACCGCAGGCACTGCTCCAGTTGTTACAAACCTGGAAGGCAAATAACGGAAATGGTCCTACGGCAACGCCAACCACCACAACAGGCACCCCCATCGCCACGAGCACACCGACACCGCTGCTCACCAACACGCCGACAAAAACACCCGCCGCGAGCGAAACAAGAACACCCGTGGCCACTGCGACCAAAACACCCGTGGCCGCCAATACCCCAACGCCGACTGCGACGCCAGTCAGTGGCTGTCTGATCACCATCAACAATGGCGCCCTCTTCACCAAACAACGCGCAGTTAGCGTCCAGTCAAATCTTGCTGGCGCGGCCCAAATTCAAATGAGCAATGATGGCGGCTTTGGTAACGCTGTATGGCAACCGTATCAACCAGTGTTGGCCTGGACGCTGAGTGATGTGGGCCAACGCATCGCCACGCTCATTGTCCATGCACGTTTCCGCGAGGCCAATAACAATTTACTCTGTAACGGTGTGGTGGCCTTTGATGAAATCATCTTCGATCCCCAAGCGCCAACCGTCGCCGTGGCGCGGGCCGCGCAAGATCAGGTGCATATCATAGCGGCCGACCAAGCCGGCGGCAGTGGCGTAACGGAAATGGAGATCAGCACCCAAGGCGATTTTGCCGACGCCGTCTGGGAACCCTGGCAGGAATTTGTTACAGTGAGCGATGAACCGGGCGCCGCCTTGTATGTGCGGGTGCGGGATGGCGCGGGCAACGAATCTACGCCGAGCAGTGTCCTCCTAGCGGCGCAATCGTCGATCTATTTGCCCTTGATCGCGCGCTAAAGGTCAACGGTGAGGGCAAACAGCACGCTTGCGCCTGTTTGCCCTCACCGTTGACCTTCGCCACGCATTTTTGCTTCTGTCTCACCTATCATATAATTCAGCCCAAACAACGAACCGTTCGAACCAGCGAAGAGACAGGAAACCTATGCAAGCACAGAACCCCAATGCCGCTGTTCCAAGCCGCAGCGACGCCTTTTTCAACGAGCCGCATGTGGCCGGTTTCACCCATCGGGCTTTTACCAAGGCCATGGGCTACGATGACGAAGATATGGCACGGCCGGTCATTGGCATTTGCAACACCTATAGCGAGCTGAATAATTGCAACAGCCATCTGCGCGAGGTGGCCGAGGCCGTCAAGCGTGGGGTCTGGCAGGCGGGCGGCTTCCCGTTGGAATTTCCCACCATCTCACTGGGTGAAATTTACCTCAGCCCCACCTCCATGCTCTGCCGTAATTTGGCGGCGATGGACACCGAAGAGATGATCCGCGGCAACCCGATTGACGGCGTGGTCTTGCTGACGAACTGTGATAAAACCACACCGGCCGCGCTGATGGGCGCATGCAGCGCCGATTTGCCGGCGATCATGGTTTCGGGAGGCCCGGCCTTAAATGGCCACTGGCGCGACCAGATTCTAGGCGCCTGCACCGATTGCCGGCGCATGACGGCGGAACGTCAGGCCGGTACGATTACCGAGGAGACGTATAAAGAAGTCGAAGCCAATGTCTTTCGCAGCCACGGCCACTGCATGGTGATGGGCACCGCCTCGACCATGAATTCATTGATGGAGGCGCTTGGCATTGCGCTACCCGGCAATGGCGCCACGCCAGCCGTCGATGCGCGCCGTCTGCGTCTGGCCGAACAAGCGGGTCGGCGCATCGTGGCTCTGGCACGCGAAGGCATTCGGCCTTCTGCACTCATCACACGTCACGCCTTTGAAAATGCCATCACGCTGCTGAGCGCGATCGGCGGCAGCACCAATGCCATTGTCCATCTACCCGCCATCGCGGGCCGATTGGGGATCGATTTGCCCCTGACTTTGTTTGATGAAATCAGCCAGCGCACACCACTGATCGCCAATTTGCGGCCAAGTGGTAAATATCAGATGGAAGATTTATTTTACGCCGGCGGCATTCCCGCGATCCTCAAACAGCTGTTGCCCCTGCTGCATGGCGATGCGCTGACGGTCACCGGACGCACGCTGGCCGAAAACGTGCAGGAGGCCGAAATCGACAATGCGGATGTCATTCGCTCATTGGATAATCCTTTAAAACCCGAAGGCGGTTTGGCCATTCTACACGGGAATCTAGCCCCAGACGGCGCAGTGATCAAACATGCCGCGGCAACGGCAGGCTTGTTACAACACCGCGGGCGGGCGCTTGTCTTTAAAAATTTTGAAGATGTACGCGCTCGAATCAACGATCCAGATCTGGCTGTGACGCCAGAGAGCGTATTGGTGCTGCAAAACTCGGGGCCAATTGGCGGGCCGGGCATGCCAGAGATTGGCATCATCCCCATCCCAGAAAAATTACTCAAACAAGGCATCCGCGACATGGTGCGCATTTCCGACGCGCGCATGAGCGGCACCGCCTATGGCACGATTATTTTACATATTGCGCCAGAGAGCGCGATTGGGGGACCGCTGGCGCTGGTGCAGGATGGTGATGAGATCGAGTTAGACGTGGCTCAACGCCGTTTGCACCTACATGTAAGCGACGCCGAATTAGCCCGCCGCCGCGCCAACTGGCAGCCACCGGAGCCAGCTTATCAGCGCGGCTACGGTCAACTCTACCTTCAACACGTCACCCAAGCGCCCGC
>JAPLGZ010000572.1 GCA_026389895.1 Chloroflexota bacterium | reverse complement strand
ATCGAAAGTTTTGCCAATCCAGGTGGGCTGCTCTATCCACTCACCTGGCTCTGGCGCACAACCCCGGTGACCCTCTTTGGGCTGCTGCTCGCCCTCATCGCTTGGATCTGGCCGCGCCCGTTTCAACTGCAACCGGTGCTGCGTCGCGCTATGGCCTATCTCGTTTTGTTTGCCGTTGCCTTTCTTGCATTCATGACCTTAGGCGAAAAACGGTTTGACCGCTACCTGATTCCGATCTATCTACCGCTCGATCTGGTTGCGGCAGCTGGTTGGGTGTTGGCGTTGCAGGGGGTGACAAAATGGCTGCAAAGCGCTAACGGTCGACGTTTTCTGCCCACCACCCAGGTCAATTTCGCCAACGTGATGATGGGCGCAGTGGCGAGTGCGCTCATTGGATGGCAAGGCGCGTTGGCGTGGGCTGTGGCGCCCGATTATATGGCCTATTACAACCCCTTGGTGGGGGGTGGGCCAAAAGCGCCTTCGGTGATGATGATCGGGTGGGGCGAAGGGATCGACGATGCCGCCTATTATTTGAATACCAAACCCAACGCCGCTAACTTGCGGGTGGCCGCCTGGTATGCGCAGGGGGGCTTCTCGTATTTCTTTGCTGGGGAGCAGGTGGAGAACCTGGACTACACCACGCCCCCTGATATTAGCAAGTGGCTCGCCACCGATTATTTTGTCACCTATGTGCATCAATGGCAACGCCAATTACCCGAAGCGCGGCTGCTCGACCATTTTAGCCGTTATCAGCCCGAAAAAGTAATTACGCTGAATGGCATTGAGTATGCGCGCATTTATAACGGCCATGCCGTGCCGCCGCCGCCCTATCTGGCGCCGGGGCGCACCCCCCGTTATGTAGATTGGGGCGGCGCGATCCGCTTGCTGGGCTACGAATTGCCCGACAAACCTCTGCAACCGGGCGCGTCTTTTGATGCCGATTTCTTGTTGCAAAACTTGGCGCCGCTTGCACAGAATCTGAATGTGCTGGTGCGCATTGTCGGTGCTGACGGCCGCGAACTTTTACGCCATGAAGGCTGGCCTTTGGGTTCGCCCACATCGGGCTGGGCGCTTGGCAAAGTTTGGCAAGATGGTCACTCGTTTACTTTGCCGCCTACGACCAAGCCTGGCCTCTATCGCGTTGAGCTTAGCTTTTATGATCCCACCACCCTCAACCCGCTGCCAGCGGTGGATGCGTATACCAAGGCTGACCTTGGCCCGATCCATGTGGTCGATTATCTTGTTGTCGGCAGTGCGCCGGTGAAGCCGCAACAACTGTTCGAACCACCCGTCGATCTGGGTGGCCAGATTCAATTACTCGGTGTCAGTTTGCCAGCAACCCCGCCGCTCAGGCCAGGCGCAACGGTGTCATTGGCATTGGATTGGCAGGCTAGCCAGGCGTTGACAACGGATTACACGTCGTTTGTCCATTTGCTCGGCCCGGATGGCAAACTTGTTGCCCAAGAGGACAAACAGCCGCAAAGTAGTTTCCTGGCCACCCATCTTTGGCAGCCACAACAGCCAATGCGCGAAACGTACACCTTGACCTTGCCCGTTGATGCAAAGCCGGGGCGGTATCAATTATTGACCGGTTTGTATGATGCCACTGACCAACGGTTGCCTGTGTTGATCAATGGCCAGCCAGCGGGCGACGTGGCGCCCGTGAGCGAGCTAGCCAAGATCGTGCTTGAGGTAAAATAATGGCTGCTTCCACACGTCTGAACCATTGGCTGTTGCTTGGCCTGGCTGCTGTGGCCATCTGGTTGCCGCGCGGCTTGCAGTTGGGGCGCTATGTCACCGATGACGAGCAGAAGTGGCTGGCGCGTTCGGCTAATTTCTATTGGGCGCTGGACCATGCAGATTTTGCCGCCACCCGCCAGCGCGAACACCCTGGCGTCACCGTCATGTGGGCCGGCGCCCTGGGTTTTCTCTGGCGTTATGCGGATTATGTGCACGATGCCCCTGGGTTGGTGGATTGGGGCGACAATGAGATGGACAAGATCGTGCGCGCCCACGGTCAGCAACCATTACAACTGTTGGCCGCCGGACGCGCCGTATTGGTGCTGGCGATTACGTTGACATTGGCGCTGGCGCTACGTTATGCAATGGCGTTGCTTGGCACAAAAACCGCGCTGGTTGGTTTTGGGTTGCTGGCCTTTGATCCGTTTCATATCGCCCTTTCGCGACTCTTGCATCTAGATGGATTGGTGAGCAGTTTGATGTTGCTGGCCGTTTTGGCCTTTTTGGCTTTCCTGCAACATGAGAACAGCAG
Source organism: Chloroflexota bacterium (assembly GCA_026389895.1). GTDB lineage: Bacteria > Chloroflexota > Anaerolineae > Caldilineales > Caldilineaceae > JAPLGZ01. The sequence continues at coordinate 9,469 of JAPLGZ010000572.1, read as the reverse complement.
CGCGCTACTGGTCTCTGCCGCAGCCGCTGGCCTGGCCTGGCTGACCAAAACGCCCGCCTTTTTTCTGATCCCGTTGATCGGCCTGACGGCCCTCCTCTATCAACGCTCGGCATTGTTCAATCGCAAGGTTTGGCGCGCCCAACTGTTACGCTTTGTGTGGCCGTTGTTAGGCTGGGGGCTCATTGCTTTGGCCGTCTACGTGATCGGTTGGCCCGCGATGTGGGTGCAACCGTTGCGCACCTTGCGGTATGTGTTTAGCGAAAGTCTGGCCTATGCAACTGGCACCCATGTAAGCCAAATTTATTTCAATGGGCGCGTCTTGTCTGGTGATCCTGGCCTGCTTTTTTATCCGCTGGTCTATCTCTGGCGCAGCACCCCGGTGATCTGGATTGGGTTATTGCTCGCAGTGCTTGAATTATTCTGGTCACGCGCCAACCCACCCTTAGAAGAACCCAGCAAAGCGAGATCCGCACGCGAGTTCACCCTGGCTATTTTATTGCTTTTCGCCGTCAGCTATGGTCTGTTAATCACCGTTGGCGCCAAAAAGCTTGATCGTTATCTGTTGCCGATTTTTGCCCCGTTAGATTTGGTAGCTGCGCTTGGTTGGCTGGGTTTGGCCAATCGCGTACGTTTGCAGAAGCGTTCTTTCAAAACGTCATTTGCTTTGCCCGTGCTCTTGACTGTGCCGCTCATCTGGCAAGCGGGTTTGGCCCTGAATACTTTTCCCTATTTTCTAACCTACTTTAATCCCTGGTTGGGGGGCTTGGCCAAAGCCTCGCATGTGCTGATGCTTGGGCGGGGTGAAGGGCTGGATCTGGTTGCGGCTTATTTGAATGCCAAGCCAGAAGCTGCCACTTTGAAGACGCTGGTCACTTCGACCGATAATCTTGTCTATAGCAGCCAGGGGCCATTGGTAACGACAAGCTTTATCAAAAACTCAGAAATGCCGACGCGTGAAAAGATGTTGCGGTGGTTGACCTTAGACACGGCTGTGATTTATGTGAACGATTGGCAACGTCAGGTTGCGCCACCGGCTTTCTTAGACTTTTTTGCCAGTCTACAGCCAGAGCAGCGTATTCGGATCAATAACTTCGAATATGCCCGTATCTACAATCTACGCCAATCGCCGGTACCCCCATTTCTGGCGGCTGGTGCACCCGGTTACATAACTTGGGGCCAGGCGATCCGGCTGGCCGCCTATGAACTGCCCACCACATCGCTTAAGGTCGGCGAGCGGTTTACGACCTTATTCTACTTGCAAAACGTCGGCCCCATCGCCCATAATCTCAACGAGAAAATTCGCGTGGTGGGGCCAAATAATCACGAGGTCGCCAAAGTAGATGGTTGGCCGTGGGGCGCGCCGACTTCAACTTGGCAACGGTATGATGTTTGGCCTGATGGGCACGAATTCACCATCCCCACGGACACCCCGGCTGGTTCGTATCGCGTCGAATTAAGTTTTTATGAGCCAGTGACATTCGATCATCTGGTTGCTGTCGATTTGCGGACCCGGCAGACCACGAGCGATCCGGTGGTGATCGCGGAATTGAAGGTAATCGAGCAATGAATGTGGCAGGCAACATCGCACCCGCTACGAGCCAGACACGCCGTCGCGGGTTGAGTCAGCGCTGGTTGATGGCGCTGTTTTCGGGGCTTTTTCTGTTGGGGATGTTCGCCTTCCTCTTTGGGTTGAGCATGCATCGCCGTTTTAGCCATGATGAACACCAGTTTATCGCCAGCGCTGTGCTGGTGGCGCGCGAACACCTGGAACCCTATCGCGACTTCGCCTATTTTCATGTACCAAATCAGACATATCTCTGGGCATTATTCTATCATTTTACCGATCACTATCTGCTGGTTGCTCGCCTGTTTTGCGCGGTCTGTGGCTGGCTATTGTTGGTGGTGATCTTTGTCGTTGCCTGGCAACTTTGGCGCGGTTATGCAAAGCGCATTCGGTTTATGGTGGCGGCGGGGAGCGTGGTTTTATTGGCGGCATCCCCCAGTTTTTCGTATACGAGCGGCCGCGCTTGGAACCATGATCTGCCGGTTTTGCTGACCGTGGTGGCTTTTTTGGTGCATCTTCATGGGTTGCGCCAGCCGACGAAAAGTTTCTGGTTTTGGTTCAGTGGCTTGCTGGTGGGTTTTGCAGGAGCGACCCGGCTCTCTTTTGCACCAGCCGTGTTACCCTTTGTGCTGATCATTTGGTTGGCCTCCTCGTCAGAGCCGAAGTGGACGCGGCTGCGTTGGATTGGTTGGTTTGCATTTGGGCTGTTGTTGGGTGTTGCGCCCGCCCTCTATGCCTTTGCCCAAGCGCCGCGCGCCTTTATCTTTGGCAATCTGGAATACGCCGAACTCAATACCCTCTATCGCGAAGTCAACGATTACGAAAAGGGTATGACGGCCAGCAGTAAATTCCAATTTGTTGCGTTCAATTTGTTGCTTAGCCAGCCAGGAAATTTGTTGCTCCTGGTGGCCTATCTTGGGCTGGGGTTGCCGCGCTTGCGCCGTCAGGCCATTGTGCAAAGTCTGGTCATAGAGAATCTCGCGCTAGGCTTGATCGCCTTGATTTTGCTGGCTTTCATTCCCGGCGCGTTGGCTCCAACGCCACCGTGGCCGCAATACTTTTATCTGTTTTTTCCCTTCTTTGTGCTGGCCGCCCTCTATGGGTTGCGTCAAGCACATCCGGATTGGGTGAAACTCCGCCAATTTTGGGTGGTTGGGGCGTTGGCGGTGATCTTGGCGGCACGATTCGCCTTTGATGAATATAATCATGTGCTCCTGGTGGCGACGCCCACTGAATGGTATCCGGTCGAGTTTCATCAAGATAGCCAACAAGTGGCGGATCTGCTCAACGTCAATCGCGATGCGCAGGTGCTGACTGTATCACCCGCAGCCGCGCTTGAGGGTGATCTCCAGATCTATCCAGAATTTGTCAACGGCCCTTTTGCCTTACGGGCGGGTACATTTTTATCCCTCGAACAGCAGGCCGATTACAAACTCGTCGCCCCCGATCAATTGGATGAATGGTTGGGTAAGGAGCGACCGGATGCCATTTTGGTCGGTTTGAATGATCGGGACGCGTTTGACGAGTCACCTGTGCTGGATTTTGCCAAGCGCCAACAATATACGCCGGTTCCGCTGGGCAAAGGGGCATTTTTGTGGACGGATCCGTTGGTGGAATGGGGCGGTCTGATCCGGCTGGGCACCTATACCTGGCGCGAGCAATCGATCATGCCTGGCGCCACCTGGCCGCTTATTCTCTATCTGCAAAGTGTGGCGCCAATTGCCCATAACCTGAACGTGACGGTGCGCGTGGTCGATGCTGCCCAGCATGAATGGGTGCGCGATGACCAATGGCCCTGGGGGCGGCCAACGACAACCTGGCAGCCGCAAGATGTTTGGTTTGACGGGCATAATTTAACCATGCCAGGCAATGCACCAGCGGGCATTTATCGCGTTGAAATGAATTTCTTCGACCCAGAGACCCGGCAACTTTTGCCCGCTGTGGACTTGCGTCGCCATACGCCGATGAGCGATGCTTTTGTGCTCGGTTATGTGAGCGTTGGGCCGCCGCCTACGCTAAGTCACCCGTTAACGCCGGCGGCGGAGTTTGGCAACGCAATCAAGCTACTTGGCACAGACCGCGCCCCAAACGCGCCGATCAGGCGCGGGGAAACGCTCGATATTCAACTCCAGTGGCAGGCCATGCGCCCGATCCACACCGACTATACAATGTTTGCCCATCTGTTGGGGCCAGATGGCACATTGGTGGCGCAGCAGGACAAACAGCCGCTGGATGGTTTTTTCCCCACCAGCCGTTGGCTGCCGGGCCAGATCGTGGCGGATAATTATCAATTCGCCTTGCCATCCTCGGCGGCGCCGGGGCCCTATACGTTGGAAGTTGGGTTATATAATCTAGCCGATGGACAACGTCTAGCCGTTGGGCGCGGTGATAAACCAGTTGGCGATTCGCTCACGATTGCCACAGTGCAGGTAAAATAATTCATGAACCGTTCGCGGAACGTATGTGCCGCTGGCCTGTTGGCGTTGCTGCTATTGGCCCATGTCATCCTTTTTTCTGCCTTGCCGCTCACCTGGCGCACATTTGCTGCGCTCTGGATTGCCGCGTTCAGCCCTGGCATTTTAGTGGTCGAGTGGCTGATTGGCCGCCCAGATGCTGGGGCTATCGCCGCGCGTGGGCTTTATGCTCTGGGCGCCGGGTATGCCATTTTGGTGGGGGCGACGCTCTTGGCCAGCTATTTGCCTGGTGGCCTTAACCAGACGGAGATGTTGCTGATTTTCGATGGTTTGACCGTGGTCCTCTTTGGTTTGTGGTGGTGGAAACCTCAAGCCTGGCTTGATCCTCGCCTAGCAAGCCGTCCAGCTAAATCCACGAGTCGTTGGTGGCTGGCGGCATGGATCAGCTTGCTCCTGGTTGGTGGCTTCTTTCGCATGACCGATTTAGGGTATTCCGAGTTTCAAAGTGACGAGGCGTCGCCGGCCTTGCGCGCCGTGGCTGTGGTGCAAGGCAATGAAGATGTGCTTTTTCTCCACAAAAAAGGCCCGACCGAAATCCTCATTCCAGCAGCGATGTTGGCGCTGACTGGCCATATGACCGAAGCGAGTGGACGCCTGCCTTTTGCCCTGGCGAATCTTGGTTGTTTACTCGCCGTGTTTGTCTTAGGTTGGCAAGTGCTCAACCCGTTGGCCGGGTGGATCGCCGCCCTGTTGCTGGCGCTTGATGGCTATTACATCGGCTATGCCCACATGCTACAATATCAGAGTATTCTGTTTCTGATGACACCGTTGGTCGTCCTGTTGCTCTACGGCTTGGTCAAAGCGTTGCCACCTTCGTCAGCCGCCGTACCGGCTGGGCGCGGGGCAGCCTTGAGTCGGCATCTGCTCCTGGCTGCGCTTTTTGTCACAACGGGCTTATTATCGCATTATGATGGTGTGCTTGTTTTTTTACCAGGGCTCTATCTGCTTTGGATGCTCGTACGGCGTGGCGTGCCACTCGCGCAACTAGGCCGCGCCGTGATCATCCCGATTATTGTCAGTGCACTACTGCTGGGCAGTTTTTACCTGCCGTTCGTACTGCATCCCCATTTTCAGGAGACCTACACTTATTACGCGACACACGTGATCGGCACGAGCCAATGGCTTTATAATCATTTGGTGGAGTTTGCCGACCAAGCGACGCTCTTTAACACCGTCTACGCATTTTGGATGCTGGTTGGTGTCACCAGTGTGGCGTTGGTCTTGCTCTACTGGCGGAGTAAAAGTGGCTGGCCGGGGCACATTTGGGCGCTGTTGGTTATTTTAGTGAGTTTGTTGGCGATTTTTGCTCCTGATCGCTTGCTGGTTGGGCAAGTGGATCTCATGCCTTGGCTCTTTGGGCTGGTCTTATGCGGCGCGTGGTTTATGCCGCGGCTGACGTTGGAAGATCGGCTGTTGTGGCTCTGGTTTGGTCTGCCGCTTTTCCAAGCGCTCTTTCTAACCAAAGCGCCAAGCGCCCATTTTCACGTTTTGATTGTCCCTTGGCTGTTGATTGTGGGGCAGACGTTGGCCTGGCTTTGGCGCCAGTGTCGAGTGCATCTGGGCGAACGTGTGGCCATCGGCAGCGGGGTTGGGTTGGCCCTATTGGCCATCGTCTTATTTGGCAGCTATGCCCAGTGGTTTTATCTGGATCATGCCGAAGTCGCCCGCTATTGGCAAGAGACGGCCCGCCCGCACTGGTGGCCGCTGCATGCCTCGTTGGATGGGCAGCCGCTCTTTGGTCTACCACATAACAGTGGTTGGAAAACGATCGGTATGCTCTATCAAACTGGCACGTTGCGCGGCTCTTACGAGGCCAATATTCGCCCTTGGGCCAGCGATTGGTATACGCGTGGCGCTGAATATTGTGAGAACCGCGCCCGCTATGTTTTTCTTGAACTGTCGCGCCGGCGCGATAAACAAGCAGAATTTCATAGCGAAAAACGCGATCAGTATCAACTGTTTGGCACCATCTATGTGCAGAACGAGCCGCGCTTAGAGATCTACCAACGGGATGCCGTGACCCTGTCGCAACGTTTTGCTGCCGAAGATTACGTGGCGCCCTTTGATAGCCAATTGTCTGGCACTGATTTTCGCCTGGGGCCGCCGACCGTCGATCCAGTGATGACACCCATCCATTACCAGCTTGGTGAACAGATTAAATTGGTCGGCTATCGCTTAGAGCAGGCGCAGGCGCGTGTCGGTCGTGATCTTTTATTAACCTTGCAATGGCAGGTGACCAGTCGCGTCCCCGTTGACTATACGCTGTTCAACCAGGTGATTGGCCCCGAAAATAAGATGCTAGGCCAACTAGATACTGCTCCCAGTTGCACGGCCGGCCCTACATCCAAATGGAAGCCAGGTGAAATTATTAGCGGTTATTACCAAATCCCCATCTTTGCCGATGCCATGCCAGGGAGCTATCCATTGGTTGTGGGGCTATATCAGCCGGAGAATGGTGAACGCCTCCCCGTCTCTGCGCCTGATGGTGCTGTAACTGACGTTGTCCACTTGGCGAATATCACCATTGCGCCATAGTGCAATGGCTGCAAAATTCTTGTCGCACATACCAAACCTAATCGAAACCAGAAAGGATCAACTTTATGACCACGCGTAAATTAGCGCAGCCAGCCGGCCTCTATTTTGAGGAATTTGAAATTGGTGACACCGTGGAAAGTGTGGGGCGTACGATCACCGAAACAGATATTGTGAATTTTGCCGGTATCTCTGGCGACTGGAATTTGATCCACACGGACGCTGAATATAGCGCCACCCAAATGTTCAAACAACGCGTGGCCCACGGCTTGTTGATTCTCAGCATTGCCAGTGGTCAAGCGGTGCGTTTGGGCTTTATGGAAGATACGATCTTGGCCTTTCGTGGGCTAGAATGGAAATTCCAACGCCCTGTCTTTATCAACGACACCATCCGGTTGCGCGTCACGATCGAGGAGAAAAAGGAGATGCGGCGCATGGGTGGTGGCCTCGTCAACTTTAAGATGGAAGTGATCAATCAAAAAGATGAAGTTTGCCAGCGCGGCACCTGGGAGATTTTGTGTAAGGCCAAAGGCGCATAAATTACGCTTGATCGGGGGATTCGGCAGTAGGGGCGAGGCATGCCTCGCCCCTATGTTTTAGCTATTTATGGAAGGACCACTGTCTGGCATATCCGGTGGAACAATGGGGAAATTATCCATGCTCACAACACCGGTCATAGGGAATTCACGGGCTAATTGTCCATAGAGGTGAGCCCGGAAAAGCTGCGTCGCCAATATCGCCAGCGGCACCGTAACAATAAGGCCAACCAGGCAGAGCAACAGACCCAAAATACCTGCCACGGCGGTGATGAAGAAACTGACGGCAAGATAGGCCACTGCGACAATGATGACTTGGCCCAGGTTGCGGCGCGTCCACTGCCAAATTTCCGTGATCTGCAAACCGCTCCGGATCTCTTCGTCATGGGCATAGGCAATCGTAAAACCGGGCGCCATCAACATCACAAAGAGGCCGTAGAGGAATGAGAGACAGCCACCACAAGAGGCGATCAGACTGCCGAAAACATTACTTGTGCCGCCATTGTCCGACATCAAGGCTTGGCCAATCCCTGTTGGAATGGAAAAGACAAGCAGTGGCAGCGACCAGATAAAGGCAACTACCGCCCATTTGAAGCCACGGATCAGATCTTCACTCCATTGATCCCACTCTGGCAGCGGTTGCGGAACGCCATCACGCACATTCTTTAACAAGCGCAGGCTATACCCACCCACAATTAAAAAACCAACGATCCCGATGAGCACAGGGGATAAAATCAAACTGACAACGGTCACGCCGGTGCCAATCGCCAATTTTTCCATCCAACGCTCATCTTCTCTGAAAAAAGTAAGGGCCTTGCCAATATCCATCCTATCCTCCTCGATATAAATTCATCTCAATGAAGCTTTTGTATTCGATTCTAGCATAGCTGTCATGGGCTATCAATCTATTAGATAACTACGCAGGCTCTCCGGCGAAGTTTCAGACGCCCCGTTAAAAAGTGCGATGAATGAATTCACCGCCTGGTATAAAAAACACGTTGAAACGTGTTGAGATCTCAGTTCGTTTTTGGTGATTAACCAAATAAAGCGGTAACGGTTCATCCAACCTGCTTCAGCAGGTTTACCGTAGCAGGCGGCGGTTTTAACCGCTGCGGCACGCTGTGATATCTATCAGCCGGATTCTCCCGCCAAGGCGACATTGATCTCTTCGATAACCCAGGCTATCGGCTCACGCGCGCGCGCGCGCTGCAAACTCTCGTAGGCCACCACATCGCGATGTTTGCGCCAGATTTGCCCTAAGGCCCAGGCCGCGTGCCCGCGCACCAACGCTTCTGAATCGTCTAAGGCGCGTTGCAAGGGTTGAACCGTGCTCAGATCCGCCCAATTCCCCAACGCCACACAGACATTGCGTAACATGCCGGCGCGTTTGGCCCGCTTGATGGGCGAAAGGCGAAAGCGCGCGCTAAACGCTGCCGGTTCTAGCCAATAGGGTGTAGCCGGATCAAACCCTTCTAGGAGCGGCGGGGCGATCCGTTTATGCTGTGCTTGCAACCCAGCCAACAAAGGCGAAAGAACGGGCAAACGTTGATTCCAGGGACAAACTTCTTGACAGATGTCACAGCCAAAGATGCGATTGCCAAAGTGTGTTCGTAGCTCACGCGGGATTGGCGTACTGGTTTCAATGGTCCAATAAGAGATGCAGCGTTGCGGATCCAGGTGATAGGGTCCCACAAAGGCGTTGGTAGGACAGGCTGTAAGGCAACGTGTGCACCGGCCACAAGTCCCCATGCGGGGTGATGGCTGCGAATCTGCATTCTGGATTACCCAACTCCCATAGCTTTGATCGCCAGGCAGACCAGCCATGATCGCGTCCACTGGGATGAAAACGGGGGCAAGCGGCTGTGGGGGCGGATCGTATATTAATGTTTCGGGCACCATCAGGGTGGCGAGGAGCAGCCAACTGCCATCTTCAGGGTGAATCGTGCAGCAATTTTTACCAATGAAGCCAATGCCAGCCTGTTGCGCCCAGTCACGTTCGAGCACCGGCCCACTATCTACCAGACCTTTGCCAAGCGTTGTTCGACCGGTATGGCTGCGGATCAAATTGTCTAGCGCATAGAGCAACGGGCGGATGATCTCGTGGTAATCGTTGCCCCAGGCATAACTGGCAATGATGCCACGACTGGGGTCGTCGCGCAACGCCGTGGGCAAATCGAACTGGTGAGAATTGACCGCCAGCACAATCAACGCGCGCAACGGTGGCGACTCGTCGCTCAGAAGCAACTGCGGGTGACGGCGTTTGTCAGCGTTGCGTGCCAGGTAACTCATTTCGCCAGCGTGCCCTTTCGCAATCCAGGCGGCAAAAAAATCGGCATGCTGCGCTTCAGCCATGGGCACGATGC
>JAPLGZ010000089.1 GCA_026389895.1 Chloroflexota bacterium | reverse complement strand
AATAATCGTCGGGTGGGACAACGACGCCACCGGCGCCTTGCACCGGTTCGGCAATGAATGCACCGACCGTGTCCTGGCCTTCGCGCAGGATCAATTCTTCCAAAGCCCGTGCAGCGGCTTGACCAATCGTTTCGCCGTCTTTAATGTCGCCCTCAAAGCGATAGGGATGGGGCGTCGGAATATGCAAAAAGCCGGGGACGCGTGGCTCGAACATTGTCCAGTAAACTTTCAAGGCCGTCGCGCTCATGGCCGCCAATGTGATGCCGTGATAGGCATAGGTGCGGGCGATCACCTTGGTTTTGTTGGGCTTGCCTTTGCGCTTCCAATAGTGGCGCACGGTCTTAAAAGCGCTTTCGTTCGATTCCGCGCCGCCCGACGTGAAGAAGGTGGAGTTGAGGCTGGGATAGGCGAAGCCGGCCAGTTTTTCGGCCAGTTGGATGGCGGGTATATTGCTAGAACCGGCATAACTGGAACAGTAGGCCAACGTTGAAATTTGTTCGCGGGCGGTGTCGGCCATTTTATTGTTGCCATGCCCGATCAGGACATTCCACAACCCGGCCAAGCCGTCAATATATTCTTTGCCATCAACCGTCCGCAACCACACGCCGTGTCCCGATTCAAAGATCAAAGAATTTTCGAGCGCCGCGGGATGGTGCAACGGGTGGATCAGGTGGTCTTGGTCTTGTTCGATCAGCAGAGTGCTATCCAGCATAATTGGTCTCCAATCAAAATATTTGCGCAGACATAAAGAGTTTTTTATTTTGGTGCATACGAATCTCTCCATTGTACCCTTTCGCAGGCAGATAAAAAAATGTGGTCAGCCAACAAAGTGGCTAACCACAAGTGCCAATCTTGAATTTCAAATGCCTAGAAAGATCGGAGAAAGTTCTGCCTTTGATTCGGCGTGCTAACCCTCTACCACCACACCACGCTGTTGGGTGATCAGGCCATAGTGCTCAATACGCCGGTTTTTGGCAAAATTGAATACATTCTGCTTGTACATTTGCGCCAAATCCAGATCACATTTCGCCACAATCAATTCATCTTCAAGCGTGGTCGCCATCGCCACCACTTCACCCGAAGGCGCGATAATAGAGCTCTGGCCGATCTGCAAAACGCCCTCTTCTTCGCCAGCTTTGGCGACACCCACCACCCATGTAGCATTTTGATACGCGCCAGCCTGCATAGAAAGCTGATTGTGAAAATTGACCAGCAGATCCGTGCTGGGGAGCGCTGGGTTGTGGACGGGCGTGTTATAGCCCAGCACAATCAACTCGGCACCCTGTAATGCTAAGACGCGATAGGTCTCCGGCCACCGGCGATCATTGCAGATACACAGGCCGATGATGCCATCAAAGGCGCGCCAGACACGAAAGCCGAGATTGCCCACATCAAAATAATATTTCTCTAAATTTTGAAATGGCTGGCCTGGTTGCTCACAATCCCAGCCCGGCAGATGAATCTTGCGATATTTCCCAATGATCCGGCCATCCTTGCCCACCAGAATGGCCGTATTATAATGGCGTTTTTGCCCATCTTCCACAGCCAACTCAGCGTAGCCCAGGTGAAAGCCGACACCCAATCGCAACGCTTCATCAAAGAGCGGCTGGGTGGCCGGTGAAGGCATACTTGACTCAAAGTAGGCGTCGATCTCGGCAGGATCGGTCATGTGCCAATGCGGAAAAAATGCGGTCAGCGCGACCTCGGTAAAGACAACCAAATCACAGCCGCGCGCTTTGCCTTCACGCAAAAGTGTGATCAAGCGCTTGACCACATCGGCGCGGCTTTCCGAGCGATGAACTGGGCCCAATTGGGCAGCACCGACAATGATAGTTCTGGGCATAGTGGACTCCATGCAAGTTTACAGATGGTTGAAACCATCTGCTGATATAAAAAACCTGTTGAAACAGGTTGCCACAAACGATTTTAACCTGTTTCAACAGGTTTTTATATCAGCCTGTGAATTCATTCACAGGCCAAACATTAAACCGTGCATAGCTAAGCAACCGACGCCGATGCCAACGCGCCTTCGCCAAAAATCGTCGAAAACTGTTCACCGCGCTTGGATTGTGTGGCGGCTTCCATGTAGCAGATGCTAAAGGCTCGGCGCGGGATGCCACTTTTGTTGACATCAGACGCGTGCAAGAGCCAGTTATGCAGGAGCACCGCTTCGCCTGCTTGCAATTCCAAGAAAATCGGCTTGGCTTGTGCGAGGGCCGCTTCGGCCTGTGCCGGGGTGATAAAGCCCGATGAATCTTCGGCATTGATCAGCGTATGATGGGTGCGCGGCAAGATCTGGACGCAACCGTTGGCGATCGTCGCCGGATCCAGCGCGATCCAGATCGTGATCACCGGATCGCGATCCAGGTCAGTCCAGCGGTCCTGATGCCAGGCCAGGGGTGTGCCTTTGCCGGCGGGTTTGTTCATAAACATCGCGCGAAAACAGGCCACAGCAGTCCCTGTGCCATGGACAACTTCACAAATTTCGCGAAAAAGCGGCTGCTGCATGGTGTGCAAAAAGAGCGGATCAAACTCTAGATCCTGGATTTTGCGATAATCCAACGTTGCCCCTTTATGTCCTTTCGTCTGCGGGCCGGTGTCGCCAATCTTGCCGGTGGTGCTGTCCAACTGCATTAACATCCGATCATAGTCGAGTGGTGCTTTACCCAACATAATGTCATCAATCCGCTGTTGCAGCGCGGCTAATTCGGCATCACTCACCACTTTATCCAAAGGTAGATACCCTTGTTCCCAAAACTGTTGCCATTGTTCTGTGCTAAGTTGCTGGTTCATCCTCGAACTCCTCTGCTTGCTGTAAAAAACGGAACCTACCATCTTATACAACCGATTGATCACCGGTTAGGGGCATTTTTAAATTATGGTAACGACTAAGCAACCCCTCCCCACTCTCCCCTGATAAGGGAGGGAGCCGTTTGGTGGACAGAAGGCGTCACTTCCTTTGTCCCTGATGGCGCTTTCGGGAGCCCACTCTGGGCGCGCGTTGCGATCAGTCCCCTCCCTTATCAGGGGAGGGCGTCGACGTGAGCTCCGCCGAACGGTTAGGGTGGGGTTAGGCTGGCGGCTTATCCAATGGCGGCGCGGAGGTGCTAAAGTCGGCGGTAATGCGCGGCGCATATTCGCTCATTAATGTTTGCACACGCCTATAATCATCAGATGCGAGGATCAGGCCCACGTGATGTTTTTTATCGAGCCGCCAGACAATTTCTGGATCGTTATACGCCGACGTGTCGGGCGTCTCCTGGTGCGCCAACGAAACGATTAATCCAGCAAAATGCTGTTGGATTTCCGGCAGTTGATACGTTTCGCCGCGCAGATGACAGAGTTCGATCTTGGCCCATTCCGCCCACAAGTTAAAGCCAGTAGCGTGCTCGACCATCAGATCAATATTTGCACCACCGACGCGCGCCGCGATCTCTAAAAAGTAAAAGCGCCCGTCTGCATGACCCCGAATAAATTCAGCATGCGTCACCCCACGCACCATACCCATTGCGCCGATTACTTCGCGGTTGATCGCCTGGAGGGCCTGATCTTCGTCCGAGCCATAGGGCAACGTGCTGGTGACAAAAACACCGCCGCCTTGATAGACCGTCATCGGTGGCAAACCATATTTGTTGCTAATGGCGCAAAGCACCTTGCGCTCCGAAACAATTGAATCTACGTGATAAACGTCGCCCGGTACAAATTTTTCCAACACATAAAACGACTGGCGATCCCCCAAATTATCCAATGAGCGCCAAAGCTCTTCGGCATCATGAATCTTTTTGATGCCCATTGAGCTTGCTTCGGAGCGCGGCTTGAGGACCCACGGCGCAGGCACACGCCCCATAAAGGCACGCAACTGGTCATAGTTGATCACCGGCACAAATTCTGGAACAGGAATGCCCTTTTCCTGAGCCTGGACACGCATGGCCAATTTGTCGCGAAAATAACGAGCCGTCGTGTCGCCCATGCCGGGAATGCGCAAATGTTCGCGCAGCGCTGCCGCCACTTCTACGTCATAATCATCCAGCGCCACAATCCGGTCGATCTGGCGGTCGCGCGCCAAATAGCTGACGGCGTGGGTGATGTCGGGCTGTTTGTTCAAACTGGGCAGCAGAAAAAATTCATCGATCAGATCGCGCGGCCAGGCTTCATCTTTAAACTTCTCCTGGGTCAGCAAAATCGTGTGGCAATTCTGCCGCTTGCATTCCTGCACAAAACGACCACCCTTGAAGTAGCTAGCCAGACAGAGGATTGTGTTGGATGCCATGATGAAAACCCTTTCGGATTTACGATTTTGGATTTACGATTTACGAAATAGTTTCGACGCCATAGATTCTTCTGCTTTCGAGAATCATTTGTCGAAAGTAGAAACAACGACACCACCGAGTCAACCTCGTAAATCGTAAATCGTAAATTCTCTACCGATTCAGGCCGCCGCCCGAATTTCGCAGTACAGACTCGACTTCTTCCGGCGTTGTCACGACCATGTCGCCGTGGATGCTTAGACAAATCGCGGCCAGTGCTGTGCCGTACTTCACACCTTTGGCCAAGTCGTTATCTAGCCAGCCGTGGATCACACCGGCGGCCAAGGCATCACCCGCGCCTAGCCGGTCAATCATCTCGACCGGTTGCGCCGGGGATTGGTAATAGTTTTGGCCGTCCCAGACCAGCACGCCATCGCCGGCCATTGAAGTGATGATACATTTGGCGTGACTGAGTTCGGCTAACTGTTGTACGATTTCCTGTGGTGTACCACTGAACCCAAAGACACGTTTCGCATCACCCTGTCCACAGGATAACAGATCAATGTCTTGGATCAGCGGTTTTAAGACAGTGGCAGCTTGCGTTTCTGACCAGAGTTTGGCGCGATAGTTGATATCAAAACTGACAGCAACGCCGGCGTGCTTGGCCCGTTGAATCGCTTCTTCGGTCACGGCTAAACAAGAAGGTGATAGCGCAGGCGTGATGCCAGTCAGATGAAGCAGACGCGTGTCCAGTAGGTAATCCCAGTTGATCTGTTCGGGCTTAAGTTGGGCGGCACACGAATCAGCGCGATCATAATAGACTTGGGTGGCACGCGGTGCGGTGGCAAATTCCAGATAATAGGTGCCGACACGCCCTTCTGGCGACCAAGCAATCGCAGTTGTGTCTACCTTGGCCACGCGCATATGATTGTCAATTAAACGGCCCAGTGGGTTTTGGGGCAAGCCGCTGACCCAGGCACAACGGCGTCCGAGGCAAGCCAGTGCGCCCAACAGATTGGCCTCTGCCCCGCCCGGATGCAGGGCCAAACTCTGCGCCTTTTCCAAGCGCTCGCCCACCGGCACACTGTAGCGCAACATAACTTCGCCAATCGCGGTGACATCAAAACGTGATGTTGTCATAAGTTTAAGCTTTCTCTGCCATGTTCAACAAGCAGCAAGCATTGAAATGCCTGCCTGATATAGAAAGGGCGTTTATATTAACAAATTAAATCGGTGATTGGCGGGCAGTTGCAGCGGTTAAAACCGCCGCCTGCTACGAGAAACCTTGCCCAGGGGGCGCCCAAAGCAGGTTAGGAACACCGTTACCGAATTAAATAATAAATCACCATCATTCACCGTACTACGCCACAATATGCAATGCCTTAAAGTTACTGGTTAATGCTTCACCGCCAGCATCCCGGACGACGACCACATCCTCAACGCGTGCGCCCAGATGATGCGGAATAAAAATGCTCGGCTCGACCGTGAACCACATGCCAGGTTGGAGCACGGTTTTGTTACCGGCCATCAGGAAAGGTGGTTCGTGGACATCGGTGCCAATCGCATGGCCGAGACGGTGGCGGAATGCGTCACCGTAACCGCCGTCCACAATCACTGCACGGGCTGCGGCGTCGGCCTGTTCGCCGGTGTTGCCAGTGTATAAGGCCGCGATGCCAGCCGCCTGGGCCTTGATCACCAAGTCATAGACTTTGCGATATTCATCATCTGGTTCGCCAAAAAAGACCGAACGCCCATAGTCGTAGCAGTAGCCATCGTAGACCGCGCCAAAGTCAAACGAGATCGAGACGGGTGGTTCTAATGGGATTTGCAATACTTCGTGGCTGTTATGAAAGGCAAAGGGATAATTTTTACCCATATTGTAAAAGCTGGTGACAAAAGAATTGGTGACCCCACCATGCTTTTTTAGTTGATAGTTAACTTCCGTGATCAAGTCGAGGTTGGTCATCCCGTGGCGCAATTTGCCCAACGTAGCCAGATAGGCCGCTTCGGTGATCGCGCCGGCCTTGCGCATAATGGCGACTTCATCTTCATCCTTGATCACACGCAACGGCATCAGCAGTGCCGACGCCTGGCTGAGCGTCGCTTGT
>JAPLGZ010000804.1 GCA_026389895.1 Chloroflexota bacterium | reverse complement strand
TTGGCGATTCAAACTTGCCGCAAAAAGGGGTGACGATCATCGCCATTAAGGACGGTAAGTTCACGTTGGGCGCTGAGGTTGTGCCAGAGAAGGTGCCTGCCCCGTAAGCAATGCGGAGAATGATGGGCATTAACAATTTATTTCGGCAATTGGCCGGCGTGCCGCATCGAATGAATTCGACGCCTGATAGGTGAAACCTGCTGAAGCAGGTTGATAGAGCCGTTACCGCTTTATTTTGTTAATTCTCATCAGCAGGTTTTCTATAGCAGGCGGCGGTTTCAACCGCTGCGGCACTGGGGCGCGTTGCTGCCCTAAAATCGTTCTGTTGCGTCGTATGAAACCTGGTGGAAATTAAGCAATGAAAATGTTATCGCATGCGGAAGCGCGTGCTGTCTATGATCGTTTTGGCGCCCGGCAGGATCGCCAGAGCTTTTATGAAGATGAAGCCTTTGCCGATCTGTTGGCCCAGCTTGCGCTAAACGAGGCCCAAGCCGTCTGTGAGTTCGGCTGTGGCACGGGGCGGTTGGCCAAAACGTTGTTGGATGAATATCTGCCCGCCACCGCCCGCTACGTTGGCGTTGATAGCAGCACAACGATGGTGGCGCTGGCTAAAGAACGCTTAGCGCCATTGGGCGCCCGCGCCAAAATCATCCAGACTGACGGCGCACCGCAACTTGATCTACCGGCTGATTCTTTTGATCGTTTTATTTCAACCTATGTGCTGGATCTGCTCTCCGAAGCCGATATACAGGCCATTTTGGCCGAAGCGCAACGTATCCTTTCCCCTGGCGCGCTGCTCGGTGTCGCCAGCCTGACCCATGGCAACACTTTGGTCTCGCGGCTCGTTGAGAAGATCTGGGTGGGTGTGCATACGGTGCGGCCTACCCTGGTTGGCGGCTGTCGCCCTATTTCCCTGCTTGCCTATTTGAGTGGTCCGGCTTGGCATATTCGACATCGGCGCCACATCATTAGCGCCGGTATTTCATCGGAAGTGGTGGTGGCCGAGCGGTTGTGAGAGGGATAGAGATTTAGAGAGTAGTGATTAGGAAATTGGAGATTGGAGATTACAGAACAACAATCTCCAATCCCTACCACCCGCACCACCTTTTTATTGACAAACGGAAATTATCCATGACTACATCCACGAATGTCAGCCTTGAGCAGCTCGCCAACCTTGAACAACAACTGTCCAAGGCCAATATCGACTTTGTCCGCTTTGAGCAGACGGATACGCATGGCATCTCACGCTCCAAAACTATCCCCGTGCGCCATTTTCGCAGCTTTGCGCAACGTGGCTTAAACTTTTTGCTTGGCCAACTGGGCTTTGATGTCCAGGCCGGCGTGGCGTCGGAGACTGGCTATCTGGCCGAACTGGGCTTTCCCGACAGTCTGATCCGCCCTGATTTGAGCACGCTGCAAATTTTGCCGTGGGCGGATAAGACGGCGCGTATACTGTGTGAACCCTATTTCTTGGACGGGCGACCGGCGATGGCGGCGCCGCGGTTGGTCGCAAAAAAGTTGCTGGACGAATTAGCTGGCCTCGGCTACCGGCTCTATAGTGGCTTTGAGTATGAGTTCTACATGGTCGACGCGCTGACGCGCCAGCCTCCCTTCCCTGGCATTCAGATTTTTGCCACTTTGCGCAATAACTTTAACGAAGCGCTTGTTTACCAGATTCTGCGCGACATGGCCGCGATGGGTGTCGACATTATCACGTCAAACGCCGAATATGGTCCTGGCCAGATGGAGATTAACTTTGCGCCAGCCTGGGATATAGCGGCAGCGGATCAGGCATTTACCTTTAAGAATGGCGTCAAAGAGATTGCCCAGCGCAACGGGATGATGGTCTCATTTATGACCAAGCCCCAGATTGAGCAGAGCGCTAATGGCTGTCATTATCACTTGTCGCTTTGGAAGGATGGCGAGAACGCCTTTGTCGATGCCACCCGCCAAGATGGTCTGTCGGCGGTGGCGCGGCATTTCATTGCTGGTCAACTGGCCCATGCTGCGGCGTTAACAGCCTTGGCCGCGCCAACCGTCAACTGCGCCAAACGCTACAAACTTTATTCGTTTGCCCCCACCAATGCCACCTGGGGCTTCGAGAATCGCACGGTGGGCGTGCGTGTCAAGGCCACCGGTGATGACCGCACCCATCTCGAAAATCGGCTGGGCGCTGGTGCGTCCAACCCCTATTTGTTGATGGCCGGTTGTCTGGCCGCTGGCTTGGACGGCTTGAAACGCAAGCTAGAGCCGCCCCCTGCCGTGGCTGGCATCGCCTATGGGATGGACAATGTGACAAATCTGCCCACTCGGTTGGATGACGCCCTCGCCGCGTTGGAACAGGATACCGTGATGAAGGAGCAACTCGGCGCCGAGTTTGTTAAACTCTTTAGCGCGGTCAAGCGCCATGAGATCAACAAAGCCAAGGCGGCCATGCCAGATTATGACACGCCAGGATTTAATGAACGCGTGGATGATTGGGAACGGTCGGAGTATTTTGAGTTTTTGTAACTGTGTTATGAATGAATTCGGTGGATGTCGGAGTCTATTGCCATGAAAAAGAAAAAAGTAATTTCTAAGGCTCAAAAAGCCAACGTGCGCCTGATCCGTTTTCTCTACTGCGATAACGGTTGCACGATCCGCGGCAAGTTGGCGCATGTCGATGACTTGGCGGCGCGCATGGAAAGTGGCATTGGCTTGACCGTCGCCATGCAAGC
>JAPLGZ010000069.1 GCA_026389895.1 Chloroflexota bacterium | reverse complement strand
GGTAGGCCAACAACTGCGCGTGAGCGCACGTGTGGCAGCCGTTTCTGTCGACAATACAGCCACGCCAGCCATCGCTGAAACGATCTATGTGGTTAAAGTTGGTGATACGCTCTCTAGCATTGCGCAAGCCAATAATACCACGCCAGAAGCATTGCTAGTGGCGAATGGCCTGCCTAACGCCAATTTTGTGTGGGTTGGCCAAAGCCTGCGCGTCGGTGGCGCCAATACGGCAAACGGTAGCTTGGTGGATGACAGTGCGACCGCCAAAGAGGTAGTTGCCCCAGCGGATGGCGTGCGCTGGATCGAAGTCAACCTGACCACGCAAACCCTCGTTGCCTGGCAAGGCGATGTGGCGGTGATGGACACTAAAATTAGTTCTGGGCGGTCGGCTACCCCCACGGTGACAGGTCGTTTTAAAATTTATTCAAAATATACCAGCCAACGGATGATTGGGCCGGGCTACGATCTGCCCAATGTGCCCTGGGTAATGTACTTTTTCAGCAATTATGGCATTCACGGCGCTTATTGGCACAACAACTTTGGCCATCCGATGAGTCATGGTTGTGTGAACATGCGCCCTGGTGAGGCTGGGATTTTGTACAACTGGGCGTCGATTGGCACCGAGGTCTACGTTCACTTTTAAGCGTTGGGCTGACTACAGCGGCTGCATAAATCGTCGTCAGCATTGAAAATCATATAGCATGAAAATTACGCCCACTCGTAGGAGTGGGCGTAATTATTCGCTCAAATAGTGAGTCCAGATTTTAAGGAGGATTTTTTGATGTCAGCCAAAACGATTGGCATTCTTGCGGGGATGGGGCCACGTTCGACGGCGCCGTTTGTTGATCTGGTCATCACCGAATGTCAGCGCCAATATGGCGCGCAACAGGATATCGACTTTCCCCCGCTGATGATCTATTCGCTGCCAGCGCCCTTCTACCTGGACCGGCCAGTTGACCATCAAGCCCTAGAAGCCACGATCTCTGCTGGCCTTCAGCATCTGGCCAGCACAGGGGTCGCGTTCATTGCCATGCCCTGTAATACAGCGCATATGTACTATGCACAACTAGCCCACAAACTCCAGATTCCTTTGTTGAATATGATCGACCTGACCGTACAACAGGTGCCACCCACAACCCAGCGGATGGCCTTGATTGCCACACGCACCACCCAATCAGCCGGCTTATATCAGCAAGCGATCCAATCGTCACCCGTGGTCTTAATAGCCGATGAAGCCTGGCAGCAGCGTATTGATGCGTTGATTCGCACCATCAAAACAGAGCAAGATATCCCCAAGGCCCAGCGTCTCTGGTCGGATTTAATCCAGGTATGCGAAAGCACGGGGATCGACACCGTCTTAATTGCGTGTACTGACATCACGGCTGCCGTTACAGCGCTACGCGGCAACGTTGCCGTGTTAGATGCCACAGAATGTCTGGCCGCAACGGTGGTTGCCCACTGGTCTGCGCTGGGTTAGCACCCAAAGAACGACCAGGCTATAGGGTGGCCAGGTTGGCAAAACTTGCCCGTAATGCTGGGTAGAGTTGTTGGTACTGTTCATAGACGGTATTATAATGCGCGGCTCGCGCTGGATCAGGCTTGGTCGTGCCGGTGATTTGGAGCACGTGTGCGCAGGCCGCGTCGACATCCGACCAGACGCCAATCCCGACACCCGCCAAAAGTGCAGCGCCATACGCCGCCCCTTCATCGGTGTTAACAGTGACCAATTCGTTGCCTAATAGATCAGCGAGAATTTGGCGCCAGAGACCGCTGCGCGCCCCACCACCCGAGATGCGGACTTGTTGAATGGGGCTCAAACCAATCTGTTTCATCAGTTCAAAACTATCACGCAGACCAAACCCGACACCCTCCAGCACGGCGCGCGTCATGTGCGGCAAAGTATGGCGCACCGTCAAGCCAACAAACGCACCGCGCGCCAGCGGATCGGGGTGCGGCGTGCGCTCACCGGTTAGATAGGGCAAGAAGAGTAAACCTTCACAACCGGCGGGGATATTGGCCGCCGGCGCTAACAATGCGTCATAGGTTGCACCTGGCGCGAGCGTGTCACGATACCAGCGCAGGCTGCCAGCCGCAGACAACATAACGCCCATCAGATGCCAACGGCGCGGAACAGCGTGACAAAAGGCGTGTAGCCGGCCCGCTTGATCAAAGACCGGTTGATCAACGGTGCCAAAGACCACGCCAGACGTGCCTAGGGTCAATGCCACAATGCCAGCTTGCACAGCGCCAACGCCCACGGCTTGCGCGGCTTGGTCGCCGCCGCCCGCCATGATCGGCGTACCTTTTTGCAAACCAGTCGCCTGGGCTGCGTCCGCAGAAATAAGACCCGTAATTTGTGGTCCTTCAAAGGTTGGCGGCAACCAGGCGGTTGGAATTTCTAAGCTCGCCAACACCTCGGTTGACCAGTCACGCTTGTGCAAATCGAAGAGCAAAGTGCCGGCGCTATCCGCCTTATCCATGGCGAGCATCCCACTTAGCCGATAGCGCAGATAATCTTTGGGCAGCAGCAGATGCCGAATACGTTGATAAATAGCGGGCTCGTACTGACGCACCCACAGAATCTTGGGGGCGGTGAAACCGGTAAGGGCATCATTGCCAGTCAGTTGAATTAAGTTTGCCCGCCCCAACCGCATGCGAATTTCGTCACATTGCGATGCTGTCCGTTGGTCATTCCACAAAATAGCTGGGCGCAACACCGTGCCAGTGGCGTCTAACAAGACCAGCCCATGCATCTGGCCTGTCAAACCCACCGCAGCAATTTGAGCAGCATCGATCCCCGCCGCGCGGATCACGGCGCGAATGCTACGCACGGCGCCATCCCACCAGAGCGCCGGGTCTTGTTCGCTCCAGAGCGGCTGCGGTGTTTCAAAGTTGTATTCAGTAGCTGCCACCGCCACAACTTTGCCTTTCTCATCAATTAAAAGGGCTTTAGTGGCCGTGGTCGAAACATCAAGGCCAAGCAGATAGGACATAAAAAAGACCTTTGAAATGTATGGATCAAATACTTGATTGGCAATAGGTAGGTACAAATAGTAGTGGTTTTCTGATGCTAGGATTAAGCCCCGTAAAAAATGAAAAGCGGATACATCCTAATCACTAAGAATGCTTGCTCACATCCTTATGTTTCGTTTACAATGGCGTAATATTTTTATTGAACCAATAAAAGCGGATCCGTAATGCTTTTCCATGATCAACGAGGATACGTATTTCGGATCCACACTGAAGCTATGACTAATTAAATAAGGAGTCGTCATTCATGAATTTATCTAGATGGCTAAATCCACCGCTTTCTGCTACGCACCAAGGTGGCCGGCCAGGCAAGCAGACGATGTTGATCATTCTTCTTGGGTTAAGCTTTGCGCTCGGTAATTTGCGACCAATCTTCGCCCAAGAAACCAGCACAAAACAACCGATCCTTGCCGATCCTGCTACGCGTCAAGAAGATGAAACATCCACCGGGCAAACGGTCGTCACAAGTTTGCCCAAAAAACCACCGCTGCCCTTTATTGCACCACTAGTTGGGCCTTTTATCAAAAATTCGCTACCCAACGATATCGACCGGCGCACAACCGCCTTTATTCCGCAATCATTAGACAAGCTAACTTCGATTACGTTTCCGAAGACGCCAGGCAAATGGATTCGCGTCGATCTCAGTGAACAAATCGTTGTCGCCTATGAAGGGACAAAATCAATTCGTGCCTTCCGTGTCTCCTCTGGCTTGCCCAATACACCCACAGTGACAGGCACCTTCCACATTCGCACCAAAGTATTATCACAAACCATGTATGGTGGGGAAGGCAACATGTATTACAACTTGCCGGGTGTCAAATGGGTGCAATATTTCTATCAAGACTATAGCTTCCATGGCACCTATTGGCACAATAACTTTGGTCACCCGATGAGCCACGGCTGTCTCAACATGACCAACGCAGATGCAAAGTGGCTTTTTGATTGGGCGGATCCTGTTTGGGATGGCAAAAGTGTCTGGCAAAAAACAACCACTGATGATGCGGGAACCCTGGTCATTATTACGCAATGACAATCGACGGTAGACAGGCTAAAGGCCGTCTACCGTCGATTATTTACGCTTGCAAATTATTTAAGATCATGACGGTGGTATTGGCAATGGTGCGGAGCATCACCATATCGCTTTCGTCAAAGGGTTGCGGACGATCGGGCGCCACGATATGAATAACGCCAATCGTGCGTTCATTGTTGACAATTGGGACTAATAGCGCGCGCCCTGATTCATTATAATAGAATTGCTCCAAACTTTCGCCAGCCACTTGGGGATCGTAGAAGACAGGCTGTCCCGCTTGCATTGTCCATTCTATCAGCCGATAGATATAGGCCGAAAGCTCTGTGGATTTCTGATTTTCATACAAAGAGGTGACATAGATCTGAAACGTCTTCGGATTGCTAGAGAAAGATTCAACCAGTTGGTTTGGCGGCTCGATATGGAGTCGGTCGTGGGTAAATTGTGGGTCAATCATAATATGCACGGTCGCCTTGCCAGCCATTTCGATGACACCTTGCGTCAACAATTCAATCACTTCATCAAAACTTTTGGCGTTTGTCATCGAGCGTGTAAACAGCTGTAAGCCAACCAACTGACTGATCCGCTCTTGGAGTTCTTGGTGGACTTGCGCCAGTTGCAGGGCACGCGCCGCGCTTTTGGCGATTTCAGTATAATCTTCACACAATTCAGGATTGCTAAATCCTTCTACTTCATTGCGCCCTAACAATAAGGCGCCACTTACCGTCTTTTGGATACGCAACGGCAAGATCATCAAGGAGCCTTCACGCTTCATCCAAGGAAATTCTTCGGGCAATGGGCGCTGTTCGGTGCGCATGTCGTCAACAATTAGATAATCGGGCTTCTCGGGATCCAAATGGGGGATCAAGGCACGCGCCAGCACCCCCCACAGTGGAAACGGACACTCACGTCCCAAAAATCGCCAGGCGTCAGAGACACCACGCATATTTTTATAATGATAAGGGCCTAACTCTGTATCGCCCAGAATCACAACCGCAAAATTGAGCGGCGCCTTTTGCCACATGGCGTCCATCGTTAATTCAATGACCTGATTCAACGAAATCTGATCGTTCAACTGATTTGTAATATCATAAAGCAAATTCAGCTGATCAATCCGTTGGCGCAGCTTACGCACCGAATCATTCAGATCGGCATTCATGCCGTCAAATTCCTGGGTGACTTGAGCAATTTCGCGGATAGTAACGTCTGCACCGTTTTCATCAGCAGGATTATTTATTCTATAATAGCTAAGCGCTAACCGAACCGTGCCCAACATGGCCACAATTGACTCTAGCTGTTCGGACATTTGTTGAAACAGCGTGATGACCGATCGATTACTCATGGTTCTTGTCCTCTAGTAAGGTCGCAGGTCAAAAGGTTCTAATTTTCTGAAGAGAGAGCATTTTTAAGCTGGCTAACCGAGCCGATGGCTTGGCTGCAAGCTTGTTTATTCAGATGTAGGTTCGATCCGAAATACAAGCCCATTCTGGGAAAGCCATTCGGTGAGTCAGCGATGAGGCTTGCATTTATCATAAAGAATCTGCTGCTGCCCGTTAACATTTGGGAATGAATCCTATTCCGCGCGCAGATGAGTAAATTTTAGGCTCTTATAGTATAATCTACTATTATAATCTAAAATGGATGAAATATTTACGATTTTGACGGCTAAACCACACAATTTTAAGCCTATTTAACCTTCACCTTACGATTTATCGAGTTAGTAAGCTGATGCGGGTCATCTAGTGGTAGTGTACGTTTTTATTTGCTAGTGTTGTTTTTAGTCTAGAGGCAATGGATCCTTTACATTCTACCTTAACTACACCGTTAAAAATCTTGCTCGTCGATGATGAACCCAACACGGTTCAACTGGTACGGAAAATTCTCCAGGCGGATGGTCACATCGTCTACGAGGCAGCCGATGGGTTACAAGCCATCGAAGTATTTGAGGCGGCTCGGCCCGATCTGGTCTTGCTGGATGTTGTTATTCCCAAATTAGATGGATTGGGCGTATTGCAAGAAATTCGGCGCCGAGATCGGATGGCGGGGGTCATTATGATCAGCGCACTGACTTCTGAGCAACTTGCGGTCAAGTCTATGCTCGGTGGCGCCGATGATTATATCAGCAAACCATTTACGCTCAAGACAATTCGTATGCACATCCGCCAGGTGGCTGAC
Organism: Chloroflexota bacterium; assembly: GCA_026389895.1. Classification (GTDB taxonomy): domain Bacteria; phylum Chloroflexota; class Anaerolineae; order Caldilineales; family Caldilineaceae; genus JAPLGZ01. The sequence goes on along the minus strand of JAPLGZ010000069.1, from coordinate 28,887 downwards.
AAAACTCAGCTGCGCCGGCACAATGCCATGCTTCAAGATCAATTGGTGGCAGCCAACGAAAAATTGCGCCATTACATGGCTGCGCCGCTGATCGAAACCTTGATGGCTAGCCCGACTTTGCCTAGCTTGGGCGGTGAGCGGCAAACGGTGACGATTCTCTTTGTCGACCTCTGTAATTTTTCTTCCTTTGCCCATCATTTATCGCCCGATGAGGTATTGCGGATCTTGAATGAATATTTTGCTTTACTGACTACCGCAGTCTTTGAACATGGTGGCTATCTGGATAAAATTATGGGCGATGGCTTTATGTCGCTGTTTAATGTGCCAGGGCGCCAAGCAAACCATGCAACGATGGCCGTGCGCAGCGCAATTTGCATGTATGAACGGGTGCTAGAATGGAATTTAACCCATAACCCTATGTTGAACATCCGCATAGGCATTCATACCGGTGAAGCGCTGGTCGGTAATATTGGCACCCCGCAGCTCATGAATTATACAGCCATTGGTGATTCGGTAAATCTGGCCAAGCGGCTAGAAGAGACGAGCGGTCCTGGTCAAATTTTACTCAGTGCCACGACGCGCGCGCTGCTAGATCTAGATGATATTCAATTGGATGCCTCACGTTTTGTCAGCTTGGGCCGAAAAACACTTAAAGGCGCCAATATACCGACCGAAGTTTTCCATATTGCCATGCCAGGGTAATGGTCGAAGAAGGCAAAGCTCGTTCATCTATCAACGATAGCTTACTGCATTCCAGCTCACGGTTTCAGCCGTAGCAACATGGTATACTGCCGACGATTATTGCAGCCCAGGATAGTAATCTTGTAGACTCCAGTTTACATTTGCGAAAAAAACTTATGCAACTCAAAATAAGCCATTGGCTATTTCTTTGCCTGCTAGTTGCCATATTCCTAGTGCCGGCGCAAGTGCGGCTGGTCCACGCCCAAACTACGCAACAGACCCCCGTACCGCAGCAAACGCCCGTCACTGAAGACCAAATTAACGTCATTGCCCGTGAGCTCTGGTGCCCACTCTGTTCGGGTGTGCGGCTTGACGCTTGCGAATTGAAAGCTTGTGATCAAATGCGCCAGGAGATCGGGCTGAAGTTAGCCGCGGGTGACGATCTAGAGGCGATCAAAACATATTTTGTGGCCCAGTATGGCCCACAGGTGTTGGGCGAGCCGCCACGGGCCGGTTTTAACTGGCTGGCCTGGATTTTGCCGTTTGTTGTCCTGTTGGCTGGGGCGCTCTTTTTGGTGATGCGTGGGCGTAAACTGCTGTTTGTGAAACCCGGTCCCACAGCGCTGCCCACAGTTGGGCCGACGGTGGCGAGCAATCAAGATGAGCCATATGTCCGGCGACTTGAAGAGGAGTTGAAACGTTATGACTGACAATTTAAGTTTGACAGGTGATATACCCACGGTCGGTCCAGATGAGAACCAAACCGTGGCGCCTGCCAATCGGCGAGTCACCATCTGGCGATTGATCATCATTGGCTTGATTATTGTCTTTGTGGGTTTTCTCGTCGTGGGCCTAGAGCGCACCAACAAATCGGATTGGCGCGCTAGTGGGGTCGCGCCTGATTTTACCTTTACGACTTTCGATGGGAAGACCATTCATCTGGCCGATCTAAAAGGCAAAGGGGTGGTCCTCAATTTTTGGGCTAGTTGGTGTGAGCCTTGCCGCGATGAGGCAAAATTGTTGGAACAAGCCTGGCAGCGCGAAAAGGGCAATAACATCGTTTTTCTCGGCTTGGATTATTTAGACCAGGAACATGCGGCGCAAGCTTATTTAAAAGAATTTGGCATCACCTATGCCAGTGGCCCGGATATTCAAAGTGCGGCCGCGCGCCAGTATGGTATTACAGGCGTGCCAGAAACCTTCTTTATTGGCCCCGATGGCACTGTCAAAGGGTACCTACTCAAACAACTAACCAGTGAAGCAGAACTAACAGGCTACATTGATGCGATCCGTCCACAATAACAGCATCACTTTACGCTGCTCACTTTATTTAGGGCCAAAGCCTATCTTCGGTTAGTGGTCGTCAACGGCCATTTAGGGTAAAATTTAATAGATGAACGCGAAGATGGATCTCTGGCCTCCTTATTCGCCCACAATCAAAATTTGCGACCAGGCGTCCCGGTAATCGGTTACTTATCTGAACGCCGTCAAGGAGTGTCCTATGATTTTTGACGTTGGCTATCTGATTCTTGTCACAGCCCTCTTGCTGGCTGTGTTTGGTGTCATCGCTGGCTTTTGGGGAGGGCGGCAACGCCATCCCAGCTTGGTAGACAGTAGTTTTCATGCAGTCTATGCGGTAGCCGCATTGGTTCTGCTGGCCGCGAGCATCCTTTGGTATGGTCTGCTAACTGACAAATTTCAGGTGAATTATGTCTGGAATCATTCAGAGAAAGCCCTACCGACCTTTTACAAATTTTCGGCGCTCTGGGGTGGCCAGGCGGGTAGCCTCCTGTTTTGGACACTGATTCTAAGCGTCTATAGCGTCATTGTTGCAACGATGTTTCGGCGCAAACAGTTGGGCCAGATGCCTTTTGTCAACGCCGTGCTCTTGATCACCAGCGGATTTTTCTTGACCCTGTTAGTTTTTGCGGAAAACCCCTTTAAACAATCGGGATTTCTCCCCCCCGATGGTCAGGGATTAAATCCACTTTTGCAAAATTACTGGATGGTGATCCACCCCGTAATGTTATATACCGGCTATGTGGGTTTAGCGGTGCCCTTTGCCTTTGCAATGGGCGCGTTGTTCAGTAAAAACCTGGGTAACCAGTGGGTGCGCACGGTGCGCCGCTGGACGTTAATTCCCTGGGTGTTTCTCGGCGCAGGCATTCTTATGGGCAGTCAGTGGGCCTATATGGAATTGGGTTGGGGTGGCTACTGGGCATGGGATCCGGTGGAAAATGCCAGTTTTCTGCCCTGGCTGACGGCTACGGCATTTTTGCATAGCATTATCATTCAGGAACGCCGCGGCATCCTCAAAGTTTGGAACGTGGCCTTGATCGCCTGCACCTATTTCCTGGTGATCCTTGGCACGTTTACAACCCGCAGTGGCATTATCGAAAGTGTGCATAGCTTTGCCCGCAGCAGCGTTGGCATCTACTTCTTGGTCTTCTTGAGCATCAGTATCATCACCTTCCTTTGGCTGCTCTTTGACCGGCTGCCGCTCTTGCGCAGCGAGAATGAAATTGACTCGGTCTCCAGTCGCGAGAGTGCATTCCTTGTCAATAACTGGCTCTTCACCGGTCTGGCCTTTAGCACGCTTTGGGGCACTTTTTTCCCCATGTTTAGCGAAATCCTGACGGGGCGCCGCATTAGCGTCAATGCACCTTGGTTTAACAAGGTCAATGGACCGCTCTTTTTGCTGTTGTTGCTGATGATGGGTGTTGGTCCCCTCCTCGGCTGGCGACGCACCAGTGCCGAGGTGATGCGTAAACAATTTACCTGGCCTGTGCTTGGGGCCGTCCTCTTTGCCGGGATTTTCGCTTACTTCAGCCCGCGGCTCTATCCCACGATTGGCTTATCGGTCTGCGTGTTGGTCATCGGAACGATTATTCAAGAATTTGTGCGCGGTGTCATTGCCCGGCGCGCCGTTACGAACGAGAATCCAGTGGCGGCGCTCTTCAGTCTCACGCGCCGTAATGGGCAACGCTATGGCGGTTATATTGTCCATCTAGCGATTGTGATGATTGGCGTTGCCGTGATTGGCAATACCTTTTATCAGTCAACGACCAATGTGAATCTCCGCAAAGATCAAAGCGTCTCATTGGCTGGCTATACGTTGACATTTACGGGGCTAGAAAGCGAACACACGTCGAATCGCACCGAATTTTCAGCACATGTGGCGGTGTTTGGTCCCAAAGGGCAGTCGCTCGGCACCGTTAGCCCAGGCCGCAATATCTACGACAAAACGCCGGATCAGCCAACCAGTGAAGTGGGGCTGCGCATGAGCCCTGGCGACGATATTTATGTGGTCTTGAACGGCTGGCAAGATGATGGCTCTTCGGCAACCTTTACGATCTTTATCAACCCGCTGACCGTTTGGATGTGGATTGGCGGTATTGTACTAGTGCTAGGCACATTGATCTGTATCTGGCCCAATCCTGCGCGCAAAGAGGAACGCATGCCAGCCCAAGCGGGTGCACTGGCAGACACTGCGGCGTAATGGGTAGAAATCACCATCCAGGAAGTGGCCACCGCTGGGCTTGACCGTTCCTGGATGGTTAGAACCCTAGTTTCAGTTAGCTAGTATAGGTACTATTTAGAAACGGTTTGAAAAGCCAGGGATTAAGCTCACGGGACAGTGGTAAAACAAAGCCACCTGATCGGTCGATGTATAATCCACCCAGGTGGCTTTTGCACGATTGCTGCGACTTTAGCCGGTAGGCAAAATCTTTTCAAACAACTTCTTATTCATTATTAGATCGAGGCGCTTCTGTGCTCTGGTTAACCATTGCAATTGCTCTATTATTGGCGATCTTAGCGATTGCCTTTGTGGCTTGGCCATTGTGGCACCCAAGCACAGCCCTGCGCTTGGACGATGATAGCCCTTTGACGGAATTGATCCAGCGCAAAGATTCGGTGTTGCTTTCAATCAAAGAGTTAGAATTTGATTACCAAACGGGGAAATTAAGTTCAGAGGATTATCAACGGTTGGATCAACGGCTGCGCCAACAAGCGATCAGCCTATTACGTCAACTAGAAAAAGTGGCGCCGGATAGTATTGCCCTCGAAGCAGAATTGGAAGCGGCGATCCGTCAGCAGCGGCAAACGGTTGGTCGTCCAGCCAGGGACGAGGAACCGGCGAGTGCGAAGCCAACTACGCCAATCCGCCCACATCGCTTTTGTCCGCAATGCGGTGCGCCTACAACAGCGACCGCTAATTTCTGCGCCACCTGTGGTGCGCCGCTTCACAAAGCCGATGTGGCAACCAATGTTGCCGAATAAAGCAGCTTTTCTGTCCCTCCTCCAACTTTTGAGATTAGCTGAGATTGGCCGGTTCAGCCTGGCGCACAACGGGCTGCCGCAAGATACTCCCAATCACGCGTAAGATGCGGGGATCGGCGAGCAACAGGCTGTGCAGAGGTGAGACGATCGAAAGCGTCTCGCCCACCAGCAGTCGTGAGCTATTGGCCGGCACGATCGTTAAATCAAGCGGCGTCCAGATCGAGACAAATTTTATCTGTTCTAACGCCGACGTATCCTGGTTCAAGTCTGTCAAGAATTCGCTACCGGGTCGCATTTGCAGACATGCCGGCCGATTATAGCTGTAGGCCGTCCATGTGCCCTGATGCGGCGTCGCGACCGTGATCAAACGCTGCGTACGCCTAGCTCCCTCTAATTTTTGTACATAGGCCCGACAGATCAGGCCACCCATGCTGAACCCAACCAAATTAATCGGTTGCTCTGGACCAAAGGTCGTTGCAATCTGAGCGGCCAATTGCGCCGCTAACACCTCAATGCCAACGACGCCATTGCTTGGCTGGGGCGACATTGGGTAAGGATTTAGCTGCTCTTTCTGCAAAAATGCCGTTAGATTGCGCAACACCCGAATATCGTCCCCAAATCCGGGTACTAAAATGGTTGGTTCGTTCACCAGTTCCTCAAATTTTCTTCTATTGGCCGAGTCATACGGCGACCTGCCTTACCCAGAGCCAGCCAAGAGAAGCCGAGCCATAAAGCTGAAACGCTACCGGCTTTTTTCTCCCTGTGGCTCTGGGTAACGATTTTCCTAGCGCCTATCCCATCATGACCATTTAGTGATTATGGACGACCCAGGGTAAGAACAAAGACGACGGGGTTGCGCCTGGTTCCGTTCCGGGATCTGTATCGGTCGGCATCAATTCCTGCAACTCGACCTGCTTGTTCTCGCCAGCCGCGACGACTAGAGCCTGCGGCGTAAAATTGGCATTCGTCAATTGCGCGGTGGCGGTATAATTACCGCTATACAAGGGTACCTCAAACGCGCCATCGGGACCCGAAGTTGTTTGATACTGATACTTCGTTAGCTGATCAATCACCGTCACCGACACATTGGCAAGCGGCGCCGCTTGTGGATCAAGAACATGCCCGCTCACAACGGCTGGCTGTTGCGCCATTTGCACGGCTGCCAACACATTCAAACGGCCATAGCCATAGGTGCTATTGGGCGTCACGGGCGTGACACCGTCACATTGATTAAAGGGCACGGACGTTGCACTCTTGAGCAAGAGCTGTTCCGTCAGATCAATCTGACCAATCAAAGCGGGCACAGCCGACCAGAGTAAGGCCACGGCACCGGCCACATGCGGACCGGCCATGCTCGTGCCAGAAATCACATTATAACTATTGCCCAGCCAGGTAGAGCGAACGGCAACACCGGGGGCGCTAATATCCGGTTTGAGGCGCCCGCTGCCATCAATGGTCACGGGACCGCGGCTACTAAAACCGGCGATCTTGCCGGTGCTGTCATGGGCGCCGACACTAAAAACGGCATCATAGATGCCGATCGGATCTACCACGGTGCTACAATTAGGGCCAGCATTGCCAGCCGAAGCCACGACCATTATATCCGCGGCGCGGACATTTTCCACGACTTGGCGCAGACTATCAACATCACACCCTTCCGAGGGTGGACAGCCCCAGGAATTATTGATGATATTGGGGGCTAATTCGGGGTGGCCATCCGTCATTGGATCACCATCTTGCGGATAGGGCGCCATCAAGAATTGAAAACAGGTAGTGTAACTAGCCGGCGTACCAACGCCATTCTTCATATTGCGACAAGCAATCCATTTTGCATCTGGCGCCATACCTAACACAGTATCACCTTGGGCCGTGGCATCACCCAACATGGTGCCCACTGTATGGGTGCCGTGGCCACCATCATCACACGGCACTTGTGGATCATTAGAACAGGAACCTGGCCGGCCGGTCGCGCCCCAGGCATCAAACCAATTATCGACATGGTTAACGGTAAAGGTCAACGAATTTGTGTTCGTCACCACACCGCGATATCTGGCTTCGAGCGCAGGATGATCCCACTGCACGCCAGTATCCTGGCTGGCGACCACGATGCCCTGCCCACGAAAGCCAAGCGCCCATACCTCAGGCGCATGTGTATAATCCAGGCCATAGGGCCGGGCCAGTGTTTGTTGCACGCCCGCTGAACCAATCTGGGCGAACGGTTGTAACCAGGTTGACTGAGCCACATTCGCAGCCAATTGTTGGCGTACAAATGGATTGGCTACGAGGCGGCTTACTTCTGGTCGCTCGCGTAGGGCAGCAACCGTGGCCGCATCGCCTTTCACCTCCAGCATATTAATCAGATAAAAAGCTTGATAGGCAATGCCCTGGGCATCGAGCCAGGCACGCAACGGGGCTTGTGTGCGTTGCGCGGTGGCGGTTAATTCGGCGTAGAGCAGATTCGCCTTTGCCTGACGCGTCGCCGCCCGCACCCCAGCGCTGGCCAGCACTTGATCCGCATTGACTTGATCGCGCAAAACGACCAGAAATGAGACGGGCGCCTGTGCGCTGGCCAGTTGGGTTTGTAAGTAATCACTAACGGTCGCAGCATGTACGTTCTCTGGTGGAAGCTGTTGCGCAACCAAAGGGAATGCCAGCCCGAACACAAGCACAAAGCATAAGCTGGTGGATAAAATAGATTTTAGGGGAAAGCGAAAGAAGCGCCGAGCGGTTGGCCGTGTCTGAATTATCGCTTTTTGTCTGAACAATTGATCCTCCTTATAATAATAAGTTCTGCGGCTTGCCAGGCGGGTATTGACAACGGTCCACGCGCTTCGCTGTTCGCAAAACACTGTACGCTCCATAAGCCTGTGTGCTATTATATAACTTGTGCCCACTAGAATATAAATGGGCACCTTGTTGCAGGTTTACAGACAAAATTCTACCAAAATTCTTTCCCAATGCAGTAACCTATCTACAGGATCAGGAGAAATTTTTTATGGCAGATAAACTTCAGATTGGCGATGCAGCACCCGATTTTACGGCCACAACAGACGCCGAGCAAACGGTCAAGCTCAGTGATTATCACGGCAAGCGAGTGGTGCTCTATTTCTATCCCAAAGATGATACACCCGGCTGCACCACGCAGGCTTGCAATTTTCGGGATAACTATGTGGAAATCGCAGAGAAGAATGCTGTCGTGCTTGGCGTTAGCCCTGACAACGTTAAATCGCACCAGAAATTCAAGACTAAATTCGACTTGCCCTTTACCTTGCTAGTCGATGAAGATCATGCGATTGCAGAAGCCTATGGGGTTTGGGGCGAGAAATCCATGTACGGAAAAACATACATGGGCATTATTCGCAGCCAATTTGTGATCGATGAAAATGGCAAAATCACCGATACTCAATACAATATCAGTCCGAAAGATAGCACCCCAGAAGCATTGAAAGTGCTCGTTTAATTTAGTCGGCTCGATGTTTGGGATGCGATGATAAAAAGGCGTGGCGCACTTAGCCTTCAATGCGCTACGCCTTTTATTGTGTGAAGGTAGAGAGGTAAAACGACGAGCACCCAGGCTTACTAAGCCAGCCTACGAAATTCAACCTGGATCTGGATAAGGATGAAGCACATCCACATGCGAAAGGAGCCACCCATAACATCTGGGTGTGCTTCATCCTCGTGCTTGGGCCGTCCTTCCCAAGTTCAATCATTATATATCAATTTATCTAGAAGTTACAACACTAATTTATCAGCAAGCTAACATTCCTAGAGGCGCAATCAAGCCACAGACCGCCACAAAATTAATGTTGCTTTAACCAATCGCCTGTCGGGCCTGTGGTATACTATAGGTCTATGCGTATTTTTAGGCAACAAAAATTATGAGGTTTTCGTGAGAATTATTTTATACACTGGCAAAGGCGGCGTGGGTAAAACCAGCATGAGCGCGGCAACGGCGTTACGCTGTGCCGAATTAGGCTATCGCACCGTTGTGCTTAGTACAGACCCAGCCCATAGCTTGGGCGACAGCTTTGAAATGCGAATCGGCAGTAATTTGACCGAGCTTGCCCCTAATTTGTGGGGGCAAGAGATCGATCTGCTGTCACAAATGGATCAATATTGGGGACGAGTTCAGGGTTATCTAAACGCAGTGTTTTCCTGGCAAGGGATGGATGGCTTGGTCGCCGAAGAGACGGCCGTCCTGCCAGGCATGGAAGAGTTAGCCAGCCTGATGCAGATCACGGCGCTGGCAGATAGCGGCAACTATGATGTGATCGTAATCGATGCCGCACCCACCGGATCAACGCTGCAATTGCTCAGTTTTCCAGACATGGCGCGCTGGTATTTAGAAAAAATCTTTCCGCTCCAGCGCAAAACCGTCCAAATTGCCCGCCCTATCGTCAAGCGCTTTACCGATATCCCCATCCCCGATGATGATGTATTCGACAGCATCGAAGAGTTGGTGGTTTATTTGGAGCGCATGAGTGAATTGCTGAGCGATCCCACAATTAGCAGCATGCGCATCGTGCTCAATCCCGAAAAAATGGTCGTAAAAGAAGCACAACGGGCCTACACCTATCTTAATTTGTACGGCTATGCGGTCGATGCCGTCGTCTGCAATCGGGTTTTCCCACAAGCACTTTCTGACCATTACTTTGACACGTGGAAAGTGGCACAGGCAGAAAATCTCCAACTAGTCGAAGAATGTTTCCATCCATTGCCGCTGCTCAAAGTGCCTTTTTTTGAGAAGGAAGTGGCAGGTAAGACGATGCTCTACCATATGGCCGAGACCGTGTTCGGCGCCAATCCGGTGCGCGGTGGCGCGGGCGATCCTACCCAAAGGTTTTATGTCGGGAAACCCCAGGATATCTATAAAAAGGACGACCATTATGTGCTGAGCATCCCTTTGCCGTTGGTCGCCCGCGATGAGGTGAATTTGCACCGTAGCGTATTTGATGAATTGATCGTGCGCATCGGCAATTGGAAACGCAATATTTCCTTACCACTCGGCTTGTCCAAATTGAACATTGACGGCGCCCGCTATGAAGAGGACCGTCTGAACATCTATTTTGCCATCGAAAAAAACGTCGAAATCGCGCTTGAAGAGTTAAAACCTTCTAAATGGCGGGCGCTCAAAGCACGTATCGGTGGGAAATAGCCTAGCAGGGAAATGCCTGCCTGGGGTAAACACAAGCAAGGATCAATTTTGCAGACCACTGTCTTATAAAATAGCTGCCTTTACCCGTAAATTATAGTTATTTCGATAAGATAGGCCTCCGTATTTCGGCAACTAAGCGTATCTTCTCAATCTTGAGAAACGTATTGTAATACTGTGAGCATCATCGCATGGATGATATCCAGCGCGGCGATCCAATCGAAGAAGCAACGTTGGTCAATTTGATTCAACGCGCCCAAATCGATTTAGAGCCAGAAGCATTTGAAGGTTTATACAAGCTCTATGCGGATCGAGTTTTCCGATTCTTGCTTGTCCGCTTGGGTGATGTAGACAGGGCCGAAGAGGTTACGGCCCAGGTCTTTTTGCGTCTGATCGAGAAGATCGATAAATTTCGCATTGCCCCGAAAGACAATGTCGCCATTTTTTCGGCCTGGCTCTATCGGATGGCCTACAACAAAATGGTGGATATGTTGCGTCGGCATCGGCCAGCGCATCACATTGCGATTGAGCACGCAGAGCATATTGCTGATCATCAATCGATTATTGAGCAAATAGAAGAACAGCTTGATTTTGAGCAGATCCTCAACAAATTGCCATTATTAAATGATCAGCAACGGCAAGTAATCCTTTTGCGGTTTGTCGAAGGTTTAAGTATTGCTGAAACTGCCCAAATTATGCAGAAAAGCGAAGGGGCGATCAAAGCGCTCCAACATCGCTCGCTGGAAAGCTTGCGACGTTATTTACAAAAGTGATGCTTATTGGCAGCCGTGTGCAGGCTAGGATCAGCTCGCAATGATGGACTATAGCCGAAAATGCACACCACTGTTTAATCAGCAAAAGTGAGTAGTCATGACTTTTGAAGACATTCTAGCCCGCTGTCTAGACGACCTAGAACAGGGCGAAACCATCGAGCATTGCGTTGCCCGCTATCCTCAACATGCTGCGGAATTAATCTCTCTATTAAATCTAGCCGTTGCAGTCCGCGGCACCCCACAACCTCGCTTGTCGGCCAGCGGCTTTGCCCGTGGCCAAGCAGTGGTGGCGGCTCAGGCCCGTCTTCACCAGGCTCACTATGCACCATTTAATCCAGCACGCGGGCTCGCGGCGCAGAAATTGCCCTTACAAACCGCCCCAACGCAGCCCGTCGTCGCCCAAAAGTTTGTCGCACGGCCGCCAAAGCTGGCAAAGCCCTTCTTATTAATCTATAAGGCGCAATCCGCGCTGATCGCGATCCTTATCGTGTTGAGCCTGTTTGCCTTGGCGCGCAATATCAGCAGTAGCCTACCTGGTGCAACCCTCTATCCAGTTAAAATCCTAGGCGAAAATATGCAAGGTGTCCTGTTGACGGCGGCTGGTCAACAAGCGGCTTGGCATGCCCACCAAACGGAAATTCGGCTGCAAGAATTAACTCGGTTGGGGCAACAAGACCCAGTCGCCAGCGCCCAATTAGCACAGACAATCGACCAACAGGTTGCGGCGACATTACATGCCAGCAATCAATGGCCAACCGAGCAACGCAATCAATTTTTGCTGGCCTGGCTGACCCGCTTGCGAACATTAGACAAAAATAATCAGTGGCCAAACGTCGTCGCGCGCACGCTAGATCAAACGCTGGCCACGATTCAAACGGCAACACAAGTGACAATTGCCGTGCCAACGACCAGCCCGGAGCCAATCCAAGTGGTTGCACCTACGTCAACACCAGCCGCCGTGCAGATAAGCCTACCAACGACCGCGGCGCACCAGACCACAATGGAACCACAATTGCCAGCCCCAACGCCGCCTGCACCAGAAGTAACCCTGCCTGCGGCAACACCGGCTAGCCTTCACCCGCCGAGCATTTCACCAGATCTCGCCCCAGCGACGCCCACTGTCCTTGCTACCGCAACGATAGCACCGTTCATGGTGCAACTACCCCAAGAAACGCCGGTTGGTGACGACCATCAATCTGAGCAGCCAAACAAAGCGGCGGTAGCTGAGCCCGAACAGCCGACCGCGCCCGTAGTGGCAGCGGCTGAGTCGCAGACCGCGGACACGCAGGACAATAAGGAACAAGCAAAAATTCGGCCATCAACCAGCGTGACCACAAGCCTAGATTCTGGGCCAGAAAAGGCTAGCACGCCCGACAATCCAGGCGAATCGGATACAGCAACCGCCACAGCAACGCCAGCATTTGGCATTGCCGACACGCCAACGCCAGCCACCGGCAGCGGACCGGCCATTGTAACAGTCACGCCGTTCGGGACGGAAGCAGCAACTTTGGCGCCCGCCGAGCAGACAGCAATCGTCAGTACAGGCACACCAGCCGCAGATAAAACGTCTACGCCAGTGGCCATGCCATCGAGCACGGAATCCAATATACCAACCTCGGCGCCGGCGAAGACATCAACGAGTGAACCTGAAAACACCCAGGAATCGACGGCAACATCAGAACCAGTCGCAACACCCAAGCCGACGGCTACGGCCAAACCAACAAAATCGGATCCTACCAATACGCCAGACAAAAACGAAGCCACCGATGAGCCGCAACCAACCTCTACGCTGGAAAGCACACCAACACCTAAAAAACGCCGGTAAGGGGAAAATGGCAACAAATTATTCCAGCAACAATTTATCGTGGTCATGCGGCTCATTTGGCAATAAAAAGCAGAAAGTTACTCGTAAGTTATCAGCTGTGAAAAACCTTGAATCCATTTCCCTTTCGTGTTATACTGGCCAAACTGTGATCTACAAACTCTTCAACCCACCAATACCAAGAATAACTGTCACATCATGCACTTACAAAACAATGATCCACAACTGATTAGACAGGCAGCCTTCCCAAACCAGCGGAAATTTTTATCTACACACCTCGCTTCTCTTACTGCTGTATTCATTGTGATGATATTAGCTGGCTGCGTTGTCCAGGCGCCGGGTAGCACAATCCCTGCCAGTGGTGCAACTACCACGACGATCACCAATACAGTACCAACATTACCGGATAACTTTAATGGCGCAGTAGAGGATCTGACAAACTACGCCTTGCCGACGCCAGTACCCACATCAGCGGCAAAACTCTCGGTCATTGTCAGCGCAGGTGGCTCGCGCGCCAATGTTCGGAGTGGTCCTGGCACCAATTTTCCCATTGTGAGCAAAGCCGATTCTGGGGCTACTTTCACAGTGGTTAGCAAAAGTCAGGACGATAATTGGTGGCAAATTTGCTGCATCACAGGCCTAACCAACACGGTTACCAGCACAACCTGGTTGGCCAGTTCGGTTGTGCGGGTGGCTGGTGCAGGCGAAGCAGCCGTGCCTGTCTCAGAACGGCTGCTCGATCCTGCATTAACGGCCCAATGGCAAGTAGATTGGAAATGTGATTCCGAGCGCTGTCAAGTAAAACAATGCTCAGCGGTGGTTGATGTGAAGGCCGGGCCCAGCACTACCCAGCCCTGGCTCAGCATGCAACACCAAGTTACCTGGAATGACGCTTGTTTTGCCAAAGATTCCTGGGTTTTTGAAGTTGATCCAAACACGGGGAAAGAACGGACAGGCGAATACAATGATAATTTCTTATATAGCTATTGGCGCGGCAAACAACCGGGCGCGGCGAATGGCGTCTACACGCTAAAAGGCGGACGCTCTTTGGCTGTATGGTGCTCTGGACCGTACAAAACTGAAATTGAAGAAGGTAGCGGTTGGACCACATCCTATGAAGGCAATACCTGTCATGATGTGCGTACCGGTCTGTTGGTTCTGCTTTCTTATAATAAGCGTTGGTTATTCACTGGAAAATACCAGGGACAGACCTATGATCACGCCTATTTCGGCGACAGTGAGACGCTTGAACAGAAATTGATTGATACAAACAATACGCTTTCTTGGGTAGAAAAGAAATAGTTGACAAGACTACAGAGGGAGAAAGGAAACGGGATTAGGTAATAAAACAACCTAATCCCGTTTCCTTTCTCCCTTATCACCCCTGTGGGCAACTTCAGATCGTCTCTACTGGCGCAGCCACCTCGGCCAGCGTTAACGCTTCAAAACGAACCCCCTGCAAATAAGCTTCCATATCCTGGTGCGCCCGTTCGGCATAAGCGGCGTACCGGTTTGTCTTACCCCGAATAAAGTTCGTCGTCTCGGGTAACAACCCCATATTCGCCTTCATCGGTTGAAAATTTTCGGCGTTGGCATGGGTAATATAGTGCAAAAGCGCGCCGACCATCGTGGTTGGTGGCGGTTGAATGAGCGCTTCACCGCGCAGCAAACGCACCATATTCACACCGGCCACTAAACCGCCCATTGTGCTGCCGACATAACCTTCGGTTCCGGTGATCTGGCCGCCAAAGAACAGATCTTCACGCTGGCGAAATTGCAAGGTGGGATGAAGCAGGGTTGGACTGTTAATAAATGTATTGCGGTGCATCTGGCCTAGCCGCACAAATTCTGCCGCTTGGAGGCCTGGAATCATCCGCAAGATCTCTTCTTGTGCGCCCCATTTTACATTCGTCTGAAAACCAACCATGTTGTAAAGCGTGCCCGCCACATTATCCTGGCGTAATTGGACCACGGCATAGGGTCGCCGGCCAGTGCGGGGATCGGTTAGGCCAACCGGACGCATCGGCCCAAAGGCGAGCGATTCTAGACCGCGCACCGCCAACGCCTCGATCGGCATACAACCCTCAAAATAACGTTCTAACTCTTTCTCAAATTCTTTGAGTTGCGTCTTGGGCGCAGCGACGACGGCATTGACAAAGGCTTCGTATTCGACCTTGTTCATCGGACAGTTAATGTAATCGCCCTCATCCTGGCCTAAATCACTGTCTTTATCATAACGGCTCTGACGAAAGGCAATCGACAGATCAATACTGTCGGCCATGACAATTGGCGCCATTGCGTCATAAAAATAGAGATGCTTCTGCCCCGTCAGGCCTTGAATCTGCTCGGTCAAGGCGCTACTTGTCAACGGCCCCGTAGCCATAATGGTCGGCCCGCTCGGAATTTCGGTAATTTCTTGGCGAACGACTTCAATGTTAGGATGGCTGCCAATGGTCGCTGTCACGGCATCGGCGAATTCTTCACGCCCCACCGCCAGCGCACTGCCGGCTGGCAAGGCATGCCGAAAGGCGGTCTTGATAATCATGCTGCCCATCCGCAACAATTCATTCTTGAGGATGCCCAAGGCGCGATCCGGCAAGGTGCTGCCCATCGAGTTGCTACAGACCAATTCGGCCAGCCGGTCGGTTATATGGGCTTCGGTCGAACGATGGGGACGCATCTCGTATAAACGCACATGATAGCCACGATTGGCGATTTGCCAAGCGGCTTCTGTGCCAGCCAATCCACCACCGATAATTGTTACTATGTCACTCATAGATTCCTCACTTTTTATCGCCCTTCAAACAAAGGGACAAATTATTGTAACAAGTGCTGGTAATGGCGTCAAAAAGCCAGAGAGGGTCGCAGGAAAAAACGATAAAAAAATGCGTTGGGCCAAGGGCTCCCGCCGCTGAGGCGACTTGCGACTGTCAGCCGCGAGATTTATCCCCGCGAACCCCAGCCATGCTATACTGGGTAACCACAAGATCAAGTGACGACGCACAGATAACAGGTTGCCAGCCATGAATCCAGTTGATATTATTGTCAAAAAACGCGATGGCGGCGAGTTAAGCGCCACAGAAATCAGCTATTTCATCGAAGGGTTTGTCAAAGGCCGTATTCCTGACTACCAAGCCGCGGCCTGGGCTATGACCGTCTATTTCCAAGGCATGACCGATGCAGAAACCACCGATTTAACGTTAGCGATGGCCGCTAGCGGCGATCAACTCGATTTGCACGATTCATTGCCGCCCAACACGATCATTGTCGACAAGCATTCGAGCGGTGGGGTTGGTGACAAGACAACGCTAGCGGTGGGGGCCATTGTGGCGGCCTGTGGCCTGCCTGTGGGCAAGATGAGCGGGCGTGGCCTCAGTTTCACCGGTGGCACCATTGACAAATTAGAAAGCATCCAAGGTTGGAGCCCAGATCTGTCTGAAGCCCAATTTCGGCAACAGTTACGCACGGTTGGGCTGGTGATCGCTGGACAAACGGCCCACCTGGCGCCAGCTGATAAGGCGCTCTATGCGCTGCGCGATGTCACCGGCACCGTGCCCAGCCTCCCTTTAATTGCCAGCAGCATTATGAGTAAAAAGCTGGCGGCGGGGGCCGATGCGATTGTGCTAGATGTTAAATGTGGGCACGGCGCCTTCATGGAAACGCTCGACGAGGCTCGCGCACTGTCGAAATTGATGGTGGCGATTGGGCAACGAGCCGGCCGCCGTGTCACCGCGCTGATCACCCAGATGGAACAGCCGCTTGGGCGCGCCGTGGGTCACGCGCTGGAGGTGAAAGAAGCTATCGCCACCCTGCAGGGCCAAGGACCAACGGATTTTCAGCACTTGGTAGAGACGGTAGCCCAAGAGATGTTGTTGCTGGGCCAGCGGGTGCAGACAACTGAGCAAGCGCGTGAACAGATCCACCAAGCGCCAGTCATCCAGCCGGTGCTTAGCCCCAGAAGGGGCGTCGTTCAACGGATCGATGCGCGAGAGATCGGCTTGACCGGTGTAGCGCTAGGCGGCGGTCGGCAGCAAAAGACGGATCCGATTGATTACCGAGTTGGGATTGTACTAGCCGCTAAAGTGGGAGATACGGTGGCGCCGGGTGAGATGCTTTGCACCATTCACGCCGCGAACGAGACATCCGCCGAAATGGCCAGCCAACGCATTCTGGCCGCCTATACGTTGGGCGATCAACCGGTTGCGGCGCTACCGATCATCTACGATCGGATTACGGTCAGCTAGCCGGATGCTGGAGTACGTTGCACTGGCTATATAATCGGCCAAGTAAAAAACAATTCGCAACCAGACCAAGCAGCTACCACGGCACCTGGGCGCGGGCCTGCACCACATTTTGATACACGTGCATGGTTTGGGTCGCAATCTTGTCCCATTGATAGAGCGCCAATGTCTGCGTGCGCGCAAATTCGCGCCGCTGCGCCGCCGCCGCTGGATCCGTGAAGAGTCGATTCACCGCCCAGACGATGCTTTGCGGATCGTTCGGATAGACATTTAAACCGTTCTGTTCGTGTATGACTACCTCACCCAGCCCACCAACATTGCTGGCAATCACATTGCATTCCTGGGCCATGGCCTCTAGCGCCACGATGCCAAAAGGTTCGTACAAACTGGGAAAAACCGCCGCGTCAGCAATATGATAGATCAGATCGCGCTGGGCATCGCTGATGAAACCTAGAAAATCGACGACTTGATCCACTTTCAAATCATGGGCCAGCGGCCACATTTTGTTACCATTCTTCCCCGCCACAACTAATCGTACATCCTTATAAGTGGCCAGAATGCCAGGCAGAGCAGCGATCAAAACTTGCATACCCTTTTCATGCGTCGCCCGCCCGACAAAAAAGAGCAACTTTTCGCCGCGCGGGGCATATTGCTGGCGTAAGGCCTCTATTTCGGCTGGCGAGGGGTGCACGATGGCCTTCATGTCGAAACCATTCGCAATCACATCCATTTTGTCATAGGGCACGTTAAAAAAGTAATGGACTTCACCGCGCATGTATTCGCTACAGATGATCACGCGCCAGGCTTCATAGCCAATCCGCCCTTCCATCTGATCGATGTGGTAGCTTGTATCGCTGGGCAGATAGCCCTGATGTCGGCCGCGCTCCGTGGCATGAATGGTCGCCACCAGGGGTGTCTTCCACTGATGCTTTAACGTGATGCCCGCTTCACCCACCAGCCAGTCATGCATATGGATCAGATCATAGTGATGCTGTTCGCCAAGTTTGATACCATACTCGATCAGAGAGGCATTGTTGGCAATCACGCTATTATAGAGATCATGGGCGTCAATTGGTGGTACATTGACGCGATGGGCCGTCAGGTGAGGGGTGATCTGTTCAATGGCAGCGCCCCCGTCAGCGCGCGTGGTCAAAACATCGATCTGCAATGGCTCACCATCCAGGGTAAGCGTGCTTAGCATTGGCGCCAGTTCAGCCACATGTTTGCCCATGCCGCCAACGACATAGGGTGGGAATTCCCAACTCAGCATTAAGATGCGCATAGATTGATGAATAATGAATGAATGATAAAGGGAGACCGGTCAATATCGGCCACTTACAGGCCGAACGCGCACAGCGGTGCGCCATTCCCAAAGGTCTATTTGGCGATTGACCTACATTTCAACGATGGTTCAGTGTACGAATGCTCACTATTGTAGCAAAGGTTACCTCAAGTTTGTGTAAGCTTGCTATAAAAGAATTTACATAGATCGTAAATCGCCGAGCAGGGTTAAAAACGCGCCCAACGGCCTCCTGCGGACAGAACAGATTATTTTAGTAAACCCAGCAAAAGTGTTGTATCACTAGATTTTTATCCACAGATTTTAGGTGTGAAGACAAATCTTAAATTTTTATGCCTATCTAACCACCAGCCGGGGTCTTGATATAAGGCTGACTCTGACCATCTTCCCCAATCGCAAAAAATTCTACCTGCCAGTGGTCAATGGTTGTAGCGAGGGTCTGGTCTGTGGCAGTCGCAATAGCCTGGCGTGTGGCCTGATAGACGAGATAGGCCGCCGGTGTTGACGGCGTATGCTGGGCGGCCCATTCTGGGTAATCCCCGCCGAGCCAAGTGGCCCAGTAGATCGAACCGTGGTGCTTGATTCGTTCGGCAAAGACCGGATCGCCACCTTGCGGCCCCAACCAAAACGGCACAGCAGGAAACTTTGCGCGCAATTTTGCCAGGTAAAGCGCCGCTTCGTCTGGGTTCCCCAACCAGAAGACAGCATCGTCAGACGCCACGGCCTGGATTTCATCACCGACCAGGAGGACGGGCATTTTTGTCACCATTTGCCACGCTTGGACGGAAAGCGCCGGCCAACCGGGCGTCCAGCCAGCCAGGATCAGACGATGGGCCTGTTGGGTTTGGGCAACTTCGGCCACCAATCCGATCAGCTTTGTGGCCCATGCATCTGCTCCATGTGGATCAGCAAATCCACTTCCATCGGGTGTGATGGCAAAAGGTGCGATCCAAACCGGGTGCGATGGTGGCATCAGATCCTGAATACGAAAAAGCGTCGCAGGGTTTAAGGGCCCGACTACGGCGGACACACCTGGATCAATGAGCAGCTTTTGTGCTGTGCGACGAGCCTGCCAGGGATCGTTCCCATCATCTAAGGCCAACGGCAAGATATCAACACCAGCAACGGGCGTGTCGGCGATTGCCATTCGCATGGCAACCAAGGCATCATAGCCTGTACGCCGATATAAACCCTCAAAAGGGGCGATCAAACCAATTTTGACCACTGGGCGGAGCGAAGAACAGGCAACGATCGCGAGCGCAATCCCAGAGAAAATACAAGCCCATACGAAGCGCAATGAAGCAGCTTGCCACGCCGCTTTATGACACTTGTTACAGGCTTGCTGGTTTATAGCACAGACCATGCATCTGGATTCACTTGTGTGCTTCGTTGCCGTTATTCCAAGCATTACCAAGAGACCAGTTTTAATAGCCTGAGAATGGCCGACGAGACCCCATAAGGATAGCCTCGGCCATCCTTGATATAGAGCGCTTATTTGTTGTTATAGCCATAGATCTGCAAATTCTGCTCATGCTCGGCCAGCGTCTGAGCAAAGATATGGCGATTCCCTTCGCCTGTAGCGAGAAAGAAACAATAGGAAAGGCCAGCTGGGTTACGGGCCGCTTCAATCGCGCTCAACCCTGGGCTATCAATCGGATTAGGCGGGAGACCTTGATTTAGATAGGTGTTGTAAGGGCTGATAACGGTCGAATATTCCTGGATAGTTAACGGCTTCCACCAATTACCTGTCGTGCCGCGGGCATATTGCACGGTCGGATCTGCCTGTAGGTAATTACCACCGACATCTGGACAGGCGCCATTCAAACGATTTAAATAGACGCCCGCAATCAACGGACGTTCATCGGCTTGCACAGCTTCGCGCTCGACAATACTGGCCAGCGTAATCAGATCACGACCGCTGATGCCACTGTTGCCGCCAGCGAGGCCGTCGGCACCAATTTTCTTTTCAAAGTTATCAAGGAAAGGAGCGATCACTTTGTCGGGTGAGTTGGCTAAGACCGGAAAAAATAGGTGTCCGGAAAGAGAAAGCCTTCGAGCGTGGCATTCTCTGGCAATACCTTGAGAAAGTCATAATCTTTAAAAATCGCCAACGTTCGTGGTTGGCGGACAGCCGCCAGGAAAATATCGGGGGCGATTACATTGGCCGCCGAAAGCCGTTCGGCAATCTCTTCAGCCCGAAAGCCTTCAGGAATGGTGACCGGCACTTGTTCGAGCATCGGCTTCTGTAAAGCGGCGGCCACTTGCGGAATGGTCATTGTCTCGGCCAATAAAAAATTACCTTGCGCGACATGGCGTTCGAGGCCACTCACCCGCAAATACAAGTTGAACAGATCCGCGTCTTGCACAAAACCAGCTTGTTGTAAGCGCGCCGCAATAAAACGGGCGGGTTCACCTGGGTTGATCGTAAACGGGCGGGGCAACGAATTGGCGCCAGCCGGAATATTGAGGTCACTCTGGCGCAAACGCAGACTAAAGGCCAAAACACGCTTTTCAATGTTATCCGGCGTCAGTGCGTCCTGATCAGTGGTAGGATCCACCAGACCCGCCGTTGCCTGGGGCGCGCCCAAAAATTGTTCGGTGAGATGGGATCGGCTAACCAACCACACACCAGCCAGCACACCGATCACCAATAATAAAAAGCCCACGCGCAACAAATGGGTGAACAAGTTGGTGGGCTGCAACTGCGTACGCCAATCGGCTTCTTGCATAAGTCGATTGCGATGGCTGAGAATGAGTTCTCGACGGTTTGGTACGGACATAGTTCCTTTTTTTAGCTTGTTAATGCCTATTATTCAGTGGGCAGAACGATCTTCCCACTGCACCGATCACGCTTCACAATGGCCGTGTGGGCAATTCGATGCGCCCAAAATCCTGAGGATCACCTTGGCGCTGCGCATCCAAATAACTTTGTAAAATTACCGACGCCGCCACGGCGTCGTCAGCCCCTCGAACACGCTGTTCGGTCATGATGGCTTGGGCAGCAAAAGTCGTTAATCGCTCATCCCAAAAAATTACAGGAATGGGTCGGCCCAATAACGTGCGCAACGCCTGGGCCAATCGCATCGCCCATTTACGAACGGTCTGCGTATGATCGTTATCGCTGCCATCCATATGGAAGGGCAGGCCACAGATGACAGCGATGGCTTCTTCATCACGCACAAATTGGGCCAGCCGAACAAAATCTTCGCGCCGACTCGTGCGATGCAACACCGTAATCGGTCGCACCGTGAGCCATAAGGGATCACAAGTTGCAATGCCTATACGCGCCAGGCCAACATCCAACGCCAATAATTTACCGGCCATTGCCCACCTTTGATGCGGCGCGCGTGACCATCTTCAGGGTTGCCCGATCAGAGAATGGCATCATTTTTTCACATCATCCGCATATTCGATGCGCACCTGAATGCGATTGTTCAGAATTGGCAACGTTTTAAGCCAGGCCGGATCTTGGTAAATCTCTGGGACGCGTTCCAACGGCCAACGCTTCTGGAGCGCCTCGATCACCGTTTTGGGGGTGCCACCAACCGCCAGTTTGCGCACATCAGCCGGGTCGATTGGCACGACATATTGCGCTTTAACAGTAACCGTAAATTCGACATTATCGCCATCAATGGTGATGCCGGGCGCACGCAACGTCGTCAGAGAATCGGCCACTAACTTGCCCTGTTGCGGGATTTGACGTTGTGTAGAAGCAAATAAGACTCGGCGAGTGGAGGCCTCATCGACGGCCACCCCACGCACCAACGAGCGCAAGGTCAAGGTAAGCTCAGAGGCTTGTTCGTCGTTGAATTGGCTGTAGTTGGAGGAATCAACAAAGGTCTGCAACGATTCCTCCGGCAGCCATTCGCCCGCTTTTAGCTCACCCTTCAATATACCATAGGCTTTGGTGGCCACTTCTTTTTTCAACTGTTCAAGCAGGTTGTCACGGTCTGCCTGCGTAACAACCAACACTTGTTCAGAACCACCGCTAACGGTGGCATCTGGATTACTCACCCCGATCCGATAGCGCAATGCCCCTTCCACGGTATTGATCGTGTTGGCGCGCACATTGCCCTCAATACCCGGCTCGACCGCCTCAATCGGCGCTGAAGCGCGCGCGCCGACACGGGCCTCTAAGCCTGTATCGGCCGTCGTACGAAAAAGGATGGGGGTGCCGGTGCTCGTGCTGACCGTCGAACCGGCGGGAATAAAGACCTGCGTACCGCCGAGATTGCTAAAGACTACCGTGCCTTGGGCTTTATCCACGGCTTTTTGCTGCCTACCTGTGGTCGGCATTTTACCGACTTGTTCAATACTCGTCTGAATCAAGCGGGCCGGCAGTTGGTTATTATCCAGGTCTGGCTCACTCAAATTTGGGTTAGCGGTCAGGGGGACAGTCACAGTCACTGGTTCGCGGCCTGGGGCCAATGTAATCGTGGCGGCAGGCAAGACGTAGAAGGCAAACATGGCCAGAAAAAGCACCGTCAGACTTAATACCGCGATAACACCCACAAGACGAAGCCAGGTTGGCAAAGCAGCTTGCCGGCTGGCTTCACTGCGAATCCGGCGTTGACGGATCAGATGGGCCGTAGGTTGCGCCATCTGATCGACAATGGTTTCGGCTCGACCGCGGCGTGGTCGCCAAGTGGGTGGCTCGGGCAGCGCCGCGGCCGGGTTGCGCGAATGAATCAGGGGTAAAGGCGGGTGCATGCGCCACGTCCGTCGATTGACATCCGACGTGTGAAAAAAGACGGGGATACCAAGCTGATCAGCGGCTTTACGCGTGGTTTCATCGCGCGTAATTAAGCCTAAATGACAACGTTGGATCTGCGCTTGGCGCTGGAGCAGACGCATACGCGCGACATTGTCCAGTTCCGTCCAGCCAACAGGCAGGGCCAGTGCGACATGATCAGTGCGCACTTGCGCTAGTTGGCGGCGCACGCCCTCGATTGTCGCATCGGGATCAATTGGAAGAATTTCTGTCATAACCCTCTACATTTACGATTTACGATTTTTGATTTACGAGGTTGACTCGCCAGTTTTGATTCTTCTGCTTTCGAGGATCATTTGTCGAAAGCAGAAGAATTTATGGCGACGAAATCATTTCGTAAATCGTAAATCAACGCTCTACTGAGCGACCTAATCGTAAATCACTTCAAGTTTTGTTCTACCCAAGTGGGTACACTCTGCAAAGCCGCGGGCAGTTGGGCGCTCTCTTTGCCGCCAGCTTGCGCCATATTCGGCCGTCCACCGCCACCACCGCCGATCAGTTTGGCCGTATCACGCACGAGATTCCCCGCATGCATGCCCCGGTTCAGCAGATCATTGGTCACAGAGGCAACAAGCATCGGCTTGTCATCAATCACCGAGCCAACGACCACGACACTACTGCCCAAACGATCCCGGAACCAATCGCTCATCTGGCGCATGGCATCCACATCTAGTGCATTCACCTGGACCGAGAGCACTTTGAAGCCATCGACGCTGATCGCCCGCTCCAACAATGTCTGTGTGTCTTGTTGGGCTAACTTCTGGCGTAATTGCGTGATCTCCTTTTGCAATTGCTGATTTTGCTCCTGCAATTGCTGCGCAGCCTGATCGATCTCAGCAGGCTTGGTGCGTAAAATCGCCGCCGTCCGCTCCAACAAGGCCAACCGTTCTTCCATCAACGCTTCGGCCAAACGTCCTGTGATCACCTCGACGCGGCGCATGCCCGAGCCAACGCTGCTCTCACTCACAATGCGAAAATTGCCAATTTCGGCGGTGCTGTCGACATGCGTGCCACCACACAATTCCATGCTAACGGCATCGTTGGCTTCTTCATTTTCACCAAAACTGACGACACGCACTTCGTCGCCATATTTTTCACCGAAGAGCGCCATCGCGCCTTCTTGGACAGCCCGTTTATAGCTGGTCCAGCGTGTATTGACAGGATAGTTGGCCAATACAATTTCATTCGCCCGTTTTTCAATATGGGCCAGCTCTTCTTTGCTCACCGGTTGGGTGTGGGTAAAGTCAAAGCGCAGCCGCTCGGGCGCCACCAACGAACCGGCTTGGTGGACGTGCATCCCCAACTGTTCGCGTAAAACGGCATGCAAGACATGGGTGCCCGTATGGTTGCGCATGATATCCCATCGCCGCTCGGTATTGATGGCCGCATGCGCCGGATCACCAATTTTCAACGTACCGCTGACCACCTTGCCGATGTGGACGATCAGGCCAGGGATGCGTTTGCGCGTGTCCGTTACTTCGACCGTCCAGACGGGCACATCCACATCTTCGGGGAAATAATAAATTTCGCCGGTGTCACCCACCTGGCCACCGCTTTCGGCATAAAAGGGCGTTTCGGGCAAGACAATCTCAACTTGGGCGCCCGCATGGGCCTCCATGACATTCTGGCCTTGCACAATGAGACCAGCGATTTCGGTGTCATTCTCGGCCATATTTTCATAGATCAGCTGCTTGACACCGGCTTTACCCAACACACCCTGCTTTTGCAATTCGGCAAGCAGTGTACTATACACACTGACATCTTGGGCCGTTTTGTCCTGGGCGGTAGCGCGACTGCGTTCTTTGGCCTCATTGAGGGCGGCGCGGAAACTTGCTTCATCAACGGTAAACCCTTGATCACCAGCCACATCGCGCGTCAGATCAACGGGGAAGCCATAGGTATCCCACAGTTGAAAAGCCTCTTCGCCAGGGATCACAGTTTCACCAGCGGCGCGCAGCTTCGTCATCAACTCATCCAGCAGCACAAGGCCCGTGGTCAACGTCCGGTGGAAACGTTCTTCTTCTTCGGTAATGGTCTGGAAAATAAATGCACTCTTCTCGGGCAGGTCGGTGTAGTGGCCGCCCATCTGCTCGATCACCACTTCGGCAATCTGCGCCAGGAACGGACCTTCAAAACCAATCAGCTTACCAAAGCGCGCGGCACGCCGCAAAATCATGCGCAACACATAGCTACGACCTTCATTGCCAGGCATCACACCATCGGCGATCAAAAAAGTGACGGATCGGCTATGGTCGGCAATGGCGCGATAACGAGCCAAATGCTGCTGGCGATGCTCAGCCGTCTGGTCGAGCAAACCTTGAATGCGGGCCATGATCGGCGCAAAGGCGTCCGTATCGTAGTTGTTATCTTTGCCTTGCAAAATGCTCGCCAAACGCTCAAGACCAGCCCCTGTATCCACACTCGGCGCGGGCAACGGCACCAACGTACCGTCGGGTTTGGCATCGTATTGCATGAAGACGAGATTCCAGATCTCCAGGTATTCGTCGTCTTTGTTCACCCCATCGGCAATCTGTTGATCCAGATCACCCCAGTAGTAGTGAATTTCTGAGCTCGGACCACAAGGGCCTGTATCGCCCATCGACCACCAATTATCCTTTTTACCGAAACGGAGCACGCGTTCTTTCGGCGCGCCAGCTTCGATCCAAAGGCGCTCGGCCTCGTCGTCATCGGTGTAAACACTAAACCACATGCGCTCCAACGGCAAACCAAGTTCATCGATCAGTAAGTGCCAGGCAAAACGAATGGCGTCTCTTTTGAAATAGTCGCCAAACGAGAAATTACCCAGCATCTCAAAAAAAGTATGGTGGCGCGGGCTGGGGCCAACATTTTCAAGATCATTATGCTTACCCGAAACACGTAGGCATTTTTGGCTGGAGGTGGCGCGCTTGTACGGACGCTGTTCCAGGCCCAGAAAGACATCTTTGAATGGCACCATGCCGGCATTCGTAAAGAGAAGGGTGGGATTTGACGAATTTCATTGGTTGAGCGTTGCTTCATGTGATTTACTCGCAAATATTTCAGGTCTTTTGCTAGCGTTCAAGACTGTGATTTTAGGGCAAGATCCGCTTCATGTCAAAATAAAGGGAGTGTTGCCCTGGTTAGGGGTACGAACAGACGTAAAGCAGACAAAGATCGGCCTACCTTGCGGTGAGCGATTATACACAATAGAGTTTATTCCGATTTAATCACCTGAACGCGTAGGTGCGGTTTTTAACCGCACAATGCTAAACTTAGGCGATTGTGCAGTTAAAAACCGCACCTACAGGCCGCGCGTGCTCATATTGCATGTTGCACGTCCCCCACCACGAATTGTAATTAACGCTAGTCATTCGCCTTGTGCCTAGAAGCGCGGCACTAGAGAGCCAGGGCTGCGCTGTGGTCACCTATATGTCACTGGGGGCAATGGTCATACGCACTTTGGCGCCATTGCCAGCTTTGGAGAAACAGCTTGATGCCAAAGCCTGGAACCTATTTGGCCCAATCCCAGGCAAATACCTGGGCCAAACGTTCATAGACACCGGCAAGATCGGTCATAACCACGACCTCACGGTTGAGTTTGTAGCTGGTCTCGCCACCATTGAGACTGCCCACGGCCGACCAGCGCTCAGCGCCGACAGCCACTAAGACAAGTTTGGCATGAATGCCACCCAGTGTGGGGTTGCCCACTTTGGCTTCGATATCCAACTTTTCAGCGGCCGCCAACGTACGAATATAATCAACGGTGGCGCGATTGCTGCGCAGGGTCTCGGGTTCATCAAAAAAGCTATCCAGCAGCAGGCGCACCCGCACGCCACGCCGTGCCGCCTCGATCAGCGCCTGCAAGCGCGGGTTCGGATCAGCGACCGGGTTACTCGTTGTCTCCCCCCAGTTTTTATTTTCATAGAGCTGCTCCAACACAATTTCATCACCCGCGCCCGTGCGACGGATCAACGCGTTGAGGCCAGCATCGGAACGCAGCGCGTTCTCTGGCGCGCTGATCACGCTAAAGTGCGCCGCGCCGCTGATCGTCACTGGCGTGCGAAAAGGCGATGTTTTTACTGGATATGCGGTTAACGCGGGGAAGACAAAATCAGTAGGCGGTCCACCATACTTGGCATGGGTCGCCTCGAAAGGATGCAGATCAAGGAAGTGTTCAGGCGCCCAGTCCGTCGTGAAGATTTGTGTTAAAGCTGTCAGCACAGGAGGCGCGTCGGTGATCAGGTAAAAGCCACGCCGCCCGCCCACCGGCACGGTCTGGGTGATCGGCATCGATTCATACGTAAAATTTTCGCTTCCTTCGATGACGATGTGCTGGTCGATGATGCCATATTTGGCGTGATCAAAACGATAACGCGCTCGATAACCGTTGGGGGCATCATCTAATAAGGCAGCGTAGCGCACTTCGCCGCCCGCTGCGGCGATCAGCGCCAGCGACCATTTTTGTAAAGCATCAATGCCGCCGGGTGGGCTGCCCTCCAGCAAAATGCGGACATGGACCCCACGTTGGGCCGCATCGGCGATCACTTGCGCCAGTTCTCGATGGGCAAACTGATAGATGTTGAGATCGATGGAGTGGGTGGCGGCGGCCAATGCCTGGGCCAAGGGTTGGTATAAGCCCTCTGGTCCCACCAAAACAGTGACCGACGTGGTAGCCACACCGGTGACGGGCCACGCCAGATCCTCACGACCCCAGCCGCGCCAGCCGGGTAGCCGGACACGCCGCCCCAGCGCCAGATCAGCCAGATCGCCGGCCCAATCACTGGCGCGATTGTTATCGATGGGCAGGCCGGACTCTGGATCAATTTTGCGCTGCCAGATCTGCCCCGCCGCGGCCAACAAGCCGCGGGTATAAAGTTGTGTAGCGGGTCCCACCCAACCGTTGGCCGGCTGTTGCTCATCCCCATATAGCAATGTATCAACCACCTGGCCGGCTGGATTTAGCAATTGAATGCGGCCCCCGCTGTTGGGCAGCGTTAATTTGCCCGCCAAATTCGGCACAGTTGGGTCACTATCCGTGGCCCATTCACAGGCTGGTTCTGTGCCAAACGAAGCGCGAAAGGCTGTGGCCTGGGCCGTACACCAGACCCGCTGGCCCGATTGGAGTTGTAAGGTCGTAGTTACCGGGAAAGTGACCTGGCGCGCCGACGTGGCTAACTGCCAGCCAGCCAGTAACTGACTGCCGGGCCCAATATTCCAGAGTAAAATCGCTTCGTCTGGTTCACCGCTGACCGTGCTATCGATATAGGCGGCGGCGATCAAAAGCTGTGCTGGCGGCGGTCCAACGACCAGAGGGAGATACAATTGGACAGTCGGGGTATCGGTCAGAGGCGATCTATTAGCCTCTGACGCGAAGGCTGCGTTGGTGAGCAACGTAGGCGGGGCAAGGCCCCAAACCGACGAATGAACGAAGAGCCAGAGCGTAAAGCAGAGCAGACTACCAATGGGCGCAATCAAGCGGGCAGGTCGATAGTGAGACATAAATTGTAGGCGGCGGTGAAGGGTTGAATGAAATTGTGCCTACAGTTATAACAGACCGGCGCGAAAATGTGTCCCCGTACCTTGTTCCCACCCGCCTGCACTTCGATTACGGCATGCATCGTTCTGGTCATGGCTGATTAGAAGAGTAAGCAACCGGTGCCGCCCACGCGCCCTCTCTGGCTGGCGCGATTACGTGCCGATTACGATGCCGCCATCGACCCGCAAGGTTACACCGTTGATAAAACTCGCCTCGTCACTGGCCAACCAAAGATAGGCGTTGGCCACATCTTGCGGCTGGCCCGCGCGCCGCAACGGGGTGTTTTCGACCATCGAATGGTAGATCTTCTCGGGCATGGCCGAGGTCATGGCGGTTTCGATAAAGCCAGGT
>JAPLGZ010000497.1 GCA_026389895.1 Chloroflexota bacterium | reverse complement strand
GCGCATCGTTGCCTATTATCGCGATAAAACGCTCAATGAACTGCCCGAATTTGCGGGCTTAAACCCAAGCATCGAACATTTCACGCGCATTGTCTGCCTGACCCTGGTTGGGCGCATCAAGGCCAACAATCTGAGTGTCATCACGGTAAAAATTTGGGAAAACAACATCGCTTGGACCTCCTATCGCAAAGTGCTTGATATCCCACAAGGCAGAGGGATGGTCTAAGCGAACTGTGCAAATCGGACTAGTAATTTACGGCGAACTTTCCACTGTTTCGGGTGGTTATCTCTACAACCGCCAGTTGGTGCAACAGGCAGAAGCCCAGGGACATACGGTGCATCTGGTCTCCTTGCCCTGGCGCAACTATGCGCGGCATCTAGGTGACAATCTATCCAAACCATTCTTCGAGCAATTGCGGACGTTACCCGTCGATGTATTGATCCAAGATGAACTAAATCACCCATCATTGCTCTGGGTTAACCGACGCTTACGTGGCCAGATCAGTTATCCAATTGTGAGCCTGGTCCACCATCTGCGTAGCAGTGAAGCCCATTCAATTTTACTAAAAAGCTTCTATCGAGGGCTTGAGCGGCAATATCTTAGAACGGTGGATGGCTTTATCTATAACAGCCAGACGACGCGCATTAGCGTAGAAGCGTTGCTGGAAAAACCGCAGCCAGCCATTGTGGCGTATCCCGCGGCGAATCATCTGCCAATCCCCGATCCAGCATCGCTGCAAAAAATGATCCTGGAACGCACCAGTGGAACGGAGCCATTGCGCATTCTGTTTATTGGCAATATAATCGGACGCAAAAATCTACATACGCTCTTGGCAGCGCTCGCCAAGCTGCCTAAATCGACTTGGCAATTGACCGCAGTTGGCAATCTAGCCAGCGATCCGAGCTATACCGCACGCATTCGCCGCCAAATCAAAGCCACCCACCTAAGTGACGTTGTTCACCTGACAGATGCTTTATCCGAACCGGCGTTGCTTGAACAGTTAAAAAAAAGCCACCTCTTGGCGTTGCCCTCGTATGAGGGTTTTGGCATTGTCTATTTAGAAGCCATGAGCTACGGCCTGCCTGTGATCGCCTCGACCGCAGGCGCAGCACACGAAATCGTCACCCACGGTCAAGAGGGTTTCCTGGTCGCGCCTGGCAACATTGCTGGCATCACGCAATATATTCAGACCTTGCAACAAAACCGTGACCAACTGCGGGCAATGAGTCAAGCGGCCCGCGCCCGCTTTGCACGCCAGCCAACCTGGCAAACGAACGCGACAAACATCCTACATTGGCTACGCGAAGTAAAGCAGGTTGTTTATAAATAACATGGGTAGTTCAATTGATTCATCCTACGTTTGCGAACGCAAATAAGCGCTGGGATAGACCAAAGATCAGCCAAGCCGTTGCTCGCTGCTCTGATCAAAGAAGTGCAGCTGATCGGCAGGAAAGACCACTTCAACCGTCTGGCCAATCGCGAGCGATTCATCGAGTGGCACAAGCGCCGTATACGCGAAGACCCCCGTCTGCAAATAGAGCAACTGTGTGCGCCGGGCAAAATCCGGTTCAATTACTTCAATTACCCCCCGCAAACGCAAGCCTGCCGCGACAACCGCATGACCATCCCCCCACTGCGCAGCCTCTGGGCGCGCGCCGAGGATCACAGCCTGGCCGGCATGAACATGCGCTTTGACGGCTTCTGGCAACGGTAATGTCATTTCACCTAGGTGGAGCAGACCATCACCAATCTTCCCTTCGCTAAATAAACTCATCGGTGGCGCGCCGATAAAACCGGCCACGAAAGTATTGACCGGTCTTTGCAGCAAGGTTAGATAGGGCCCCATCTGTTCGACCTTGCCGGCGCGCATGACGACAATTTGATCGCCCAGCGCAATTGCCTCGGTCTGGTCATGAGTGACATAGAGCGCGGTGATCTGAAAACGGCGCAGTAGCCGCTTGATCTCGATGCGCGTCTGCATGCGTAGTTTGGCGTCAAGATTGGAAAGTGGTTCATCAAATAGAAAGAGGCGCGGGTTGCGCACAATGGCGCGCGCAATGGCCAGGCGCTGTTGTTGGCCGCCCGAAAGCGTGCCTGGCTTGCGCTCCAGCAAGGCATTAAACCCAATGCCCATGATCTCCGATGTGACCTTGATGCGCTCTTCGGCCTCTTTGTCGGCGATCTTGCGCACTTTAAAGAAGAAGGAGAGATTGCCCTGCCCTTCAAAATGTGGATAAAGTGCATAGTTCTGAAAGACCATGCCAATATAGCGTTCTTTGGGCGCGACGCCGGTCATCTCTTGGTCATCATAAAAGACTTGACCCGTATAATCAGTTTCCAGACCGGCGACGACACGCAACAAAGTGCTCTTGCCACAACCCGATGGACCGACGATGGCGCAGGTCTGGCCGTCCGGGATCGTCAGATCGATATGATCAAGCGCGGCCAGTTCCTGGCTAGCGTCGATATTATCTTCATTATTTTGAGCTGTTTTCTGACGGCCCAGCGCGAGTGGTTTGACAAAAGTTTTGGTGACATCTTGTAAACGAATTGTGGACATGAAGGAGCCTCACCCCCCGGCCCCCTCTCCTGAAACGAAAAGCAGTATTCAGAAGAGGGGGAGAAGGAGGGATTAGAAAGATTTGTGCGGGTTGCGACCGATGGGGGAATATTGTTCCAATTCGTAGACAACGCCGCTGGCCGGCGCTGACTCATCGGAAATCCAGAACAGTGCGTGGCGCGCTACCTCTTGGGGCGTTAAGAGTTTGCCGCTTGGCGCATAGACCGCCGGCACATTCTGTTCCCAGCCGGCGGGCAAGCCTTCGCGCTGTTTGAGGGCGATTTCATTCGGCGTGGTGATCCAGCCAGGGTTAAACTGGTTGACCCGAATCTTCTCCGCCGCCAGTGCATTGGCCAGGTTGCGCGTCATGTTGGCGACACCGGCCTTGGAGGCAGAATAAGCCAGCAAGTTCGCTTCGCCGCCCAAGGCATTGACAGAACCGACATTGAGCACGGTGCCGCGGCCTTGATTGCGAAAATGTTGCACAGCTTCACGGATAATCAACATCGGCGCGCGCAAGTTGACCGAGATGATCCGGTCAAACATCGCTGCGTCGGTCGTCGCCAAATTGCTACGTGTGGTCAGGGCCGCGTTGTTGACAACCACATCAATACGCCCATATTTGTTTACGGTTGCCTGCACAAGTTCAGCGCATTTTTGCGGATCGCCAATATCGGCGATCGTATACGTGGCCGCTTCGCCCAGATCACGACAAACCGCCTTGGCGAGATCTTCTTCCAGCCCATGCACCATCACGCGGGCGCCTTCAGCCACAACCAGGCGAGCAATCGCCTCGCCAATCCCAGTCGTTGAGCCAGTGACGAGAATTACCTTATCTTTAACGCGCATTCCATTACCTCTTTGGCGCTAGCCAAGCCTGTTGTTGCGCCGCCTGATAGAGGGCTTCCATCACTGCGCTGCGATCGGCGGCTTCTCGTGCGCCGACTAATTCTACGCCTTGTTTGCCATTGGCCGCATCGAGGAATAATTCAAAGGCATGTGGCCAGGCGGTGGGCAAAGCGGTCCAGGGCGTCTTGCCATCCGCGCCTTCCACATGGCTGCTCTGAAAGAAGAGTTGATCGTTGGCCACATAGGCATGGCCTTCGGTGCCACTGATGATCACGCTGATCGGGTGGGCGACATCGACCCAACCGGCGGCCAGGCTACCAACCGCGCCATTCTTAAATTCGAGCAACCCTTCGCCAAATTCATCACACTCGCCATAACGGCCCGTGGCCACATGAATGCTGGCGGTGGCACGGACGACATCGCCCATCAGCCACATCAAAATATCCAGTGAATGGGTGCCCAGATCGCCAAATGCGCCCACGCCAGCCTGCTCTACATCCGTCATCCACAACCACTGCGGCGTGAACCAATCCCCCAGTGAGCCGGAGTGACAGTTGCTGTGGCGAATGCGTGTGATCTTGCCAAAGCTGCCTTTTTGAATTTGTTCGCGCAAGTAGAGATGAACTGGATTGCCACGCTGGAAGTAGCCGGTTTGGAAGATCACGCCGGCCTTTTCAATCGCGTCGGCCATCTTGTAGGCGTCGTCGGTGCCAATGCCCAGTGGTTTTTCCACAAACATATGCTTGTTCGCCGCCGCTGCCGCCAAAACAAGCGGTTCGTGACGATTAGTTTCGGCGCAGATGATCACAGCGGAGATCGCGGCGTTGGACCAGATCTCATTCAAATCGGTCACTACCGGTGCGTTCGTTTCGGTCGCCCACTTTTGCGCGCGTTCCTGGTCGTGATCCCAGATGGCGACCAATTTCACATCACTGCGCGCCTGCAATCGTTTCACAAAACCAGGGGTATGAATATGGGCACAGCCGACTAATGCAACTTCAATCATGAGAATTCTCCGTAAAATTGTTTTAAAATTTGTTGATTAGAGCGGGAAACCCCACCCTAACCCTCCCCTGGTAAGGGAGGGGACTGATTGGTGAAAGGCCGAAGTGACTAGTTCTATCCGACCAACGGCTCCCTCCCTTACCAGGGGAGGGCGGGGGTGGGGTTGCTTCACGCCAGCCCCGCCACTTGCCAAGCCTTATCCATCGCCGCCCCGGTTGCGCGCACAGCATCATCCGCCGTCATCTCGCGCAGGGCTTTGCTGAATGGCTCAATCGTCACTGGGCCATCGTAGCCCAGTTCATCCACTGCCTGCAAAAAGCTGGCCACATCCATCACGCCGGTTTCACAAGGCAAGGCGCGGGTTAGATCTTCCAGTTCATCAATCTCGCCTGGTTGCGAATCGTTCAGATGGACAACGACGATATCTTCTTTGCGCAAGCCTTTGCGGATGTCATCGATGGTGCCGTGCGAGGTATACAGGTGATAGATGTCAAGCAGCAGGCCCATATTGCCCGTGCCAATCGCGGCGCAGAGACCCAACATGCCGTCCAGCGAGTGGACAAAATTATGCTGGCGTGGATTGCGCACGGTCTTGGGGCCGACGAATTCTAAGCCCAAACTACAGCCATAATCTTTCAAGATTTCGGCGGCTGGGCGCAGACGGGTGACGTGAAAATTGAAATTCGCAAAGAAATCAAGCTCATTATCCGCCGGCATGATCCAGGTGGCGGTGCGTAGACAATTCAGCTGCTTCGCCAGTTCGGCCTGCTTGGGCAGCGCCTTCAATCCCGCTTGCCAAGTGCTCTCATCGCCACGAAAATTGACCGGAAAGCCCCAATGGCCTGGCAGGATATTATTCTCTTGGAACAAGGCGCGCAGCGCGTCAAACCCTTGCGCTTCGGCGATCTGCTGCGCTTCGCTGATCGAAAATTCGACGCCTTTAAATCCATACTTTTTAGCCAGTGCGATGCTTTCTGGTAGATTGGCCTTCACCCCAATCGCACCTGGCCCTAAATTTTTAAACATAATTGGCTCCTCTTTCTAGAGACGAAAAAACATTGACACATTGACTTGTTGCAACGAGGAACCCCACCCTAACCCTCCCCTGGTAAGGGAGGGGACTGCTTAGGGATAGACTAAGTGATGTGTTCTATCCACCAAACGGCGCCCTCCCTTACCAGGGGAGGGCGGGGGTGGGGGTTCCTCGTTACATCTTCCCCTTGACACGCTGTACGATCTCGCGCAGTTGCGCCTCAAAGTTAGGATCGGCAGCTTTAAATTCTGTGCCACTGATCACCAACGGTGCGCCAAAAACAACAATCTCAGCCCCCATAGCCAGCGTTTGGATCGCCTGTTCGACGCTCAGGCCGCCCACCGCTTGCACTGGAATGGTGACAGCATCGAGCACAGCTTGTAGATCGTCCAGCGGACTCAGGCCATGAATCATGTTGCGCTCGTCAAAACCAGTGTGAACAATGATATAATCGACGCCCATCTCTTGGGCTTCACGGGCGCGTTTTGGTTTGTCGGGGCAGAGCATGATGTCGCACATCACCTGGCAGTTAAAACGCTTCGCCATCTTCACCTGTTCAATGATGCTGGCATCATGGGCCTGCCCCATCACGACGGTCATATTGGCGCCAGCGTTAAACATCATTTCGCCCTCCAGCCCTGCGCCGTCCATCGTCTTGAGGTCGGCCACAATCGGCACGTTGGGGAAATCACGCCGCAGCGCGCGTACACCATGCAATCCTTCGGCCAAAATAAGCGGTGTGCCCGCTTCCAACCAGTCCACGCCAGCCTTAATCGCACCGTGGGCCAGCGCTAATGCTTCTTCAATCGTAGTCACATCGAGAGAAATTTGAATAATCGGGGAGCTCTTTGCCCTACTTGACATCTTTGTCATCCTTTGGTTAATCAGTGATAAATGAGAATAAGAGTACCTCACCCCCCAGCAGGGTCTCCTGAATCAAAAAGCTGAGTTCAGGAGAGGGGGAGTCGGAATCATCTATTTGGCTGGTTGTCGCTTCTACTGAGGCGGGGGTGAGGCCGCTCTTGTTTAGAACTTCAACACCGACTTCACGTTTTCACCTTCTTCCATCTTGCTAAAACCCTCTTCCCACTCATCGAGCGAATAGACGCCACCGATGACCGGCCCCAGATTGACTTGGCCGGTGGACAAGAGCCCCAACACGCGCTCCCAGGTTGGATAGGTGTGACTGAATGAACCTTGCAAAGTAACCGCTTTGCCGACCAACGGATCGAGGCTAAAGTCGAGCGGTTGTGGCCCCCAGCCGATCTTGGTAATCCGCCCATTGGGACGCACCAAGTCGAGTGATTGTTTAAGCGCCTTGCTCACGCCGGTGCAATCGACCACCAAATCGGCGCCAAAACCATCACCCAGCGAATGAATCAGTTTCGAGGCATCTTCATGCTGAATATTGACGGTGTAATGTGCGCCCAGTTCAGAGGCCACTTCCAAGCGATGTTTATCGGCGTCGGTGCCTAGGACGACAATTGTCCCTGCACCCCGCAAGCGCACGATCTGCAAGGCCATAATGCCAATCGGACCTGGCCCTTGAATGACGACGAGATCGCCGGGCTTCATCTGGGTCTTTTCAACCAGCGCGTTGTAGGCCACACAGATTGGCTCGGTGAGCGCGGCGTGTTCAAAAGGTACGTTATCCGGCACATGGTGCAAAATTTGCGGGCGCGCCACCACATATTGGGTGAATGCGCCGTCCGCCAGTGCGCCATAACCAAGCCGGTTCGGACAGAGGTTGTAGTTCCCGCTCAGACAATAGACACATTGGCCGCAAACTTGAGCAGCGGTTTCGCAGACTACGCGATCGCCAGTTTTAAAGCCAGTGATCCGCTCGCCCACATCAGCGACGATGCCGCCAAATTCGTGGCCCAGCACCAATGGCAATTTGATCGCCCAACTCTGTTGTTCGCGCCACATGTGAATGTCGCTGCCACAGACACCCACAGCCTTCACTTCCAGCAACACCTGATCTGGTCCAATTTTGGATGGTTCAGGGATGTCGCGAATTTCTACGTCGCCATTTTGACGGCCGTATTTGACTAACGCTTTCATTTTGCTTTCTCCTAAATTTATTTTGAACGTGAAGCGTGATGAGTGAGAAGTGAGAAAGGTCGACAATATATCTACGCATGTAGCTAGGGATAAGGGATCCAGGATACGGGATTAACCTATTTTCTAATCCCATATCCTGGATCCCTTATCCCTTTTCACGCATCACTCATCACAAAATTACGGCTCTAAAATTACCTTCGCCAATTCACTCTTGCCAGCGGCAAAATCATGGATCAATTGCGGTCCTTCTTCAAGCGTGGCAACCCGCTCGATCAGCGGTTCGACATTAATGCGCCCGCTGGCAATCGCCTGGAGCGCCAGTGGAAACTCGGTGCTAAAACCGTAGGTGCCGCAGACGGTCAATTCACGCGCCACGACCTCTTGCATATCCAATTCAATCATTTTGGCATTATTGCCAATCCAGGTGATGTGCCCACCATTGCGTGTAATTTTGTGCGCCTGCTGGACGGTAGCCGATAGGCCGACCGCTTCCAGGGTGACATCTACACCGCGACCACCGGTGAGATCAAGAATGGTCTGCACAGGATCTTTTTCCTTGATATTGATGGCGAGATCCGCGCCCATTTCTTCGGCCATTTCCAAGCGATGTTGGCTCATATCGGTCATGATGATCTTGCCTGCGCCAGCCAGCCGCGCGGCCATCATTGTGAGCAGGCCAATCGAACCGGCACCGACAATCGCCACGGTGCCCATCAACGGGATCGGCGTGCGGCTGATTGCGTGTAACACCACGGAAAGTGGCTCACACATGGCTGCTTGTTGCCAACTAATATGGGCGGGCTTGGGCAGCAACATCGATTCATGGACAACCACCCGTTCGGCATAGGCACCCTGCGTGCTGAAGACACCCAGCACTTTGCGTTGACCAATGCCATTGAAGGGAAAAATTGGTGTGGCCACAACTTCATCGCCCACCTTTGCTGTTTGTACGCCTTCACCAACCGCCGTGATCACACCGCCGAATTCATGTCCCATGATCATGGGTGCAATGCGCCGGCCCGTTGAGCCGGTAAAGCCGTGAATATCCGAACCACAGACGCCAACCGCCTTGACGCCGATTACCACCTCACCAGCCTGCGCGACTGGCTCCGGCACATCCTCTAAAGTCATGGTCCAAGGCCCTTGATAGACAAGTGCTCGCATAGGTCTCTCTTTCTCTGATTTAGGAGCGAATTGTAGATATTTGTCATCATAACACAGGAGCCACAATCAGTGAAGGACGGTGTAATTTGTTGACAGAAAAGGGTGGGCTCTCTAGAATGAGGGGATGATTTGTGACCCGTGAAGCGTGATGAGTAAGAACGACCAACAATGTTTCTAC
Organism: Chloroflexota bacterium; assembly: GCA_026389895.1. GTDB lineage: Bacteria > Chloroflexota > Anaerolineae > Caldilineales > Caldilineaceae > JAPLGZ01. The sequence continues at coordinate 15,633 of JAPLGZ010000497.1, read as the reverse complement.
TTTCACTCCTCACTTTTCACGCTTCATCCCAAGCTCGATTTTACGCACATTTTCGCCTACCCACCTGCCCGGCATAAACCGGAGCACAGGAGAATAAACATGACAAACGAACCGATCCAACTGTTTCACGAATTGGCAACGGACAAAGGCTCCACCGCTGAACGCAAATATCATATCTGGACGATTGGCTGCCAGATGAATGTGGCGGATAGCAATCACGTGGCCGCCGAATTAGAAAAAATCGGCTATGGCCCCACCGAGCGGCTCGAAGAGGCCGATGTCGTCGTCCTCAACACTTGCGTCGTCCGCCAGGCGGCCGAAGATAAAGCCATTGGCAAATTGGGCAATATGCGCTCCTGGCGGAAGAAGCGTCCTGACCGCACCCTAGCATTGATGGGTTGTATGGTTGGCGTAAAACCCAGCCAACAACTACTCGATGCCTATCCAGAAGTCGATGTCTTTATGCCGCCCAGCGAGGCGGCCCCCCTGGTCAATTTTCTGCGGCAAAACGAAATCGACGCCGAAATGGCCGAGATCGAACGCCAGCAGTTGACCCAGCGCTACCAAGTTCAAGATGAAGCACAGCCGATTGGCACCGTCCAATCGATCAAACATCTAGCGTTGAGCGGCCAGGCGCCCATCACGGCGCATGTGCCAATTGTCTACGGCTGTAGCCACGCGTGCACCTTTTGCATCATCCCTTTCCGGCGTGGCGTGGAACGCAGCCGCCCTATCGACGAAATTGTCAACGAAATTCGCGGCCTGGTCGCTCAAGGGGCGCGCGAAGTAACCTTGTTAGGCCAGATTGTAGACCGCTACGGCTATGACTGGCGCGGCGAACTGGGCAATAGCCTGACCGTCGCAGCGTATCAAGGGGCAGGAGAGATTGACGATTGGAGATTCAATGCATTTTAGAAACGGTGCGTGATCTGCCTAAGGTTTGCGAACATATCGAGGTGCCAATTCAGGCCGGCGATGACGAAATCCTAGAGCGCATGAAGCGTGGCTACACGAATGCTGAGTATCGGGCGCTCATTCAACGTATTCGCGAGATTCTGCCCGATACGGCGATTCACACCGATATCATTGTCGGTTTCTGTGGCGAAACAGCCGAAAAATTTGAGAAAACCCTTGAGGTATTGAGCGATTTGAAGCTTGATAAAGTTCATCTGGCGCGCTACAGCCCGCGTTCCGGCACGGTGAGCGAGCGCCGCATGGATGACGATGTGCCCGAAGAAGAAAAAGTGCGGCGACATGCGGCAGTCGAGGCATTGCAGGAAGAAATTTGCGCCGAGATCAACAGCCGCCGACTCGGAGAGATTGTTGAAGTATTAGTCGAAGACCAACATAAGGGTAAGTGGCGTGGCCGTACACGCCAGAACAAACTGGTCTTTGTCGAAAGCGAGTTGCCGCTCCGTGGACGGCTGGTGGATGTACAGATCACCTGGACAGGCCCGTGGAGTATGCAAGGCCGTTTTGTACGCGACGTGTCGCCACTGACAGAACGGTTGGAAGCACCGACGACAACCTTCAATCTTACTTTTTCGCCCGCAGCAAATTGACCAAGGGCCCCACCCTAGCCCTCCCCAGGGAGGGGACTGATCAAGGACAGAAGATGCCGGTCACGCTGTCCACCAAACGGTTCCCTCCCTGGGGAGGGCTAGGGTGGGGCTACACTGTTTAGTGATCAAGAAGATATCATCCAGCCGGCCACGATCGTTTGTGGCCGGCTGGATGATATCTTTACTCCGCATGAAGGGTGAGCAGACTGCCGTCATCCAACGGCTCGCGATCCAGGTATTTCCCAAAACCAGTCAATACCCCTTCCAACATCGGGCGCAGATGGGCCACTCGTCGGGCGCGGATCAGCCAATCCCAAGCCGGTTCAAATTTCTTCCAGCCACCGGCGTAGGCGACATGCCGCAGTTTACTAATAGCATCCGGCTTGGTTGATGCGCCTTTGAAGATGGCGCTCCAACGATAAAAATCCGCATAGGCGCGCCAGTAACCGGCTTCGAGCGCGGCGGGCGTCATTTGGGTCGGGCGAAAGACTACATGCCGGGTGTCGTACAAATCCCAGTTGCCAGTGGTCAGACGGCCTTGCGCGACCATCCGTTCATAGAGCGTCGTGCCTGGATAGGGCGTGAGAATATGAAAGGTAGCCGTCTCGATCCCCTGTTCAATCGCCCAGGCCACCGTGCGCGCAAAAACTGTTTCATCGTCATGATCCATGCCAAAGACAAAGCTGCCGTTGATCATCACGCCCAGATCGTGTAAACGGCGAATCGCGGCGTTGTAATCGCGGTTAAGATTTTGTACTTTATTCTGTTCGCGCAAACTCAGCGGATTGAGCGTCTCAAAGCCGACAAAGAGGCTGCGAAGACCGGCAGCCACCGCCTTCTCCAACAGGCCAGGCTTCAACACCGCCTGCACCGTGCTAGCGGCTTGCCAGAGGCGATTCATCCCCCTCATACCGTCAAAGAGGGCCCCCGCAAAACGCGCCTGCCCCAACAGATGATCATCCAAAAAATAGAGATGGCGCCCCGGCAAACGCTCAATCTCGGCTAAGGCGTCATCGACGGTTTGGGTATAGAATCCTTTGCCCCCTGTAAAAAAGGCCTCTTTATAGCAAAAATCACAGCTATGTGGGCAACCGCGCGAAACGACAATCGAGTTGGGCACCAGATAAAGATGGCGCTTGATCAAGTCGCGGCGAATCGGCGGCACACCAACCAACGTGCGGGTGGTTGAGCGATAGAGTTTATTCGGTTTGCCGGCGCGATAATCCTTAAGAAAAGCCGGCCAGATATCCTCACCAGGGCCCAGAAAGATCGTGTCGGCGTGCAGGGCGGCCTCTTCTGGCAACGAAGTCACATGTAAACCACCGAGCGCGATATAAGCACCCTTGGCGCGATAATAATCCGCCAGTTGATAGGCGCGGTAGGCCGACGTAATATAAACCTGGATCACCACCAAATCTGGGGTGTCATTTAAATCCAACAGTTCGACATGCTCATCCTGCAAGCTGACTTCGTCATCATCATTCAAATAGGCCGCTAGCGTCGCCAAGCCAAGCGGCGGAAAGAGCGAATATTTGATCGGGCGAAAATATGGGCTCTTTGCCTCGGTTAGCGCGGGCAGGATCATCTTAACTTTCATAGCGTAGCTCCCTAGACTGGATAGTGTGGAAAGGTGGCATGAAAGTCCAGTATAGAGAAATTTAGGGGCGAAGACTACGCTTCAGGCACGTGGTAAGAAGCACTTGAGTGCTTGACAATGAGTAAAGAACGCGGTACAAAAAATTAATTATGTGGCATGGAATGACTGACTCTGGTGCCCCACCCTAGCCCTCCCCAGGGAGGGGATTGATCAGAGATAGACAAAGCCACTACTTCTGTCCACCAAACGGTTCCCTCCCTGGGGAGAGTTAGGGTGGGGCACCAGGGTACAGTGGGTTATTTAAAAAGGAATTCCAATTGCTTGCACCGCTCTTATCCTGTGCGCAATGCTTGAGCAATGATGCTTATATCTGCGGGTGTCGTCCGACAGCAGCCACCAATTAAGCGCGCGCCGGCGTTGTACCAGAGGCGGGCGGGTTCACCAAATTCTGTGACGCCCGTGCCCGCTAGCCAACAGTGGCTGGCGGCGTCCCACTGTTCTCCACTGTTTGGATAGACAATCAGCGGCTTTGTAGTAACTTGAGCGGCGTGCCGCAAGAGAGATTCGGCAAAACGCGGTGGGGTGCAATTGAGGCCGACGGCCACAACCTGTTCGCTTGGCTCGGCCAAGGCTACACAATCGGCCAATAATTCGCCATGGCAGACATGTTCCTCATCGCCACAGCTGAAGCTGAGCCAAGCGGCGGTTTGGGGGAATTCAGACAACAGTTGGATCAGCGCTTCTGCTTCGGCTAAGCAGGGGATCGTTTCAAAGGCCAGCAGATCAGCGCCACAATTCGCCAATACCTGCATACGTGGGCGATGAAAATTCATCAATTGTTCAACGCTCAGGCCATAATCCCCGCGATATTCCGAACCATCAGCCAAATACGCGCCGTAAGGACCAATCGAGGCGGCCACGAGAGGATGAAACCGGCGCGGCATAAACGTCGAACGATATTCCGCCAGAAATTGGTTGCGCGCTTCAATCGCTAATTGGACACTAAGCCGCATGAGGCTGGCGGCTTGGATTTCATCGAGACCACGCCGTGCAAAACCAGGGAACGAGGCCTGATAACTGGCCGTCGTCGCGATGTCGGCCCCGGCCACGAAATAATCATAGTGTACTTGACGGATCAGTTCGGGCGCTTCCAACAATAGTTTGGCCGACCAGAGTGCATCGTTCAAATCTGCGCCGCGGCGTTCCAGTTCTGTGGCCAGTGCGCCATCTAAAACGACAACGCCAGCCTGTTCAAGCAATGGTTGTAATGGGTTAAGTAGCATGAGCGAATTCCGAAAAGATACGTAAAGGAGATAAGATTAAGTGGTGAGAAGCGTGGAAGCGATCAGACTAAGCGCGCTTCCACGCTTAGTCTCAGCCATACGACGACTAACCTTATTGACCAGTTATCTGTTGTTTATGGGCTACGTTGTCGGGTTGTGCTGATAGGATAGATTGTTGGGAGCTGTCGGCTGGTACAAATAAGGCGGCTCAACCACATCAGAATAGACGGACTGTTCTAGGAAGTCGGAGTTCGTGGGCAAGGTAAAGTAGAAGGTACTGCCCACCCCTGGTGTGCTTTCACACCAAATTTTGCCGCCATGCAATTCGATCAACAGGCGGACAATATAGAGGCCCAAACCAGCCCCGCGCACCGACGACCGTTCTGCTTCGGCCGTCCGGTAATGGCGCTTGAAGATATTTTCTAAGTCAGTCGAAGCAATCCCAGCACCGGTATCGCGGATCGAAATTTGCAGAAAATCACCCTGGGCAGTCAAATTTATCTTTACATAGATTTCGCTGGCTTCTGGACTATACTTGCTAGCATTGCTAAATAAATTATTAATAATCTGGGCAAAACGGGGCACATCACACGGAATCAGCGGCAGTTGCTCGTCTAATTCTATTTTCAACACCTGGTGCTTGGCCAGCAGATGCAGGCGGAATTCCAGGGCCAATTCGCGCACGAGCGCTTCTACATCGGTAAGCTGCAAATTCAACTGCAATTTACCGGCTTCCGCTTGCGACAAATCCGCCAAATCATTGATCAGCAGCATCAGGCGGTCGACCATACTGGTCATAATCTTTACATAGCTGCCGGCTTCACTTTCTGGTGTAAAAGGGTGTTGGAGTTGCAAAAGGTCAAGATAACCGCTCAACAAAGTGACGGGTGTGCTCAAATCGTGGGCGATCATATCCATCATATATTTGAAGATTTGAAGATAATCACGCAAGTGTTGTACTTCTTGTTCCAATGCCGTTTTGGGAGGGCGCTCGGCGGGGATTTCTTCTTCGATACAATGGAGCAAGCCAGTGATTTCACCCGCGCTGTTTTTTAGCGCAGTGGCCGTCAAACAATAAGGCAACTGTTGCGTGCCCGCCTCTTCACTCCATATAAATTCCACGGTATGCTGCGGTGCGTGGCCAGCTAAAACCTGTTGAAGTTTGGGTTTATCAGTCATTAGGGCGGGGATGATCCGCAAAAGCGACTGGCCGCTAACAACGCCCAATCGACCTAGTAATGCTAAATTAGCGCCCGTTTGTATAATGATAAAGTCGGGATCGGTGATCAGATAGGCAAAGCGTTCATGTTCTCTAGACAACGCTAACTCCTGGCGGGCAAGCCGATATTGCCTTCATAATGGCCCAGTTGAGCATCAACCCAACTAGTAGTTCCGCATGCTTACCCTATGTAGCAGAGAACAGGTTTTGTTGTGAGTAGACGAAACCGGCCATCCCTAAAAATTAAAATTAGTTTCTAGCGATCTTGACTATAATTCACAAGGTAGACCCCTACATTTTTACCATAGAATGTATACTTGCTGCAAAACCAAAACAGAGCAACGCTTGAACTGTATTTTCTAGCAAATGCCAAATATTCTGCAAGCAAAGACGATTTCAGCTAGGCTACTAAATCTAGAAAACGGAACCAAGCGGAAACAAACGGCAGATAAAACCGCTCATAAGGGGTAAAAAAGTAGCGCCGCTGGGGGAGTCGGGCAAAAATATTCTCAACACGTCGGCCCAATATGACCTCACCGAGCTCTTTGCCCACCAAACTTGCCACGGCGACCCCATGGCCGGCATAGCCATACGCATAATATACGCCGTGCATTCGGTCGCCAACCGTACGGCCACTGTGGGGCATCAAATCAAAGGTGAGACCGAGTTTACCGGTCCAAGAATGGGAGATTGGCACGTCAGCTAAGCTTGGAAAGACTTCAATCATGCGTTTTTGCAGCAAATGGGCGCTTTCTCTAAGATCTAATTGCGCCGATAGGTTATGCCGTCCACCAAAGAGCATCCGCCCATCTGGCGTCAGGCGGAAATAATTCAGGAAATGTTTGCTATCATAAAACATGCGACCGTGCGGGCTGAGTGTCGCTTGTAAAGCTGGGGACAACGGCTCGGTTGTGATGATATAGCTGCCCGCAGAGAAGACGCCCCGGCGAATTGTAGGCGCCAGATTGGTGGTGTAACCATTGGTGGCCACGCATACTTCGGTTGCGTGGAGAACGCCCTGGGTGGTAGTCAATTGGAAACGATTTTTCTCACGTCGTAGTTGAACTACGGCAGCATTTTCGACCAGCTTTGCCCCAAGTCGGCCAGCAACAGTTGCCAGCCCAAAGACATATTTGGCCGGATGCAAACCAGCAGCGTTCGGGTCAATCAGCGCGCCGTAATAACTAGCGCTGCCAATCTCCTGTTGCAAAGCATCTGCGCCAACCAATACTTGGTCGTGATAGCCCAATTCACGCGCAAACCAGGCTATCTCTTCCTTAAAATGAGCAAAATGGCTCGGCTTATAGGCCAAAACGGCCTGCCCATGCCGCCCAAAGTCACAGGCCAGTTGCTCACGCGCCACCAACGCTTCGACATGATCAATGGCGGCCTGTGACCAGGCCCAAAGCGCGCGGCCCATTTGCGGGCCATAGCGCTTGAAGAGCAGGGGCTGTTCTGCCTTGAGGCCCGGATTCAGCATGCCGCCATTCCGGCTGCTTGCCCCCCAGCCAATCGTCGCCTGGTCCAGCACAGCCACGGTTGCTCCAGCCTGACAGAGCACAATTGCCGCGTTCAAACCAGTATAGCCACTGCCAATGATGGCAACATCCACCTGCGCCGGCAAGTCACTCACCGGCAAAGTGGCAGGGCGTGGATAATCTTCGGTCCAGAATGGGACAGTTTTCATGGGAAAGGGTAGGGATACGGGATTATGGATATGGGATTATGGCGCTCAGTAGAGCGGACTTAATCCCGTATCCATAATCCTCTTTATAACTTATTTTGCAGCCGAAACTGCGCATCGATCACAGCGAGGATGGTGACATTCACCACGTCGCGCACATCGGCGCCGGTAGAAAGCACGTGGATCGGCTTGCCCATGCCCATTAAGATCGGGCCAATCGCCTCGGCACCACCGAGACGACTGAGTAATTTATAGGCGGTGTTGGCCGAGCTTAAATTGGGGAAGACCAGGACATTGGCGTCCGTCACCTGGCTGAAGGGATAGTGGCGGTGCATTAGTTCTGGGACAACGGCGACATCAGCTTGCATTTCGCCATCCACCTGTAAATCGGGCCGGCGGCGCTTGACCAACGCTGTGGCCGCTTGCACGACACTCGATTGTTCGTGCGGGGTGCTGCCAAAGTTCGAAAAGCTGAGCATAGCGATCCGCGGTTCGACACCAAACTGGCGGGCGAGATCCGCTGCGTTGAGCGCGATGGCGGCCAATTGTTCGGCGGTCGGCTCGATGATCACGGTGGCATCGGTGAAGAAGTAGAGTTTGTTTTGGACCAGCATCAAATAAACGCCACTGACAAAGCGTTCTGACTGCGCGCCCACAACCTGCAATGCGGGCCGCAACACTTCGGGATAGTTGTAGGTCAGGCCAGAAACAAAGGCGTCGGCATCACCTTGATCGACCATTGTCGGGCCAAAGTAATTGGTCTGGCGCATAATTTCGTTGGCCAGCGTCAACGTCATTCCTTTGCGTTGGCGGCGTTCATAAAAGACGCGCGCATAATCGGCCCGTTTATCGCTGTCATTCGGATCCACAACGATTGGCGTGTAATTCAAGCCAAGTTCCTTGCAGCGAGCCGTTATCTTCTCGGTATTCCCCAGCAGAATGGGCTGCGCAATGCCCTGGGTCATCACCGCATACGCGGCGCGAATGATACGGGGGTGCTCACCTTCGGCGTAGACGACGCGTTTGGGATCGCTGTGGGCTTTGAGCTCCAGGGTGCGCATCACCTGCACACTTTTGCCCATCCGGGCCGCCAGTTGATCCATGTATTCATGCAGATCAATCTGTTTGCGAGCCACGCCGGTCTCCATGGCAGCTTTCGCCACAGCAGGCGCCACCCACGTCAACACGCGGGGGTCCAAAGGCTTGGGGATGATATATTCGCGATCAAAACGCAACGTATCCAGACCATAGGCACGGATCACGGCGTCGGGGACATCTTCTTTGGCCAACGCCGCCAAGGCACGCGCGGCGGCCAATTTCATCTCCATATTGATCGTTTTGGCCTGCACATCCAGCGCGCCGCGGAAGATAAAGGGGAAACCGAGCACGTTGTTAACCTGGTTGGGATAATCGCTGCGACCAGTGCCAAAGATAATATCGGGGCGGGCGGCTTGGGCCTCTTCATAGGTGATTTCTGGGTCTGGGTTGGCCATAGCAAAGAGGATGGGGTCACGCCCCATGCTGCGCACAGTTTCACGTTTGAGAATATTGGCGCTGGATAGACCAATAAAAACATCTGCATCAACCAAGGCATCTTCTAGCGTGCGCATATCGGTCTCCACCGCATAGGCAAGTTTATACTCATTCATGCCTTCGGTGCGCCCTTCATAGATCACGCCGCGCGTGTCACACATGACGATATTATCGCGCTGGGCGCCCAGCGCGATATAAAAATCCGCACAGGCAATGCCTGCTGCACCAGCGCCGTTCACCACGATGCGCACATCAGAAATTTTCTTGCCCACGAGTTCCAGCGCATTGATCAAACCGGCGCCAGAAATAATCGCGGTGCCATGTTGGTCGTCGTGAAAAACTGGAATATCACAGGTGCGTTGCAGTTCTTGTTCAATGTAAAAACATTCGGGGGCTTTGATGTCTTCCAAGTTGACGCCGCCAAAGGTAGGGGCAATCATCTGGACAAAGCGGACAATCTCTTTGGGGTCCTTTGAGTCGATCTCAATATCAAACACATCGACATCGGCAAAACGTTTAAAGAGTACAGCTTTACCTTCCATGACTGGTTTGGAAGCCAACGGGCCGCGATCACCTAAGCCTAAGATGGCCGATCCGTTGCTGATCACGGCGACAAGATTACCCTTGGCCGTGTATTCATAGGCGAGCGCTGGCTCGTCGGCAATGGCAAGCACCGGGAAAGCAACACCAGGTGAATAGGCCAAGGCGAGATCGCGCTGGGTGTCCATCGGCTTGGTGGCGACAATTTTCAGTTTACCGGGCCGGTCCTGTTTATGATAATCCAAGGCCGCTTGCTTTAGGTCGGACATAGTTACCCTCTCCTCTTCCTTTCTGCCTACAATGGATGATGAATAGCAAACGGTAAGTGTTGATACGATCCTCACACTTACCGTTTGCTATTCCTTATAAACACAATTTGTCGCCCGCATCCCCGCTCGGTTTATCCTTGGATGATCAATGTGCCCCATTGGGTTGGGTTATCAAAGGTGGTGCGGGCTGGGGAGGCGGACAAGACGGTTTGTTGGGCCGCTTCTTTGTCATCGTTGTCACTAATGCTGATGTTGAAGCCAAACGTTTGCCCAACCTGGACCAGGTTGCCATCTTGTTCAAATAAGGCCCAGGGAAGCAGAATTTCCACCTGATAGCCTTGTTTATCTTCGCGTACGGCGCCTTCCATCCTGAAGCTACCCTCTTTTTCACGCGGCAACCAACGATAGCCACGCAGTTCTCTTAGCTTGGGGCCAAAACTGACCCCCACTTGGTAGTCATCGGCGTCAGCCGTCGTCTGATCATAGTCGGCGGCCAGCTGTCGATCAAAGTGAATTTCCAATGCGTCACCCTTCCACATATCAGTGCCATCCGGGCCGTTGCGATACTTATCATCGTTGACACGTACGGCCAAGAAAAGGCCAGCCGGCGACCAAGCCGCCTGAAAGTCACCGGATATATCCTGCGGATTCTTATAGTTTTCTGCCCCTTGAATTAGTGCGGCAATGGGCAGCCAATGGTCAGGCCAATCGTCAAACGTGGCATCCAAGTTAATGCCATTGGCTTGCGAAGCGTAAAATAGACCATTGGCGGCTGGTCGCGTTTGTGGGTTTTGGGCGGCGGGCGCAGGAGGGGGCGCGGCTGGTGGTGGCGCGCTGGCGCTGCCGGCATTGCGCCATTGGCCACCTTCCATCATGGCAAAGAAGAGCGGCGCCCAATCGCCATCGCGTGAATGATTGTAAAGGTTGTCGGGAGTACAAAACTCAATCGTACTGCTTTGCAGAATAAAACCTTTTTCAAACGGCTGAATCGTGGCACAAAAGCCTTTTTCCTGCTCTCTGGCCCAGCCCAAGCGATTGAAGAAGTCGTCGCGGATGCCCCATACATAGCCAAAGCCACGCACTGGCGCTTGCAACCCCTGAGGAGGCGTACCGCGCGAGGGAATGTCTTTGCCATCCCAGTGTTCATTGATCGGCGACCATTGGCCATCACTGAAGAAGGTATAGGCCAAATCCGTATCGCTGCGCCAGAGCATAGCACCACGCTCAAAGGATTCCCAGGCAGCCCACACAATGTTGGGGCCAGCCACCGCGCAACCGAGCGTTGCGCGGTCATAGAGCGAAGCCAATTCCTGGGCCACCGCTTGAGTGCAGGCCAGTTGGGGAGTGGCGGTTGGCGTCAAGGTCGCCGTTGCCGCGACGGTCGGGGTGCTGACGGTCGCGGTAGCGGCGACCCTGGTTTGCAACGTGGGCGTACTCTGCGCAACCGCAGCCGGCGTTGGCCCGCTCGGCGTTGGCGTCCCAAAAGGCAGCACAACCGGCGCGCTGGCCTCAGGCGCCGATCGGTTCATCATGGTCATGATCGCCATGCCCGAAGCAAAGGCCAGAAAGATAATGCTAAAGACAAGCACCACCCAAAACCAACTTCTGGAGCGCCCGCCACCCTGGTTCCCATTGTCGATAATATCAAAATCATCGCCGGTTGGGTCGGGTTGAATGACTGGTGCGCTCACCGGACGGGCGACGCGGGCGGGTGGGGGTGGTGGCGTGTAGGATGGTGGGGTATAGGCTTGTACTGTGGAGGGCTGTGTTGGGCGGGCTTGTGTTGGGCGCACTTGGCTGGCCGCGACCACGCGTGAGGGCGGTTGCTGGACAAGACCCAAGCCATAGGCCCAGGCATTAACGGCCCATTCGGCCCACACATCGTCAAACCCTCGATCATCGACCAGCTGTTGCGCGAGGCGTGGCCGCTGAAGATCTAGAGGCAGACCGCGTTGGAGCTCGCTGGGAATTTTTTCATAGTGCGCACCCATCAACAAATGGATCTCGCGTTTATATTCTCCACATAAGTCTTTGAGGAGCGCTTCACAACGGCGTGGATCATCGCAAATGGAGGTCCCATATTGCTGAATGATTTTACGCAGCGTCTCAGCTGGAATATCGTTTGTAGAAGATAGTGTCATAGTGAATTTATGGCGTAATTAGTGGATAACCAAACGGCACAAAAAACAAGCACGGCGCTCATAGATTGTGATGAGCGGAGCAGGCCTAGAGAGGGATAAAATTCTTTAAGAACTGCCAAATAGCATCCCCATTATCAAGCAAATAAGCGGCGCTAAAGATAAACAGTAGCACGATGAACAGTAAAATTGATGGCCCATATTGGCGACGCGTGCGGTCCGGCAATGCAGTGCTGGTCCGCGGCCATAACCAATTTTCCGGTTGTGGCGCACTAAGCACAATATGGGTCAGACCGGCCTGCGTCACCACTTTTAGATCAATTTTGTGACCGATCCAGCTGGCAAACAAAGGGCTGCCGGTCATCTGAATCAGCGTCTGCGATTGCGTGCTATCGATGACAAGTCGTTTTGTCGGAAACTCGTTCAAATGCAAAACTGGACTAATTTCTTCCACCCCTTGCAGCGATACATTGTTAATGGTCACCCGCAGCGGCGCGCGCCCGACATCAACGGGTTTAAGCGTGTAATGTTCATCAACCAAAGGTGACAGCGACATCTTTGCGCCTAGCGGCTTGGATCAGGCCATTATGCAATCATTGTCAAAACGTAAGTCTGCACAAACGCCATCAGACCCAAAGATTTTACCACTGTAGGGAAGAAAGACGCTAGTTAGCAAACCAAATACCGCAGCCTTTCTCAATCTGGCAGGGATGAGCACTGTACCGATGATTATCATAGGCCTGATTTAGTGAGCCTTTTACGCATCATCGCGTTGACGAGCATAGTGGCGACGAGCCTTGGCGCGATTGCCACAGCTTTCCATCGTACACCAACGACGACTGTGATTGCGGGTCGTGTCGATAAAGAAATAGCCACATCCCCGATCATCAGCGCACTGCTTGACCCGATTCAGTTCTGAGAAAGTGAGCAGATCGGCGGCCGAGCGCACGACAGGCCAGAGCAAACGGTCAAGTTGAGGCTCTTCATCACGCCAGCCCCAGGCAAAATGGTCGCCGCTCTGGACAATCTGTAAATGGCTATAGGTGGCAGGCAGCCTGGCATTCAAAATTTCCAAATCAGCGACGTCCGGTGATTGCGCCGCCGTGACAGCTCTAAATATTCGATAAATTGCCTCGCGTAGTTCAATGGCTTGCCCAAGAAACGTTGTCGCGTCTAGGGGAAAACGTGCCGCCTGTTGGTTAAGTTCCTCCGCGCTCCCGCTCGTCAGAATGCCAATACGCTGGGACCAGGCCACCAGATCCGCATAGCTGTGTAATGTCTCCACTGGCTGCTCACTGGCATGCCAGTCCGCTGTATTGGCGAATTCCAGACAATATTCTAAATAGGCGGGGAATATTACACTTTTATCCATGCAGATCCTTGCAAACAAATCGGGCTTACATCCCACTCACTATCTCACAATCTAAGTATAAAACACGTTGTCAACTTGGCGTCTCGGCAATTTAGGTTTTCGATGGCCACCTGACGGTCAATTTGTACCTTATAATAGATCTCAATGACCATTTAACCTTCTAACATCCCTTGACAGGTTAGAATACTTATGCTAACATCACAACTATCTAAACAAACATAGACAGTTAGCTTTGTACCAAACTAACTACATTTGACTGTAAATTTGACTAGAGAGGTCTGCAAGCTCAGCAAGAAACGGGTAGTAGAGCAATGCGGAAAAGGCTACCTAAACAGATCATTCACAGACAGGAGAACGTAACCATGACCACTGAAACAAATCATATCCAGCAGAATGAATATGCAGAAATGCCAAGTAACAAAGCAGAATTGATGGCCCGCATTCAACACGAATGGCACGCGCTGCAGCAGGCTATTGCCCAGCTAAATCCAACACAGATGAATGAGTTGGATCCCGGTGGTTGGTCGATCAAAGACAACCTGGCCCATTTGACGGTTTGGGAAACGGTCATGCGCCTGTCACACTTACAAAATCGCCCCACGTATGAGACATTACAAATAGATCGGCAGACCTTTGAGCGGCTTGATGAAGATGAACTCAATCAGGTTTTATTCCAACGCCACCATCCACGTTCGGTAGCAGATGTGCTTGCCGAGTTGGAACGCACCCATGCCCAAGTCTTGACGGATTTGGAAAAACTATCATACAATGAATTGATGCAGCCCCGCTATCCAGATGATCCCGAAGCGCGCCCTTTGCTAGGGTGGGTGATTGGCAACACCTACGAGCATTACCAGGAACATCGCATTACCATTCAAAAATTTCTAAAACAGAGCAAATCGTGAGCACCCGTTATGACCTTTCGTCTACAACGCCATCCACAAAGCCCGATTCTGTTGCCCACTTTGGCCTCGGAGTGGGAATGTTACAACGTTTTTAACCCATCTGTGATTGTCCACAATGGGCTCTTGCATATGCACTATCGCGCCCAAGGGCTAGACTGGGTCAGCCGCATTGGCTATGCCGTTAGCACGGATGGCATTCAGTGGAATCGGCTCCAACAGCCCGTGCTCGCGCCGACGGATGCCACAGATTCACGCGGCCTCGAAGATCCCCGCGTCGTGGCGATCGAGGGGATCTTCTACATGACCTACACGGCCTATGGGCGCGCCTATAGCGGCACCGGGAAACCAACCCATGCCGGTGGCGGCATCTTGCCAATGGTGGCACGCAGCCACAATTTGCTCACCTGGGAGCGGCTAGGGCCAATTGTGCGGGGAGAAGACAACAAAGACCATGTTCTTTTTCCGCGCAAAATTCAGGGGCGCTACGCCGCTTTACACCGGCGCTGGCCACACGTCTGGCTGGCTTACTCAGATGATTTGATCAGTTGGCACGAGGAAGATATGGCGCCGATCTATGGGCCGCGCCTCGATAATGGCTGGGATAGTAAAAGTGTAGGCAGCAACGGTGTGCCTATTGAGACGCCCCATGGCTGGCTCTGTCTCAACCATGCGTATGCGGAAGACCGGATCTATCGCTTTGGCGTGGCGCTGCTCGATTTGGACGATCCAACCAAGGTGATCCGCCGGGCGAAAGCGCCGATCTTCTGGCCAGAGGAGTTGTGGGAGATCAAGGGTGACGTACCCAATGTGGTTTTTAGCAACGCGAATCCAGTGGTAGGCGAAGAGGTTTACGTTTATTATGGGGCGGGCGATCATGTGATAGGGTTGGCGACCTGTCGCTTGGATGCGTTGCTTGGCTATGCCCGCTTTGGCTAAGATGAAGGGAGAATCTCATGACCGATCAGACAACAACCGAGCCAACCGCAGATGCGGTTACGGCGCGCACGCGAGCAACCATTGAACAATTTCATGCAGCCTTTAATCAGCATGATGTCGACGCCGTCATGCGTTTGATGACCGACGACTGTGTTTTCGAGAACACCTATCCACCACCCGACGGTAGCCGCAGCGAAGGCCAAACGGCCGTGCGTGCCTTCTGGCAAGAACTATTTAGCGGCTCACCCCAGGCCCGTTTCGAAACCGAAGAGATTATTGCTGCTGGCGATCGCGGTGTATTACGTTGGACCTATCACTGGGTTGACCAACATCAGCAAGCGGGACATGTACGCGGCGTCGATATCTTCCGTGTTCGCGATAATAAAATTGCCGAAAAATTCTCTTACGTCAAAGGCTAATCCCTGCTAGATAATGCGGCAATATAAGACCGGATGGCTGGTGGCGTTGAGGGCATACCCCGGAATGATATCAGCCTGAATGTAGCCGATCTTTTGATAAAGCAGCTCGGCTACATTATCGCGCCGCGTGAGGGGAGGTCAAGGAGAGAACCATTGCTGCTTCGGCCTTGAATTAG
>JAPLGZ010000372.1 GCA_026389895.1 Chloroflexota bacterium | reverse complement strand
GCCACTTTGGCCGCGTTGACGGTTTGGTGAACAACGCTGGCATCAATTTTGTCAAGCCATTTTTAGAAACCACCCCCACCGATTGGGAACGGGTGATCAGCGTCGATCTGCGCGCCACCTTCTTTCTCAGCCAATTTGTCTGCCAGCAGCTGTTGCAACAGACGCCACGCGGCGGCAACATTGTCAACATATCCAGCGTCCATTCGATGGCGGCACTGCCTGGGGCTGGCCCCTATGACGCGGCCAAGTGGGGTGTCGTTGGGCTGAGCAAGTCGATTGCGATTGAGCTAGCGAATCAGGGTATCCGGGTAAATGTAATTTCGCCGGGCCTGCTTAATACCCAAATCTGGCGCGATTTGCTCGATGCTTCGTCGAATCGTCAAGCCGTCGTTGATCACTGGAATGCCAACGTGCCCATCGAACGCACGATTGAACCTGCGGAAATTGGTGAATTAGCCGCCTTCCTACTCAGCGATCGCAGCAGCGCGATCAACGGCGCGAATATGTTTGCCGATGGCGGCATGACCAGCAGTTTGACCAGCAAAGAGCCGTATAGCATCAAGCCGATTGAAGGAAAATGAGGAGCGTAGCATGAAAGTGATGGTAACAGGCACCAGCGGCAAGGTAGGCCCCTGGGTAGCGCGCGAATTTCGCGCCCAGCAGTGGGATGTGCTGGGCGTCGATCTAAAACCGCCAACCCAAGCTGATTTCGACTGGATTGTGGCGGATATAGAGGATTTAGGCCAGGTTTATGGCCTGATCGCCCGTTTTCGGCCCGACGCGGTTGTCCATATGGCGGCGATTCCCTGGCCCGGCGGTGCAGCACCCGACAAGGTGTTTCGTCTCAATACGATGACGACATATAACATTCTGCAAGCCTGCGCCGATCTGGGCGTTAGCAAAGTCGTGACTGCTTCTAGTGAAAGCGCGTATGGCATTGTCTTTCACCGCCATTTTTTTAACCCCTTCTACCTGCCGCTTGATGAGGAACACCCCCTGTTGCCACAAGATCCGTACGCCTTGTCAAAACAAACGGGCGAAATGACCTGCGCCATGTTTCATCGCCAGACGGGGATGCAGGCGGTCTCCTTTCGTTTGGGCAACGTGGTGACGCCGGACGATTATGCAAACTTTCACCAGATTCAGGCCGACCCAGAAGACCAAAAAACGATCTTTTGGTCCTACATCGACGTGCGCGATATTGGCCTGGCCGCGCGGCTGGCCGTCGAGACCGATGGGTTGGGGGCCGAGGCTTTTCACATTGCTGCGCCAGATACCAAAATGACCATTCCGACACGCGAATTATTGGCAAAGTACTGGCCAGACGTAAAAGATTTGCGAACGCCATTAGAAGGTTATGCCACCTGTCTCAACAGCGACAAAGCGGAACGAATGTTTGGGTCCCGCGCCCAGCATCTCTGGCGTCAATATGTGCGCTAGACGGCAAAACCAACCAACATAAGGCTGGCATTGATTCGACTTTTCGCGGCGCTATTTTTCGGACAAAAATCACCATGACGCAACTTCAAGCAACTGGATCAATGGGTCTTTCGCAGGAACGACTTGATCGGGTTTATCACTTTCTCGACGAAGCGGTGCAGACGGGCAAAATTCCAGGGGCAGCGATTCAGCTCGCGCGGCATGGCGTCGCCGTCGCACCACGCAGCTTTGGCCGCCTGGGTCTGACCCCCGATTCGCCTCCCATGCCGCCCGACGCGATCTTTTTGACGGCATCCGTGACCAAACCGGTTACCGTCACGGCGGTGATGTTGCTGGTGGAGCGCGGCAAACTGCTTTTGGATTACCCGGTCTGTTCGATCATCCCCGAATTTGGCGCGAACGGCAAAGACCAAGTCACCGTGCGCCATTTGATGACGCATACCTCTGGCCTGCCCGACATGCTGCCCACCGATCGTAGCTTGCGCAGCCAACATGCGCCGTTAGCCGAATTTGTCCGGCAAATTTGCGCGCTGCCGCTCGATTTCCCAGCCGGCGCCAATCTTCAATATCAAAGTTGTGGCACCGCGATGCTCGGTGCAATCATCGAACGGATCGAAGGCGTCTCTTTGCCGGCCTTTCTGCAGCGTGAAATTTTTGGGCCGCTTGGCATGGTGGACACGGCGCTGGGTGCCCAAAATTTGCCCGCTGCGCGCATTGCCCAGGTTAATATCGATGCCGAGATGCAAGGCAAAGATTGGGGCTGGAACAGACCCTACTGGCAGCATTTTGGCGCGCCGTGGGGCGGCATGCTCGCCACGGTGCGTGACATGGGCCGCTTCTGCCAACTCTTTTTGAATGGCGGCGAACTCGACGGTGTGCGCATCTTGAGTCCCGCCACCGTCCAAGCGATGACAACGGACCAGACCGCGGCGATGCCAGCTCTGCCCGAGTTAGTGCGAATGAGTCAATCTTGGGGTTTGGGTTGGCGGCGGCAATCAACGATTGGTTGGTCCTATTTGGGGAATTTGACCGCGCCGGGGGCGTATGGTCACGGCGGCGCGACGGGCACAGTGGTTTGGATGGACCCGGCGCGCGCACTATCCTGCGTGCTCTTTACCACCCAGCCCGCCGCCACCAGCGAAGGCTTACTCGGACGGTGTTCTAATCTGGTCGCTGCGGCAGCAATATGAGATAATGGCAGAAGGAAGTAGTAGGGATTCGGTAGACGGAATTCGGTGGTAATACAACTCTTCTCTAATCCCGTCTACTGAATCCCTATTGAATAGTCTGACTCCCCAATCAATCGCAAACAATTAAGGAGTAATTTACATATGCTATACGCAAATGTACCGGGCGTCACCAAGCCGATCTCGCGGCTGGTGCAGGGCACGATTATGATCAGCACGAGCAAATTAGACGAAAGTTTTGCGCTGCTCGACGGTATTCTGGCAATGGGCGGCACGACCTTTGACACCGCGCATGGCTATGGCAACGGCGATGTGGAGCGAACCTTTGGCCGCTGGCTCGAAGCACGCGGCAATCGCGAACAAGTGGTCATTTTGGGCAAAGGTGCGCATCACAGCCAGGATCGACAACGCGTCACACCTTTTGACATCACCGCCGATCTGCATGATTCGCTGGCACGCATGAAGACCGATTATATTGACCTCTATATCTTGCATCGTGACGATCCCAGCAAACCGGTCGGGCCAATTGTCGAGGTGTTGAACGAGCACAAGGCCGCCGGGCGCATTCATGCCTTTGGTGGGTCTAACTGGTCGTCGGCGCGCATCCAGGAAGCCAACGAATACGCGGCGGCGCACAATCTGACGCCGTTTGTCGCCAGTAGCCCAAACCTCAGTTTGGCCGTCCAGTTGAAAGCACCGTGGCCCAATTGTGTCAGCATTAGCGGTCCCGCGGGCGAAGAAGATCGCGCCTGGTATAAGGCCCACAACATGCCACTCTTCACCTGGTCGAGCCTGGCCGGCGGCTTTTTCAGTGGCCGCTTCGAGCGCGATAATTTGGATAGCTTTACCACCTATCTCGACAAGTTGTGTGTCGAATGTTATTGCACCGAAGATAACTTCCAACGCCTCGACCGCGTCAAGGAATTAGCCGCCGAAAGAGGCATGAGCATCCCGCAAATTGCCACCGCCTATGTGCTGAGCTATCCGCTCAACATCTTTGCCCTGGTCGGCTGCAATACGGCCGACGAGTTCAAGGCCAACATGGCGGCGATGACAATGAAATTAACGCCGGCGGAAATTGCCTGGTTGGAATTAAAGAGTGATAGTCGGACGTAGAACGTAAAACGTGATGAGTGATGCGTGATGAGTGAGATCAAACGACCTTTTTCACTCATCACGCATCACTCATCACGCATCATCCCTCCCCTTGCCACCATCAGCAGATTCAACGACTATGGCGACAGAACCATTACTCGTCGGCCTGGACATTGGCACGACCAGTATCAAGGCGATTGTTTTTGATCCCCAGGGCCAGACTGTTGCCCAGGCGAGCATTCGCACGCCCACCCACTATCC
>JAPLGZ010000817.1 GCA_026389895.1 Chloroflexota bacterium | reverse complement strand
CTGCGAAACGCTCGGCATTGAATATGTGGTCTTGAAGCGTGAGCCGCATCCTGGGTTGGGGGCGCGTTCGACCACCGCGTTGCGCCAGGTGCAACGAATTCCTTTCCGTATTGACCTGGCGGGCGGCTGGTTGGATCAACCCTTTGTCTCCAAGCATTATCCTGGCTCTGTGATCACCATGTCGATTGAGCCGACAATTGAATTTAATGACCGCAGTGGGATGGCTTCGAGTACACGCCGCGCCGCCATTGAATTGTGGGGCACGCGTTTGCCCGTTGATAAGCCAGAAAAATTAGCCAAAATCCTTTTTTGTTGTGATAACCCTCCTGGTACACAAACCATTTCTGGTTCGCAAGATGCCATTGGCATTATCTATCCTGGCCTGGCCAATGCGCATTATACGGGCGCCTACTGGCCAAGCCAGATCGATCACGAACAAAATGAGGAGATGCTGCGTTTTGTCGAAAGTTCGCTCTATCTGGTTCCACTGGGGCCGCGCCACGCTGGCTATGATGTGTTGAGTGACACCAATATCACGGAGGCGGGGGCAAAAGCATTGGCGGATGCGGCGGATGCTTGTTGGCAGGCGATTCTTGTTCAGGATCGCAACGCTTTTGGGCAAGCGGTGCGCGCCTCGTTTGAAGCCCAGATTGCGATGTTTCCGCATATGAGCAATCCACTCATTGAAGAGATGATCCAGACTTACGCCAGTCAGGCATTGGGCTGGAAATTGTCGGGGGCGGGCGGGGGCGGTTATCTGATTTTCGTCGCCGATCAGCCGATTGAGGAAGCACTTACCTGTGTGGCGCGACGGTCAATGGAATAGGCAAAGGGCGAAAATATGACACAGCAAACAGGGTCAAATCAAATGGATTTTTGGCGCAATAAACGGGTGATCGTCAGTGGCGGTTCTGGTTTTCTAGGCTCGGTGGTGGTGAGCAAGTTACAAGAGCGTGGGGTGCAGGAGATTATTGTCCCGCGCAAGGCGCAATATGACTTGACCCAAATTGCGGCTGTGCGCCAATTAATGGCCGACACCGCGAAACCAAAACCGGTGGATATGGTCATTCATTTGGCGGCGCGCGTCGGTGGCATCGGCTCGAACCGCGCCCACCCGGCCGAATTTTTCTACGACAATTTGATGATGGGCACATCACTCTTCCATGAAAGCTGGCGCGCCGGGATTGATAAGTTTGTCGCCTTAGGCACCATCTGCGCCTATCCGAAATATACGCCCATCCCGTTCAAGGAAGAAAATTTGTGGGACGGTTACCCAGAAGAGACGAACGCGCCGTATGGTCTGGCCAAGAAGATGATGTTGGTGCAAAGTCAGACCTATCGCGAGCAATATGGCTATAATTCGATTTTTCTGTTGCCGGTCAATTTATATGGCCCTGGTGATAATTTTGATCTAGAGACGTCGCACGTTATTCCAGGGTTGATTCGCAAAATTCTGACGGCGGTGGCGCGCGGCGAGTCACAAATGGTCGCCTGGGGTGATGGCACGCCCACGCGTGAATTTCTCTATGTGGATGATGCCGCCGAAGGCATTTTATTGGCGTCTGAACGCTACAACCAGAGCGAGCCGGTGAATCTTGGGTCCAGCTATGAAATTAGCATTAAAGATTTGTGGACGATGATCGCTCGGTTGACGGGCTTTACGGGTGAAGTGATCTGGGATACAAGTAAGCCGAATGGCCAACCGCGGCGCAAGTTGGATGTGACGCGGGCCCGCGATCTGTTTGGGTTTGAGGCCCAAGTTTCTTTCGAAGAAGGCTTACAGCGTACGATCGAATGGTATCGGGCCGAGCAGGCCCCCAGCAATCACGTTGTAGTAAAAGAGATCGAATAGATATGGCAACAGAACCGCAATTAGCAACAACCGGGCTACCGGGCATCACAGCTAGTGAACCCATCAAACGGCCTGTGACCATTATTAAACCTTCTCGCGGCTGGCTCTCTCTGAACTTGCCCGAACTCTGGCGCTACCGAGAATTATTGTATATTCTGGCCTGGCGCGATGTAAAAGTGCGCTATAAGCAGACCGTGATTGGCGCGGCCTGGGCGATTATTCAGCCGTTCTTTTCGATGGTGGTCTTTAGCCTGTTTTTTGGCTCACTGGCCAAAATTCCGTCCGATAGTATTCCCTATCCGCTCTTTAGCTACGCGGCCCTGGTGCCCTGGACGTTTTTTGCCAATGGCTTGTCGGAATCGGCCAATAGTTTGGTGGGCAATGCTAATTTGTTGAAGAAGATCTATTTCCCCCGCTTGATCATTCCGATCTCGGCGGTCATTTCAGGGGTAATTGACTTCTCGCTGGCCTTCCTGGTGCTGCTCGGCATGATGCTCTATTATCACATTTTGCCCACGGCGAACATTTTCTGGCTGCCTTTATTGGCCTTGTTGGCCTTTATCACGGCGCTGGGGGTGGGGCTCTGGCTGTCGGGCTTGAACGTGCAATTTCGCGATGTGCGTTATATTGTGCCCTTCCTCGTGCAGTTTTGGCTCTTTGCCACGCCGATTGTCTATCCGAGCAGCCTGATCCCCGAAAAGTGGCGCTTGCTCTATGCGATCAACCCAATGGTCGGGGTGGTCGAAGGATTTCGCTGGTCGCTGCTGGGCGCGGATACGGCGCCCGGCCCGATGATCCTGGTCTCTGCGCTGGCCGCAGTGGCCTTATTGGTAAGCGGCGCCTTTTATTTCCGCCGTCTGGAAAAGACTTTTGCCGACATTGTATAAATGTCGACATGATAAAGTGTAAAGTGTAAATTATGAGTGACATTGCAATTCAAGTCGAAAATTTAGGTAAACAATTTCGGATTGGCGCCAAGCAGGAACGATATAGCACCCTGCGCGATACGCTGGTCGATGGCTTTACCGGGCCGTTGCGGCGTATTGGCCAGCTTGTCCGTGGCCAGCCCGCCACGGCGAATGCAAATCGCGAAATTTGGGCGCTCAAGGAGATTAATTTTTCGGTTAACCAGGGCGATGTGCTTGGCATTATCGGGCGCAACGGCGCAGGCAAGAGTACATTGCTAAAAATTCTTTCGCAGATCACCGAACCGACGGCGGGCAGTGTCGCGTTACATGGCCGCGTCGGCGCTTTGCTGGAAGTAGGCACCGGCTTTCACCCCGAATTAAGCGGGCGCGAAAATGTCTTCTTGAATGGGGCGATCCTGGGCATGTCGCGCGGCGAGATCGATCGCAAGTTTGATGAAATTGTCGCCTTTGCCGAGGTAGAACAGTTTCTTGATACACCGGTCAAGCACTATTCCAGCGGCATGTATACACGGTTGGCCTTTGCGGTGGCCGCCCATCTAGAGCCAGAAATTTTGATTGTCGATGAAGTGTTAGCGGTCGGCGATATTGAATTTCAGAAAAAGTGTCTGGGCAAGATGGGG
>JAPLGZ010000362.1 GCA_026389895.1 Chloroflexota bacterium | reverse complement strand
CACATGCCGCCACCAAAATCGGCGCCTGCCAACAGCGCATACAGCATCAGCGCGATCACCATGATGGCTGCAATGATCAATTCAAGTGAAGTTGTCATTGGTTATGTCCTTATCCGTTATCATACTCACATGGTGTCAGTGAGAGATTAATTTTATAGAATGGAGTTGGTCGGTTTGCGTAGCCTCTCCCCCGGCCCTTCCCAGCAGAGAAAGGCCGGTGGGGTCGCCCTACTGACCTTCCCGCAACTCTTTCAGGTCCGTCGCCTTAGACGACTCTCCACTCTCCACCGTCTCCAAGAACTGACGTAGTAACAGGAAAACGAGCACAATCGACAGAAAGATATAGAGCAGGGTAAAAGTGACAAACGGTGTCACGAGCCCCGTCATGGGCGTTACAGCGTCGGCGGTGCGTACGACGCCATAGATAATCCACGGCTGGCGTCCCACTTCTGTCACGACCCAGCCTGTTTCAATCGCAATAAATCCAAGCGGACCTGCTGCCACCAAGCCGCGCAGCAACCAACGGTTGTCTGGCAGGGTGCGTCTGCGCCACCACAACCAGCCTGCCCATACCGCCAAGGCCAACATGATCATGCCACTGCCCACCATAATATCAAAAGCCAGGTGGACAACCTGAGTGTTTGGCCATTCGTCGCGCGGGAACTCGGCCAGGCCGGTCACCTTGGCGAAGGGATCGCCGTGGGCCAGAAAGCTGAGCGCATACGGAATTTTGATCGCATAGGGCAATTCCATCGTTGCGTCGTTGGCGATGCCACCAATCGCCAGCGGCGCGCTGGTTTCGCTTTGGTAAAGGCTTTCCATCGCCGCAAATTTCGCCGGTTGTAACTCCGCAACGGCTTTTGCGCTGTGATCCCCGCTCAAAAGCTGAAGCGGAATGCTGATGCACGCCATGATCAAGGCAATGCTAAGCGCGGCGCGATGAAAGGTGCTCTGTTTGTGCTTGAGCACAAAATAAGCATGCACCGCCGCTACGGCAAACCCGGTTGCGACGTAAGCCGCCAAGGTCATGTGAATCACCTGATGCAAACTCGCGCGGTTGAGCATGGCGGCAATCGGGTCAACGTTCACCACCTGCCCATTGACAATTTCAAAGCCAGTGGGCGCATTCATCCAGGCATTGGCGGTTACGACAAAAACGGCCGAGAGCGCACCGCTCACCGCCACTAAAACGCCGGCCAGCCAATGCATAAAGGGCGAAATGCGCCCCCAGCCATAGAGGTAAATCCCCAGAAAGATCGCTTCAGTGAAAAAAGCGAACCCTTCCAGCGAAAAAGGCATGCCGATAATCGGGCCGGCAAATTCCATGAATTGCGGCCAGAGCAAGCCAAGCTCGAAAGAGAGCACCGTGCCCGAAACCGCACCGACGGCGAATAGAATCGCCGTCCCTTTCGCCCAGCGCTTACTCAGATCTAAATAGATGGGCCGTCCTGTGCGCAAATAGAGCCCTTCGGAGATGGCCATTAAGAGTGGCATGCCAACGCCTAACGCCGCAAAAATAATATGAAAGGCCAGCGACATTGCCATTTGTGAACGGGCGAACAGAAAATCACTCATCGGATTATTCTCTCCATTTTGACTGTAGGTTATGCCCGCTCAAACATGACCCACGCAAGACCATTGTCAAAATGGTCGGCGCCCAGCCTGACAAGTAGGATTTTTTCCTCCTGTCAGCGCTTGATCCTTCAATCATGATTTTCAGGCCTTACCCCGTATAACCCAACACGCTAAAATCATAAGCTTCAGGGTTGTTATGATAGTATATTATTTCACAATCTGAATCTGCAAGTCCGCTCTCAAATGGGTAAGCCAAGATTGGGGCGATGTGCCGTCTCTCCCCAGCACATTAAAACGCCACCGCGAAATATTGTTTCGCGGTGGCGTTTTTTCATTAATGACTAATTTTCTACTACACCCAGTTTACAACTCACTCAGCGCAATGCGTTTTCCCTGCGCCAGGCTACGCTCAATGGCTGCCCCAATCTGAATCGCTTCGATCATCTGGGCGGGCGATACTGGATTGTCACCACCGCGCAGACAAGCTAGGATCTGCTTCATGCCCTCACGGTAACAGTCACTAATATCCAACACTGTGTGTAGGGTCTCTTTCGCCCCCAGGGCACTAATTTGAAAACTGTACTTGGCATCAACTGTACATTGCAAGGTGGCTGTGGCGCCGTCGGCCCAGGCGCAGGTGGCGATCAGATTGCCATTGCCCGCCGCATCAATGCCTGGCCCTTCGATCGCCTGCACCCATTGCACGCCTGTGCCCTGATTCATCAACAGCAACTCAATGCAGTGAATGGCATAAAAGAGAATGCCGCCATACGGATTGCGCCGGTTGGCAGGCCCGCTATAAATCGCCGCGCGAATGCCCCCCAATTGGCGTGCATCGGCAAAAAAACGTTGAGCGTCGGCGCTGAAGCGTACGGTTGAAAATGAAGTCAGCGGTGTATGGGTCGCCGCCGCCAGTTCTACAATTTCGCGCGCGTCGGCTGGATCAATGGCTAACGGTTTGTCCACAAAAGTCGGCACACCGGCCTGTAGATAGGGGCGCACCAGATCCAGGTGCAGACCCCCATGCCGGGTGACGCAGAAGACGGCATCAACCTGGCCCAACATCGCTTCTGGTGTGGCCGCGATGGTTTCAATCAAATTATCGCGCGCCACTTGTTGTGTACGCTCCGGCTCAGCTCCCCAGATCGCTACCACTTTAGCATCCGCGCCCGGCAGATAAGCCGCATGGTCAGGGCGGTTGAGAATTTCAGAAAAACGTTCGGCGTGACTGTTGTCACTGCCCAAGATCCCAATTTTTAACATGCTTTCCCTCGTTGATTCAGATTTAGACGCCTAATACAGCGTCAGCAAAATTTTGATGAAGATGACCTACGGCTAACTCATGCTCTCTGTTCAAATGCGCTATTGGGGTTTGGGTAAAAGTTCGGCCACTTTGCGAATCGCACCGGCCATATCTTCGATGTCGCGCGGGCTGTAATTTTCGTTCAAGCCGATCGTGACCATCTGTTGGAGTGCTTCCTCGGCACGGGGACAGAGCCCTTTGGTGTACTCGATCTGGCGGCCACCGTGGCTGCCATCGAGCGGATAGCTCGAATTGCCAAAGGTCTTTTTGCCCATTAGCGCGTCCATACAAAGATAGATCGGGTCACCCGTATAGCCGGCACCCGCCCCCACACCTTCTTTGCTAAGCGCTTCGGCAAAGGGCTGAATCGGCCAATCATCCACCCGGAGCGCATATAACCAGTAGCCATGTTCCGACCCTGGCGTCATTGGCATTGGCGTAATCCCTTCTACTTCGCCAATCAAGGCCGAAAGATAGTGGCCCAGCGCCATCCGTTTTTCGATGACGCCGCGCACCTTGTTCACCTGCGCCAACCCGACCGCGCCTTGTAGCTCTGTCATGCGGTAGTTGGGGGCCAGAAAAGCATAAGAACGCGCACCATACCCTGGTTTACGTGTCCAACCTTTGTCACAGAAGAGGGCCATGCGCTCGGCCAATTTTTCATGGTTGGTGATGGTCATGCCACCATCGCCGGTTGTCATATGTTTGGACTGTTGAAAGCTAAACGCCGCAATGTCACCCCAGGTCCCGATCGTGCGGCCTTTATATTGGATCGCATGGGTTTGGCTACAGTCTTCGATCAACGGTAAATTGTGGCGGCGCGCAATCTCGGCCAGTTCATCGATTTTGCAGGCATTGCCAAATAGATGAATCGCCAGGATCGCCGCCGTGCGGTCGGTGATCTTGCGTTCGACATCGGCGGGATCGATGTTATACGTTTCATCGATATCGGCAAAAATGGGAATGCAGCCCTGGTAGAGGATCGGGATAATCGAACCAGCGTCCGTGATCGGCCCTGTGATAATCTCATCGCCAGGATTAGGATTGAGCGCCCCAATCGCCACATGAATGGCGGCTGTGCCAGAGGTGGAAGCCGTGGCATATTTTACACCATAGAGCGCCGCAAATTTGTGTTCTAACGCAGCCACTTTGTCACCGCTGGGGCCGAAGAGATTTTGCGAACGAATCGCCTCGGTCACCAGGGCAATTTCTTCATCACCAAAAGGCGTGCGTTTAGGAAAAGGGGTCGTGCGAAAAGGTGAGCCACCCTCGAGTGCAAGTTTGGCCGGGATAGATGGTTGGGTCATGACATACTCCGCGTTTGTTGTGAGACTAGGCCGAAGGAGGGTGGGGAGCATTATAGTGGATAACAGGCCAATGCGCAATCAACTTAAAATCTTGGCATTACGGCGACACCCCCTTCGGTGAGCCTCTATACTTTGGGATACAGGATACGGCTAATTCCTTATCCCGTATCCTGTATCCCTACACTAGCACTGCGTACCATGCATTAATCGATCAACCCAATAACGTCTCTAGAAATAAGGGGCTGGCACGCCTACGCGCCAGCCCCTTATTCTGTGCCTTTCAATGGATTTTTCTATAAAGCGGCCAGCCCCTGGCTGCTGATACCAAAGGCAACGCCGTTGCCATACGCTTGATCGGTGAGCAAGCTGACAACCCCCTGGCCAACGTCGGCTGGCGTCAGTGGGGGACCGAAACGTTCGATAAATGTTTGTTCGCTGATCCCTTGCCGCGCCGCGTAAGCGACGGCCGCCGTGTGACCAAGCGCCGTGCTGTTCATGATCTGTTTGGGCAGCAGCGCCACAAAACGGATGCCAAGTTGCAAGGCGTCTGACTCCTCTTGCAAGTAGTGGGCCAAGAACCATTGTGTCCGCTTCGCACCAGCATAGGCACCCGAAAGTGATGACCCGCCGATGGCGGCCCCACTAGAGATGATCACCACGACACTGCCCGGTGGCAACGGCGCCAGCAGCGCTTCCTTGCCAAAAGAGAAGGTCATATGCACATCGGTCTCCCAAGTGCGCCCAAATTGCTCCCACGATTGTTGGTGAAGTGGCGCCATAACAGGGGTTGCCCCTGCGCTCAACACAAGAATTTGTGGACGGGTCGCGCGCACTATTTGGCTCGCCATCTGCGGATCAGTGACATCCCCCACCAGGGTTTGGACGCCAGCCATCGTTTGTTTGATCTGCGCCAGCCGTTCGGTGTCCCGCCCAAGCGCCCAGACGGATGCGCCTTCGCCTGCGAGTGCGCCCACAATGCCTTGCCCAATCCCCTGGCTTCCGCCGATAACAACCGCAGTTTTGCCGTCTAAGTGTCGCATCGTATCTCCCCTATCTAAATATTGCATTCTCGCTAAATAACATGCATCTCTACTCTATACGACGCTATGCGTTAGCAAAGGATTCAGCTTTGTCCCTGAATGGCGCCCTGTTTTGCGGATAGCTTGAGAAGATCGCCTGACTTTTGTAAACTTTCAAAGCCATTTCTGCCGTGCTATGATATTGCTGCCGAGTGGCTTTTCTGAAATGACAAGCCAAAATTGCTTTTTGTGCTACACTGGTCTAGCCTAATCCCCCATATGAATCGAATCGAACGACTGACCGCCATCGTTATGTTACTTCAAGAAAAACCGCATACCTCCACCGCCATCGCGCGCCACTTTGAAGTGTCGAAGCGCACCATCCTGCGCGATGTGCAGGCCCTGAGCGAAATGGGCATTCCGGTGATTGCCCGTGAAGGCGTGGGTGGTGGTTATACGCTGCCAGCCGATTATCATCTGGCGCCCTTGCCGCTTAGTCTCCAGGAAAGCTTTCTGCTGCACTTGGCTTTACGCTCGATTATCGGGTTGGCGTCGTTGCCTTTTGAACCGGCGCGGGCCTCGCTGCTGATCAAACTGCGCTCGATCTTGCCTAAAGCCCAGTTGGCTGGCATCGAGGCTATGCTCGAACGAGTGGCCGTCGATATTCCCCACCGTTTGCAACCGACGCCATTTCTCGACGATGTTATGGCTGCCATGCAAAGCCAACGCTGGCTAGCCGTGACCTACCAATCAGCCGAGCGTCTATCGACGCAGCAGATCCTGCCGCAACAACTCTCCACCCAAAACGGCTTCTGGTATTGCCGGGCCTTCTCGCAAACGCATCAGACCGAGCGGATCTATCGTGTGGATCGCATTCGCACACTCGTCTGGCTGGATGATCCCCGGCCCACCCCTCTCCGCCCAGCACCCGTTCCTTACATGGATGAATCTCACCCCCAAATTGTCGCATTTCTCACCGCACAAGGGGTGGCCTATGTTGAAAGTGAACCGCACCTCGGTCAAGCGATCCAGCGCCATGCGGACGGCACCGGTAGCCTCACTTTTCGTTGCCCACCGAGCGAATTAAAGTGGTATACGCGCTACTTCGCCAGCCTCGGCGATGAGGTGCTGGTGCACGAGCCCGCGGAACTACGCCAACAGATCCACCAACTTGGCCAAAAACTGGTCAACCGCTATCAACAACGGTGACATATAGTTGTCACCGTTTCTCTGCTAAACTCATTTTGTAGGTTATTGTCGGATGCCTTTGGGGCTGGCAATATAGAACAGCTATCTGTCATAATCGAAAAGCAATTCAAACGCCAAGGAGGAAATAATGGCAATTCAGCTCGATATGATTGGGATCGTCGTGCACAATATGGAGGCCGCATTGCGTTTTTACCGCTTGCTGGGTATGGAAATACCCGCTGGCGTCGAAGCCGAAGATCATGTGGAGTGCATCACCGCCAGTGGTTACCGAGTCGCCTGGGATACGGTCACGCTCATCAAGAGCTTGGATCCCAACTGGGTGGAACCGGTCGGGCATGGGATGAGTTTGGCCTTTAAATGCAGTCGCCCCGCCGAAGTTGACCAACGTTACCAGGAATTGGTTGAAGCCGGCTACCCAGGACGCAAAGCCCCGTGGGATGCCTTCTGGGGTCAGCGCTATGCCCAGATTCAAGATCCAGATGGCAACCTGGTCGATCTCTTTGCGCCGTTAAGCTAGCCGGTGGCGCTTATGTGCCGCGCCGACACTTAGCCCCAAACGTCTAGCACTACACTTCTATCCTCGTGTCGGCACGAAAAGCCGAGGTCTTACCTCTGCACGATCAAAAATCCGGTTCTCTACGGGATTTCAGTCTAGCGCTGGCCAGGTGAAGCGAAAGGTCGCCCCCTGGCCAGCGCTAGAAATCACCTGAATGCTGCCGCCATAACTTTCGACCAGCTTCTTTACGATCGCCAAACCCATGCCGCTGCCTTCCACCTGGTCGCGGGGCTTTAAAGTTTGGAACATCTGGAAGATGCGCTCATGATAGCGTGGATCGATGCCAGGTCCGTCGTCGGTAATCGTAAACGCGACGCCTGTCGCTTGCGCCGTGGCCGAGACGGTGACCTGGCCGGTTTCAGGATGATGGTGGTGTTTCAGGGCATTGCTGATCAGATTGCGCAAGATCGTTTCTAGCGGCACGCGCTCGGTGACAAAGGTGGGGAGGTTCTCGGCGATACGGATGGTGAAGCCAGGTGGTAGTGCAAGCAGATCAATGACATTGCGGGTTAACTCGTCTGTATCTACCTCTTCTGGGGGGTGGTGTTGGCGCCCAGCCCGCGAATAGACCAAGAGATCTTCTAATAACTTTTCCATCCGCTGGACGCGTCCACGTAATTTGGCCAGGTGGCTCTGAGAATGGGCGGGTAGCAACTCGGCCGCATCTTGTGTAATCCAACTGGCGATTTGGTCGATGGCGCGCAAGGGTGCTTTGAGATCATGCGAGGCAACATAGGCGAATTGATCGAGTTCATGGTTACTCCGCTGAAGCTCAGCGGTGCGGGCGGCCACCCGCTGCTCTAGGCTCTCATTGAGCAGACGCAACTCGCTTTCTGCGGCGCGCACCACTTGATAGAGCCGTGCATTGTCCACCGCAAGCGCCGCTCGTTTGGCCACCTCCTCTGCTAAGTGCAAATCAGCCTCATTATAATGCCGGTCTGTATCTGACCAAGCTAACGTTAATGCACCCAAGACCTGATCCCGCACCTGCAAAGGCACAATGAGTACGGATTTGAATCCGATCTGTTGCAATAGCGTGTGGTAGGTCTGATCGGACGCCACAGCCAACAGGCGCTCTTCTAAAATGGTCGGATACGAGGCCGAACGACCGGTCCGCAGCACCTGGCCAATCCCAAAGGCGTCGGTATATTGCGGGGGATAGAGAGCCCGCAGCTGCTGGAGCCAGGTCAGCTTGGCCGGATTTACGTGCGCCATCGCCACTGGCGTAATCAGGTTGTCTGCACCGAGCAACTCAACTGTACAGAGATCCGCCAGTTGCGGCACCATGAGCGCCGCCACCCGTTGGAGTGTCACGGCGTCATCTAGCGAGGATGCCAAGACGGCGCTTGTCTCCGCCAAGAAGAGCAGCCGGGCTTCGGCCGCTTTGCGCGCCGAGATATCTTCCATCACCGCCACGCGATATTTGACCCGCCCCAGTTCATCGCGCACCACCGACTCGGTAAGATTTACCCAGAGGAATGAGCCGTCCTGACAGTGATAGCGCACTTCGTTGGTATAGCTGGCGACTTCACCGGCCAGCAACCGCGCAACTTGGGCGATGTTGAGCGCCAGATCATCGGGATGTGTGATTTCCTGGTATCTCTTCTGCAATAAACGCTCGCGGCAATAGCCGGTAATTTCGCATAAGCGCTGATTGACGCGGAGATAGTGGCCCTCGGGGCTTACCTGGGCCATCCCGACCGCGGCCTGTTCGAAGGTGGCCCGAAACCGTGCTTCACTTTCGCGCAAAGCTTCTTCGGCTTGCTTGCGTGCTGTAACATCATTCACGACGCTAAGAATACAGGGCTCACCTTCCACTTCGATGACCACCCCCGCCGCTACAATATCCCGCAGCTCGCCTTTGCTGGTATAAAAACGGTGCTCAAAATCGCGGTTACTGCCTTGCTCAATGATCGTCTGCTTCGTGATGGCCCGTGCTTGTGGATTTGTCCAGATCCCAACATCAAAGGAGGTGCGCCCGATAATTTCGGCCAGCGGATAGTCTACGAGGCGTGCAAAGCTCGTATTGGCATCAATGTAGCGTCCATCGGTGACGCGGTTGATGCACATGGCCTGGGGGCTGGTTTGAAAGGCTTTGGTAAACCGTTCTTCCGCCGCCTGGCGTGCAACCTCGGCCTCTTTACGCTCGGTAATATCATTGAGTACGGTTAAGACGCAGGTTTGCCCGTTGAGCTTGAGTAACTCGGCCGAGGTTAAGCAGATGCGCTCAGAACCATCTTTCATCTGGAAACGGAACTCGCTGTTGCGCTGAAAATTATCGGTCTGTAGTCGCGCTAACCCAATGGCGCGTTGGGCTGGCTCCACCCAAAGCCCGATCTCGATGGGTGTGCGCCCGATCACCTCGTCACGCGTATAGCCAGTCAACTGGATAAAGCTGTCGTTAACCTCAAGCAAGCGGCCATCCGCCAATGCGGTGATCGTGATGACGAGTGGGCTGGCGTTGAAGATTTTGGTTAACTTGGCCTCGCTGGCGCGCAATTCTGCCTCGGCCTGCTTGCGCTCTGTCATATCCACCGCAAAGAAGACGCCTTTGCGGCCCTCCGGTTCTAAAATGGCGCCACCGACGAGGGTGGGCACCTGTTGGCCATCTTTGCGGACAAACTTTTTTTCGTAGGGTGTACAGCGGCCAAAGCGGCGAACTTCTTCAATGGCTTTTATTTCATTGGCTTGGGATTCGGGCGCTGTCAGATCTTTCCACAGGATTTTGTGATCGGCTAAATCGTTCTGGCTATAGCCTAAAAGCTGGAGTAATGTCGCATTGGCGGCACTCAGCGCGCCATCCTCTTCCCATAACCCAATGCCAAGCATGTTCGACTCGAAAATCGCGCGAAACCGGGCTTCACTCTCGCGAATCACCGTTTCCGCGCGCTGTCGTTCCGTGATATCGTGAAAGACCAGGATGACCCCGCGCATCTGGCCTCCTTGATCGCGAATCGGTGCGGCGCTATCTTCAATGGCGCGTTCCACACCCTCTTTGCTCACCAAGATGGTGTGATTGGCTAAGCTGCTCACCCGATTTTCCCTCAGCACCCGGTGCACCGGGTGCTCGATGGGCTGGCGGGTCTGTTCATGGATGATGGGAAAGACCTCTGCCAAGGAACGCCCCTGCGCCGCAGTCACCGGCCATCCGGTGAGCGTTGCGGCCACCTCATTCATCCAGCGAACATTGGCTTGCGGATCGGTGACGATGACGGCATCGCCAATGCTGGCCAGGGTGAGGCGGAGCGTCTCGCGCTGGGTCGCAACTCTGTTTTTTTCCTGTTGGAGCGCGCTAATGCAGCCTGCGATCGCCCCGGCAACGGCGAGAAATCCGGCCATTTGGACAAGCTGCAACGGTGCAATTTGCAACGATTGATAAGGCGGCAGCACCCAATACACAATCCCCAGCGCCGCCAAGCCAGTCGCCCAAAAGCCCGTTGCGCGACCTCCATACCATGTGCTTACGGTCACTGCGAGAAAGAAAAAGAGGAAAGGGGTGCCGTTGCGAATGGCTGGCGCGTGCAGGGTGAGCAAGAGCGCGAGCAACACGCAGAGGACGGTAACCCCATAACGCAGCGGCCACGAACGTTTGACTGACTTCTGATGAGGGTCATGGGCATCGGAGAAGAAATCCATGCGGCAGGCTCTCCTTCATAACCGGCGTAGAAATTCTGTAAGTACAATAGGGCTTGTTTGCATCCTTGGCGCCAATCGCTACTTGGGCCAGTGTGGTCTAGATTCTACTCGTTACAAGCGCTGATGTCCAGTTCTCAGCCGCACATCAAAACGAAAATGCTCGTCTACTTCACTGTTGCTAGGGTTGTTCATTGGCTAGATCGGCTTGGGCGTTTTAGGTGCGCCAGCCTTATTTTTGAAGACATTTTTTGTTGATTTCGTTGACAATGAGGGTATGCTCAGCAGTTCAAGCGAGCAGCACAATGCAAAAGCGCTTGAACGTTTTTCTCCGCAGCGGAGAAGCATCGATTGGGAAATTGTAC
This sequence comes from Chloroflexota bacterium, assembly GCA_026389895.1. Classification (GTDB taxonomy): domain Bacteria; phylum Chloroflexota; class Anaerolineae; order Caldilineales; family Caldilineaceae; genus JAPLGZ01. The sequence goes on along the minus strand of JAPLGZ010000362.1, from coordinate 10,449 downwards.
AAAGTCGAGCTGATCGCGTGGTAAACCGGGTGAGGGGTAAGAGCCGCGTGCAACGCGCGGACGCGGGGATTGGTGGTACATAGTTTATGCAGACGGTCCGTGCATCGCACGCTACCCAGCGTGCAACGCACCGGTCAAGCTGCCTTACGACTGTCCCACCACCCACTGACCGGTGCGTTGCACGCGGCTCTACGAACCACCACACCCGGTTTACCACGCGCTTAGCGCGTCTCTTATGGGCGCGGTGTGCGTGTCGGTGTCTCGGTGGGCGTGGGGGTGGGCGGCACGGGTGAATAGATAAAGTCGAAATCACCTTGTAAGAAAGCCAGCCGGCGATAGGGTTGCGACTCAGTTTGCGGTTGCACCAGCAGGATGCCCCAGTGGTTCAGGCCACTCTGGATAATCCGCAATTGGTCCAGAACATCTAGGTCGATACCCACTTCGGTCTTGTCCGTGGGGGGCACCCCCCCCTGCGATTGGGTCAGTGGGTCTTCCTGATCCTGCCAGAAGACAACCTCAAACGCGGTGTTGGGCGGCAGGGTAAAATTGGCTTGCCAACGGAACGTCGGGCGCCCGCTGACGATCGAGCTATGATTGTCCGGTGTCAGCAACGTCACCTGGCGGTCAGTAGTGGCCAGACTGGTAGGGGGCGGTGTCGGTGTGCTTTGCATCGGTGCAACTGGCGCGCTGGATGGCGTGGGATTGGCGGTGGCGGACACAGGCGGCGTCGGCAGTTCGGATAGGGCGATGTTGCAGCGCACATATGGCGCAGCGGCGCTGACCCAGCCACTCTCCGCCGTCTCCCCGATTTGTACTTGTATCCAGGTGGTGGCCGCATTGCGCGCCAAGGGCGTCAGCACCGTGCCTTTGGTGAGCGCTCGCAACGGTGGGTTGTAGCTCAACCCCGGTCCAGCGCGCAAATTGAGCGCCAGGCTCACTACTGTACATTCCGGCGCGGCCGCCGGGGCCGCAGTCACCACTGGATTCCGAAAGAGCAACGAAAAGCCCAACAGCAGCGCGGCGCTCAGACCGCCCCAGCGCGCAAGCAGAGCAGATGATGGTCGCATGAGATTGGCATTCTCCAATTGGCAGATAAACGATCCGGGGCATACCCGCCCGCCTGGCAGGCGGCCCCTACACGATCTAGACAGCGAGAAGCGCCTCGCCTGCGTCGTGCGGTATCCTAAAAAATCAGACACCCGCATTATATCCAGACCGTTTTCGCCAGCAAAATCAGCTGTACGCTTTAACGCTGTCTCTTTGACCACGACACACGAACCCGTGGTTGTGAGGTTGTCGTGTGTGGAATGCCAGCGTATGAGAGATAGGAGATAGGAGATTGACAGAGCGCAATCTCCTATCTCCTATCTCTAAACTTATCCTGGAACCATTACTAAAGCTGGTTAGCGATGGCTGACCAACGGCAGGAATATCTGATGTTGAGGCACGGTGAGCGCAAATTCGGTGAGATGCGCGATGCTGACAATCAACAGGTTGTCGAGTGGGCGCCGCTCGATGATGGTAATGCCATCATCGGACCATTGGCCGGTGTTGACATTCAACGTGAGCAATTGCAACTGAGCCTCATCCAGCCCACTGATCTCGGCGTCGGTATAGGAGAGGCGAACCGTGACTGGCTGGTCGAAAACAAAGTGATCGAGCGGTAAATTGTTCTGATAGGCGGTTAAGGTGAAGGCGTGGCCGATGAATCGCAAGGCGGCGGGTGGGTTGGTGGAGGGCGCAGCCTGGTAGACCAACGTTGTGGCTTCGTGCACAGCCCCGACCGGAATCTGGACAATTAGATCGATACTGTTCGCTTCTTGCACAGTGAGCGTGCTTGCCTGCTCGGGCTGCGCCGTTGTACTAATTTGGCTGGGCAGCGGCGTCGGGACAACCGTGGGAACGAGGGTGCTAGTCGGTGATGGCGTGGCCGTTGATGGCAGGTCACCGACCAGTGTATAGCGGGCAAGCGCAAAGTTACCACTGCTATAGCCGGCGACGATCAGCTTGCCATCGGCTTGCAGGGTGAGGGCGGCACCGAAATCTTGCCCCCCCAAGTCGGTCGTGACTTTGTCGTTGCTGCCAAATGCGCTATCGAGGCTGCCATCCGTTTGGTAGCGCACTAAGGCAAAGTCACTGCCGCTCGAACCGGCGACCAGAATTTTTTCATCGCTTTGTAGGGTGAGGGCGAAGCCATAGTCGTTGCCGCCCAAATTATTAATCGCAAAGCCATCGCTATCAAACGAGGTATCGAGGCTGCCATCACTGTTATACCGGGCCAGCGCAAAATCCGTGCCGCTCGAACCGGCGACCAGGATCTTCTCATCAGGCTGAATCGCCACAGCATACCCATCGTCATTGCCGCCCAAATTGTTGATCGCAAAACCATCGGTGTCAAAGCTGGTATCGAGGCTGCCATCGCTGTTGTAGCGCACCAAGGCAAAGTCATCATCGGTCTGCCCGGCCGCATAGCCCGCCACGAGCAACTTGCCATCATCTTGAAGCGCCAAGGCCAGCGCATTGTCCTCGCCGCCGAAATCGGTTGTTACCTTGCCATCAGTGTCAAAGCTGGTGTCAAGACTGCCATCTACATTGTAACGAACCAGCGCAAAATCGATGTTGTTACTGCCCGTATAACCGGCGACAATGATCTTGCCATCGATTTGGATAGCCAGCGCCCGGCCATAGTCGTCATTGCCGAAATCGGTTGTCACCTTGCCATCAGTGTCAAAGCTGGTATCGAGGCTGCCATCCGCATTGTAACGAACCAGCGCAAAATCGACGTTGTCACTGCCTGTATAACCGGCGACAATGATCTTATTGTCACTGGCGATGGCCATTGCGTAGCCGTAATCATAGTCACCTAAATCGGTCGCCACCAGGCCGTTGTTGCCAAAGGTGGTGTCGAGGCTCCCATTGCTGTCGTAGCGGACGAGGGCAAAATCGTCATTATCCTGTCCGGCTGCATAGCCCGCCACGAGCAGCTTGCCATCCGTTTGGAGCGTGACCGCATGGCCTTCCTCATAGCCGCCAAAGTCGGTGGTCACTGTGCCATTGCTGCCAAAGGTTGGATCCAGGCTGCCATTGTTTGTGGGGCTGGCAGATACCGGCGCGGTCACCAGGGCCAGCGTGATGATAATTGTTAATAAGCTGAGGATAATACCTGTATGCTTCTGTTTCTGTTGCCTCTTCAATTTGCGCTCCTTTGCGTTGCCATTGTTGTTTCAATCCATAGTTTGAGTTGATCGCCGACCCTACTGCCCGTGTGCGCGATCGTTCCCACAGGCGTTTCGATCACATAGTACGCGCCTCGTCGCGGCCAGCCGATGCGCCAAGGCGTCAGGGCGATATCCAAACCAACCACTACCTGTGCTGGATTCACGTAGAAGACATCCAGCGGAATTGCCATGAAGTGCGTGTGAATATTATTGCTGGCCGTAATTAGCAACCCATCGCCTGGCACCAGCTGCCGGACGCCCATCAGACCTTTGAACCGGGTCCAGAAGGTATCGGCCACCCGACCGCGATCGATGATCTTTGTTTGGCGAGTCAGGTTATCGACCCCGAGTGTTTTGTGGTTTTTCATCATTTTCTCCGCGGCGCTTTGGTTCAAAAAGGTTGGCTGGGAGGGTGATGCCAGCATCGGCAATTTTTTCGCTTGCCCGCGGCCGTAGCCCGGTGGACTGGAGCGCGCCGATAATTTTGTCATCTTCGCGAATCCCGGTTTGCTCAAAGACAAAGAGGTCTTGCATGACGATCATGTCACCCTCCATCCCCAGCACTTCGGCGCACTGCACGACCCGGCGGCTGCCATCCCGCAAGCGTTGGATCTGGATGACCATATCCACGGCGGCGGCAATTTGCTGGCGAATGGCGCGTAGTGGCAATTCGACCCCCGACATCAACACCAGGGTTTCTATGCGGTTAAGCGATTCGCGCGCCGTATTGGCGTGCAGCGTGGTCAGCGATCCGTCGTGGCCCGTGTTCATCGCCTGGAGCATATCCAGGGCTTCACCCCCGCGTACTTCGCCGATGACAATGCGGTCTGGCCGCATGCGCAGGCTGTTGACGACCAAATCGCGGATCGTGACTTCGCCTTTGCCTTCGACGTTGGCCGGTCGCTTCTCCAGGCGGACAACATGGGGCTGCTGCAACTGTAATTCCGCAGCATCCTCAATGGTGACAACCCGGTCGTCTATGGGAATAAAACCCGAGAGCACATTCAGCATCGTCGTCTTGCCCGAACCGGTGCCACCACTGACAAAGATGTTCAGCTTGGCGATGACGCAGGCTTTGATGAACTGGGCAAACTCTGGCGTCACCGAACCAAAACGGATCAGATCCTCGATCTTCAAGGGGTCTTTGCGAAATTTACGAATCGTCAGACAGGGTCCGCCCAAGGAGAGCGGCGGGATGATCGCATTGACGCGTGAACCATCCGGCAGACGGGCATCGACCATCGGCGACGCTTCGTCGATCCGGCGTCCCAACGGGGTGACGATCCGCTCGATCACCTGGAGCACCTGCGCATCGTCGATGAATTTTACATGGGTCAAGATTAGCTTGCCCTTCTGCTCAATATAGACTTGATGCGGGCCGTTGACCATCACCTCCGAGATGTCATCGCGGTCTAGCAACGGCTGAATCGGACCATAGCCGAAAATATCGGCAATCAACATATCAAACAAATAGGCGCGCTCGGTGCGGCTGACGACCAAATGGGCGTCAGCCAGGCCTTTGTTGAAGATTGGCTCAAGCCGCTGGCGTAGTTGGGCGATGCCACCCAACTCGGCCAACGATTTAACTTCATCGATTAGAAATTTCTGCAGCTCTTCGCGCACCTGCTTGAAGGCGGGCGGCGCGGTATACCGGCCATCGGCATTAAACGCTTCGATGGCTGGCTCCGCGGGCGGAACGGCTGGCCCAGTTGCCGCCGCCGTTTTTTCATGTTGCTTGCTGCTCTGTGGCTTATCTGCTTTGATGAACCGATCACTAAAAAGTGCCATCGGGGTTACTCCTCACCGGATCCAGACGGGATCCCAGTCTTCATACTGATTGTTGCTACTGTTATGTTGATTCGCACCGTCGGCATTCATCACCCAGATCTGGCGCAGCCCCGTGCGGTTAGAGAAGAAGGCCAGCTGTCCGCCATCCGGTGACCACGTTGGATGTTTGTCCCATTCCCATTCGTTGTGGGTCAATTGCACTGGGGCACCACTGGGGACGCCATCGACGATGTTCATCGTCCAGACTTCGTCGTTGCCGGTCTGGTTGGTGACAAAGGCAAGGCTTGTGCCGTTGGGCGACCAGACGGGGTCATATTCCGCGCCAGGAAAATCGGTGAGCATGAGATCGCGCGTGGCCGTGACCGGCAGATTGGTATGTACGAGAAAGAGATTGGCGTCCGAGCGGTCGGGGGCATTGGCAACATAGAGCAAGGTTGTGCCATCTGCTGACCGCTGTTGTTGACTGTACAATTGATCGAACGCCGCCATCGCATCGCCCGGTGCGCGCTGCTGTTGACTGCCATCTGGCTGCATCAGGTAGATGGCAGGATCGCCGTCGCGGTTTGTGCGGAAGGCAATCCAACCTTTGAAATCTGCCAAGCCGGCGGGCATAGGCGTCGGTGTGGGCTCCGGGGTGGCCGTTGGCGGCTGGGCGACAACGACGGGCGCCGGTTCTGCTACCAGCGGCTCCGGCGTTGCGGTCGGGGTGGCAGAAAGCGCCTGCACCCGGTCTAGGGCGGCTTGATTGTCGGGCACGGGCAGCGCCGCGGCTTTCGTATAAAAGTCTAGGGCGCGCGGCGTGTCAACTTGTTGGCTGGCCTGATCGCCGGCGGCTAGATAGGCGGTGTAGAGCTGTTCGGTCAGATAGCCCCCCAGATAACTCGGCTGCGCCTGATAGAGTGGCTCAAAGGCGGCAATTGCCTGCGCCGGGTTGGCCTGTTGCAAAGCCCGCGCCCCTGCTTGGTAGGTCGCCAGGCTGGTCTGCGCTTGGCTGGCACCGGCTGCGGTGGCCGGTAACAGGCTGGCTTTCTGAAAATAGCTGGCCGCCTGGGCCAGATCCGCGCCCTGATCGGGCCGCTGCGCAACGATCTGCTGGCCTGCGGCCAGATACGCGTCCGCCAGATGGGCGGTGACGACATCCGCCGCATAGGTGCTATCGAGTTGGCGCACCGCTTCATAGGCTTGTATGGCGGCCGGCCACTGCTTGGCCTGATAGGCCGTCTCGGCGGCGTCCAAGTGCTGTTGCGCCTCCTGTGTCGATTGAAGTTCGCCGAGCAGACGTTCCACGTCGCGATAATTCGGCGCCTCTTGCTGGATCGTGGTTAAACTGTTTAAGGCACGGGTCAAGTCACGCATTTGGAGCGCTTGAACACCCGCCGCATATTCACTCGCCAGCTTGAGTTGCAGCATCGCACCGGCAAAGCCTTTCTGCGCATTGCGATTCTCGGGATCCAGGGCCAACACTTGACGAAAAAGTTGGACCGCCAATTCAGCCTGATCCTGTTCCATGGCGGCCTGCGCCTGGACGAGCAAGTTTTGCTGCTGATCGGTCTGCCCATTGACGGTTTGCAGCTTTCGATAGAGGCCCAGACTGCCGCTTAGTAAGATAATGACCACAAGCAGGTAGGCTACCAGGCTAACCAGCCGTTTGGGCAAGCGGCGCGGCTGCCGTCCGATGATCTTGCCGGCCCAAACGACCTCTAATTCTGTCTTGAGCTGCACCTCGGCCAACAACGACGCCAGCACCGGCGCTTCGGGATATTCCAACTGGAGCCCGCGCAACAGCAAGAACGTCTGCTGGTAGGCACCCTGGTTCAGTTGTTCTAGCGCGCTGAGATAACGTCGATCCGCCGCCAACAGGCTGGGATCTTTGATCGGGCGTGGGCGTTCGATGGCGTGCGCCCGCGGCTTTTCGCGCAGCATCAGTTTGTTCAGAGCAGACATTGTCAGTTCCTTACTTAAAGGCCGCCATAATCTGCGGGATCGCCGGGCCGAGAATCACGGCAAAGACGGCGGGAAAGATAAAAAGGACCAAGGGAATCAGCATTTTGATCGGTGCCTTGCTGGCCGCCTCATTGGCCCGCTGGCGGCGGCGGATGCGCATTTCTGCCGACTGGGTATGCAGCACATCGCTGATGGCAATGCCCAGTCGATCCGCCTGGACGAGCACGGCCACGAAACTGGTCATCTCTGGCACCCCCGTGCGCTCGACCAGATGATGCAAGGCGTCGACGCGCGAGATGCCCAGCCGAATTTCGCCGATCACGCGGCGGAATTCCAGCCCCAGTTCGTTATCCCACTGGGCTGACACTTTCTGAAGCGCAGCCTCGAAGCCCAGCCCCGCATCCACACAGATCGTCATGCGATCCAGGGCGTCGGGCAGCGCCAGCATAATCGCCTTTTGCCGTTTGCTGATCTGGTTGCGCAGCCAATAGTTGGGCAGATAGAGGCCCACGACAAAGCCGACCAAGGCAAAGAGCAGGGCCGAAAAGAGTGGCCGCGAGAAGACCGTCGCTCCAAAGACCAGCATCCCCAGACCCGCGCCGATGAGCGCCCGCAAGCCCAGAAAGTCAATTACTGTGAAGCGGTCGAGCAGGCCCGCCATGCCCAGATCGTGGCGGAGTTGTTCAAGATTGCGGCTAGGCGTCAGTAATTTGCCCATCCCTTGGAGGCGTTGGATCAGCGGTCGAAAGAGACGATCCTGCCAGGGGCGGGTCAAGGCCAACTCGCGCTGGGTCGGGGCGACCGGTTTGCCGGTCGTGGTGACGACGATCACATTGGTTGCGCGATGGTGGCTGCGTAGCGCCATCGCAAAGGCAAATGTGCTAATCGCCGCTAAAAGCGAAACCAACAGGTGGGGGGATGCCAGCATCTTCTATACCTCGATCTTCATAATCCAGCGCATCACGAGATTGCCAACCACGACCATGACCACCGCCCCAATCGGAATGATCAAGGTTAAGCCCGGTTGAAAGAGGCCCATCATGTAACTGGGATTCAGGAGCATCATCCCGGTGGCGATCACAAAGGGCAGGGCCGTCAGCAGCCAGCCGGTCATCCGCTGTTGACCGGTCATGGCCTGGATATCGCCTTTAAACTTGATGCGCTCACGCACGGTGTCAGAGATGGTGGCGAGCACCTCGGCCAGGCTGCCACCCACCTCATTTTGAATATGGATGGCGGCCACCACCAGCTCTAAATCTTCATTGTTGACCCGTTCAACCAGATGATCCAAGGCATCGTCGACGCTGTACCCCAACATGGTCTCCTTGATCACCTGGCCAAATTCGATCGCCATCGGGTCGGGCATCTCCTGCTGAATCAGCCGGCAGGCGTGCATGAGGCCATAGCCGGCGCGCAATGAACCGACCAGCAGACTGAGCAGATCGGGCAATTGATCGCCGAATGCTTTGCTGCGTTTGGCCCGCCGCCGGGCCAGTAACAGATTGGGGAGCAGGCCGCCGCCCATCGCCAACAACAGACCGCCCACGAACTGGCCGGAGATAATCCAGCCAATGGCCAGCCCAAGGACGGCGCAACCCGCCTGGATCAACAAATATTCACCGACGGTCAGATTGGTATCCGCCGCCGTCAACTGGCGTTCCACCCGCATCGCCAGCGAAGAGCCGCCCAGATGGCGGTTGAGCTGGTCTGACAGGGGGCGCGCCCGTTGTGGCTTGGCCGTCGCAATCGGCACGGGCACGGGCGCGGCCAGCCGGAGTTGAACTTCATTCACGCGCCGCACCCAGCGCGAAAATGCGGCGAAGAGACAACAGACCGAGATGAAGACCAAGAGCGTAATTAACAAAACAATTTTCATTGGGCGCCGCTCCTGCTAATTAGGTCCTAAATGAGCGCCGAAATAGAGCACCAGCCAAACACCCAAGACCAGGTAGGGCGCATAGGCAAAGGTCTGGCCGCGGCGACGGCTGCGGATCAACACGACCAAGCCCGCCAGACCGCCGGCCAAGATCGCCACAAAGAGCGCCGTCCACAAATCGCCTAGACCAAGCACCAGACCGATCACGCCTGCCAGCTTGACATCACCCATGCCCATGCCACCTGGCCAGGCCAGCGCCAGCACCAAAAAGAAGCCGAAGCCAGCCGCTGCGCCGAGCAAGGCGGCGCTGAGGGGTGGGCCGTGGTTGAGCCAATTGACCAACAGAAAGATGGGCAGGGCCACGGCCAGCATCCGGTTTAGAACCAACCGGTGTTCCAGATCGATCACCGCCACGGCTAGAAAGAACCAGGCTTGGCTGGCCAGCACCAAACTGGCCAGCGGTGCATGGACGCGGTTCACGGCCAGCCAGCCCAAGAGCAAAGCCAGCCCCCAAACGATCCGCGTGCGCCACGGCCGTAGCAATGCCACTTGCGCTGCGTCGATGGTGGAGCGAGTGCGGCGGAAGAGCGGGTGGGTCAGCGAACGGAATGGCCAAGCCCAAGTCTCTTGGAGGGTGCGGTGGGTGGGCAAGGTGTCGGCGCACAAATTCACCAACCAGCCCGCCAAGAGACTGCTCATTAGCATGGAGAGGGTCATCGTGCGTTGCTTGCTCCTTGTTTGCGCTGGCCCAGAAAATTCAGGAGCATTGGCAGGCGCTGGGCCGCTGAATCTGTGTCGGGCGTATCCACGAGCAATTGATCGACCAAACGCTGCAAACTGCGGCTGATCGGCGCGCGGGCGTGGCTGATCACAAAAGGGACGCCGCGATTGAGCGCATAGGTGGCCACCGGTGGATCGGTCAGAATGCTCGCCTGGAGCTTTTCGCCCAGATGTTTCTCGATGGTGGCGGCGCTCAGCCCGCCGCTCACGCCCGCTTGATTGAGCACCAAATGCAGACGAGCGTGGATCTCCTTTTCGGCGCGCATGAGGCCAAGCAGGGCCCGTGTGCTATACAAACTGGCGATCTCCGGGCCGGTGATTAATAGCACGTCATCGGCCCGCAGCAGCACTTCGGACAGAATGGCATCGGTAGTGGCGGCGGTGTCAACGATCACATAGGCGGCCATTTGGGTTAACAGGGCCAGGATCCGTTGCCAGGTCTCGCGTTCAATTTCGACGATGGGTGCCAATTCGCTGGGCGTGGCCAGGAGCCGTACGCCGCTGGAGTGGGGTTGGAGGAAACCTTGTAGCAGGTCCAGATCAAGATTGGCCTCCGTCGCCAGATTGGCCAACGTGTGGCGCGGGTGGAGGTTCAGCAGGAGTGAAAGATGGCTGAGCCCATAATGCGCCTCGGCCAGGATCACCTCGCCCCGTTGGCGTTGGCGCAACGCCACGGCCAGGTTCGCCGCCAATGTGCTGCGCCCCACCCCGCCTTTCAGACTAGCCATGACAATAAGGCGTCCCGGCTTGGTGCTTGCGGTCACAACTGTCTGGACATGCAGGACGCGCTCTAACGTGGCTTGAAAGTGTTGATGGTTGATCGGAAAGGCGACAAAGTCCACC
>JAPLGZ010000304.1 GCA_026389895.1 Chloroflexota bacterium | reverse complement strand
GGATCCAGACCCAGCGCCAGGCAAAGCGGCCATCACTGGTCTCGTTGGTGGATGTAATGCCCACGGTGTGTGGTGGGGTCGCGATGGGCGTTTGGATTGATGTTGTCATAAACACCTACTTTAAGATTGACACGCAAAGGTTATTCGGCAGTTCCTTTAGGCGAAGTGGCTTTTCTTGGCGGCCTTTGCGGCTTTGCGTGGCTTATCTGGTTATTTAAAGCTCACATTGGCAAAAGCTTGCATAAATTGATCTTGCAGGGCAAAGTAGATCACAACAAGCGGCACCGTGATCAGCGTCATCGACGCCCAAATCTCCTGTGCGTTTTCGCCGGGCACAGAGGTCTGAAATTGATAGAGCCCCAGTTGCACCGTCCAGGTGCTTGGATTGTTCAGATAGAGCAACGGCCCCAGAAAATCATTCCAACTACCAATAAAGTTTAGAATGGCCACGGTGACCAGCACCGGGCGCGCGAGGGCCAGGATCAACCGCCAATAGATCTGCAACTCGTTGGCTCCATCCAGGCGCGCGGCTTCAATCAGTTCATTCGGAATCCCGATGATAAATTGGCGAATCAAAAAGATATTGTAGACCGAAATCGCCGCGGGGATGATCAACGCGTAAAAATGGCCAACCCAACCTAAGCGGTACATAACCACATAGGTTGGGATGAGAAAGAGCACGCCAGGGATCATCATGGTGGCCAGCATAAAACTGAACAATTGGTCGCGCCCCGGAAAGGGAATCTTGGCAATGGCATAGGCGGCCAAGGCACTCAGCCCTGTGTTTAGAATCGTGATCGAGCTAGCCAGGATCAGCGAATTTCTGAACAACCGCCACATGTTGAGCGTCGCAAAGACGCCAGCATAACCACTGAGGGTCAGTCTGCTGGGCAGGCGCGTCGGCGAGTTTAAGATTTCTGGCCCTGGTTTGAACGAATTCATGATCATGTAGAAGAAGGGATAGAGCACCACCAAGGCGCCGAGAATTAGTAAAATATAGACAAGCGCCGTGGTCCAGGTAAATCTACGCGCAGGCAACATAATTCTTTCTCCAATCAGGCTTCACTAGGCACGAACTTAAATTGTAGCAGGGTTAAAATCGCAATCAGAACGGCCAATAATAAGCCTAGCGCGGAAGCATAGCCCATATTAGATCGGTCAAAGGCCTGGCCATAGAGATAGAGCACGGGGGTCAGTGCTTGATGGTTTGGCCCGCCATAAACGTCGTACCCAATCGTGAAGACCTCGGTAAACATTTGTAACCCATTGATCACGTTAATCACCAATAGGAAGAAGAGTTGGGGGCGCAATTGGGGAATGGTGATCCCGAAAAATTGTTGCCAGCTATTGGCCCCATCCAACGCGGCAACTTCATACAATTGTTGGTCGATTGCCGCCATGCCAGCCAGCAAGATCACGGTGCTGACACCAAACCATTTCCAACTGTTGATCAGGGCGATCACCGGCATGGGCAACCAGTTGGAAAATTTCCAGAAAATGGGTTGATGGAGGATGCCACTTTGGAGCAGCAACGCCTGGAGTGGACCACCGGGGCTTACCAGATAATTGCCAATCGCCATGAGGACCACCACTGAAGTGACAACCGGCATAAAATAAATGGTGCGAAAGATCTTGCCACCACGAATTGCCTTGTACAATAGCAGGGCGGAAAGCAGCCCCAATCCCAGGGTAAGGGCGATAAAAATCACCTGGTTGTAGAAGATATTCAGGATACTTCGCCAAAAGAGGGGATCAGTCAGCCCCCGCAGCCAATTGCCGATCCCCGTAAAGACATAATCCTCGGGCCGAATGAAGGAGTAATCAAAGAAGGTCAAATAAAACGACAAAGCCAGCGGGTAGAGCCCAAATGCCAGATAAATGATAATCCAGGGTAGAACGAAGAGATACCCCCAGCCGTAACGGCGCATCTGTGACCAAAGGCTGGCCGCGCGGTTTGATCCGGTGGGGCGAGTGCTTGGAACTACCGTAATGCCTTGTGCCATAATCTCTTCCTTTATCGTGACCAGTTATCGTAACTAGTTATCGTGAGCAGTGACGAGTGAAACTTGAAGTCTGATGTTTGGCATGTTCGCTCGACCTCCGCCAGTTTAGCCGTGAGAGATTAGTGAGCAAGAACAAGCAAGCGCTGTCTCATGCCTACATTCCTGGCCTTCTTCACTCATCACTGATCACTCATCACGTTCTCACTGCGTCTTCAACGCCGCCCGCGCCTTTTGCGCGGCTTGCTCAACGGCTTGGGCCGGTGTGAGCTGCCCCTGTACAACGGCCGCCTGATAGACGGCTTGCACCTGCACAGCGGCCTTGTCCGCGGCATCAAACTGCTGGGGCAAAACGGCATGCGCCAATGCCGCTACAAAAGGCTGGCGCGCCGGATCCTGGAAGTACGGATCATTCTTCAGACTGGTGACAACCGGGAGATAGCCCAGCTCTTTTAGAAAGACCAGATTATTGGCGTCTTGCATGAGAAATTGAACAAAATCCCAGGTTAAATTCTGACGTTCAGGCGTGGTCTTGAGGATCATGTAGGCGCGGCCGCCATAGGTGGTGTAGGCCGTGTCGCCTTGCTTGGGCACGGGCACGGGTGCCACACCGACATCCTGGCCGATCACCATCGGTTTATTGGCCGCAGTCTTGAGGTTGGGTTCCCAAGAATAGCCATATTGCAACCACATACCAATGCCGCGCCCAAAGAAATTCTTTTCCATCGTGGGGGGCGCAAACTTCTGGGCTTTCTGAGCGAAGTCAAAAAATGCCGCTAGATTACATTCGGGCTTGTCGAATACAATATCAGTGCCCAGGCGGTTCAATAACAGGCATTGGTTCTGATTGCCATTCAAATAAATTGGTTGGAGCACGTTCCAGTACCAACCACCATAGGTGAGCGCTTCATTCCAAAAGACCGTGCCACGGATCTTATCGCCGCTAGCGGGGGCGGGCAATTGGTCAATTTTGGCGGCAGCGGCCAGAAATTCGTCCCAGGTCACTGGCGGTTTGTTGGGATCCAGGCCAGCTTGCGTAAAGATTTCTTTGTTATAGATCATCATGGTTACATCAGCGCCTACGGGCACATAATAGTTGTGGCCATAGAGTTGCTCAACCGTGGGTTTGTCCAGGCGAGCAAACAGGTCAGCCGCGCCCGGCAAATCTTCCAAGGGCAGGATCGCACCACCAGCCGCCAAATGACCGATTTGTGAGCCAAAGGAGGTCACGATCAGGTCGGGCTGGTTGCCAGCTGCGATCAGGGCCTCAAATGCGCCACCTTCAGGCTCTTCTTCGACGTTGACTTTGACATTGGGATGGCTCTGCATGTATTGCGTGGCCAGCTTGCGCATGGTATCGATCATGGCGCCGCGTACAACGGCAATGCGGATCGTACCCGCTCCTGCATTGGCGGCAGGTGGCGCAGTAGCAGCCTGACTGGTAGTTGCGCCAGGCGGTTTGGTGGGGGCGGCGGCTTGCGGTGGCGGCGTACTAGAGCCGGATCGGCCCGAACAGGCGGTCACGAGCACGATCATGAGCCCAAAAGCAGTGAGCGAAAAGATCGTACGACGAAGCGTTTGTATCGCGGAATACATAATGTTCTCCTTTGGTAAATGCTCTTCCTTGAGACTTACATCAGGTGAAAGCCTATCACTTTCGCATATTCTTCCATTTGCCCCTAACAGTTATGGATAAGCGTTTGTCATACAAGGCTGAATTGACGATTTTGTTTTAACTATCAGCCCAAAGTGGGATCACTTGGCAAATTTGTCCAGTTCAGCCTCTTATTTTCATAAAACAATTAAACTACCATTTTTTGGGATAAGGTACCCTATCGAGATATATTTTTACGGTAGAACTTAAGATAGAAGGAGGAAAAGTTTTTAATGGAGCATGCGCCGATTAAAGCAACGCAAACCGATAAACATCAGCACGCTGACATGGAATGTTTGTTATACTTGATTGGCTCGTTCTCTACTCTATGCTAAAATTTACAGGATAAAATAGCAGAGCCGATTCAAACCAGGTTTCAACAATGGTAAGGAGACAAAACCATGAAAGCAATACGCGTCCATGAAGTTGGCGATGCGGACGTGCTGCGTTACGACGACATCCCGACGCCCGACCCCAGCGACGGTGAAGTACGCGTCAAAATCGAAGCGGCTGGCCTGAATTTTATTGACACCTATCACCGCATGGGTTGGTATCCCTTGCCACTTCCCTTGATCTTAGGCCAGGAGGGGGCGGGCGTCGTTGATAAGGTTGGCGCGGGTGTGAGCGATTTTAAGCCAGGTGACCGAGTGGCTTACTGTATGCACCAAGGCGCGTATGCCGAATATGCGATTGTGCCCGCGGCGAAAGTCGTGCCGATACCAGACGGGGTTAGTACGCAGCAAGCAGCCGCCGTCATGTTGCAGGGGATGACGGCCCACTATTTGACGCACAGCACCTATCCGCTACAAGCCGGTGACACGGCGCTTGTCCACGCCGCCGCTGGTGGCACCGGCGCATTAATCGTGCAAATGGCAAAAATGCGCGGCGCACGGGTGATTGGCACGGTGGGCACGGCCGAAAAGGCGACATTGGCCAAAGAGGCTGGCGCGGATGAAGCGATCATCTATACCCAAGTTGATTTTGAACCGGCTGTCAAACAACTGACCGACGGCAAAGGTGTAAACGTGGTCTACGATTCGGTGGGCAAAGACACGTTTATGAAAAGCCTGAATTGCCTGCGCCCGCGGGGTTATATGGTGTTGTTCGGCCAGGCCAGTGGGCGTGTCGAACCGGTTGACCCGCAGTTGTTCAACCAAAAAGGCTCACTCTTTTTTACGCGTCCCTCGCTCGGCACCTATGTGCTTACGCGCGCCGAATTATTAGCACGCGCGACGGATCTATTCAACTGGCTCGCCGCGGGTAAACTGGATGTGCGGATCGACAAAACCTTTGCGCTCCAGGAGGCATCTGAAGCCCATCGTTATCTGGAAGGGCGCAACACGAAGGGTAAAGTATTGTTGATTCCTTGATAACCAGGAGCCCCACCCTAACCCTCCCCAGGGAGGGAACCATTGGTCGGATAGAATGACCTACTTGGTCTATCCTTGATCAATTCCCTCCCTGGGGAGGGTTAGGGTGGGGC
>JAPLGZ010000694.1 GCA_026389895.1 Chloroflexota bacterium | reverse complement strand
CGCCCCACCTTCGGCCAACTTGATCCGGCTGAAGACTTCCCACTCTTCGTGCCCCAATGCATGTTCCGCGAGGAGGCCCGCCATCTTGGCCGGGACCATCACCGCGCCATCGTCATCGGCGATGATAATGTCACCAGGCAGGACTAATACCCGGCTGACAGCAATGGGGACATTATATGCCCAGGGAAAGAGTGTTGCCTGAGAGGCATAATTCGGTGTAAAGCCCTGTGTCCAGAGCGGCAAACCG
This sequence comes from Chloroflexota bacterium, assembly GCA_026389895.1. GTDB lineage: Bacteria > Chloroflexota > Anaerolineae > Caldilineales > Caldilineaceae > JAPLGZ01. The sequence goes on along the minus strand of JAPLGZ010000694.1, from coordinate 2,500 downwards.
ATCTCTTGGATGTTGGGCCAGTCACGTACACAGCCCTCGACGACCATACCAATGCCGCCGCGACCTTTGAAATAAGTCGTCAACATTTCGCCCACGCAGCCGGTATAGGGATCATTCCAAGCTTGGATTACCAATACATCGCCTTGCTGCACTGTTTCAAAGACCGCCCAGAGCGCGCTGACCTTCTCGGCATTCTCCTGCCCCATCCCCGAAGCAATATCCTCGCGCTGGGGCATAAATTGCAACGTAACCGCGGGCCCCACCACCTTGCTGCCTGGCTTGCGCGGCAGTGGGCCATGAATAAAAGTCTGGCGGAGGCCCATTTTATGGAGCATCGCACTGGCCGTAGCACTGCTTACGCCATAGAGTTTATCGATCAAAGCCGGGTCGGGCCGCTGAAAAGCCGGGCCGCTGATCGGCAGTTCAATGTCGGGGGTTGGTAGTGGTACATCGATTTGTTCGCTAGGTCTAGCCATTAGATTTGTTCCTTCTTTGTTGATTGAGACTACTTTCTCCTCTACACACCGCATGCCCGGCTGTGCGAGGATTTCCCTTGAAGAGGACGGGCATGCAATTGTCGGCGAATGTTGTTGGCGGATTTACCCCAAATGGGCCCGCCGCCGACCGTTCGGCAGAGCTCACGTCGAAGCCGCATGCCCCTACCCGTCGAACTGTGCAAGTTCTACCAGTCATCACGCTTCACGCCTTAGCGCGTCACCTGAACCATGTAATCACCCTCAATGTAGGGGAAGCGTTCCGTCAAGCCTTCGGCCAATTGGACGCCGAGACCGGGGCGAGCCGGGAGGGCTAGCCAACCATCCTGAATGGCAGGCTTTTCGGCGAAAATTTCCCATTGCAAGGGCCCTTGGATCATGCACAATTCGAGCACGCGCGGGTGGGGCAAGGCGGCCACGGCATGGGCATTCGCCATGCCCATGAGGCCATTGTGCCAACTGTGTGGGCAGAGATCGACGTTGTAATGGTCGGCCATTTCTGCAATGCGCATTAATTCCGTGATGCCGCACCAACCCGCGTCGGGCTGGACAATGGCATAGGCGCGCTTTTCAAAATAAGGGCGAAATTGCTCGACTGTCGTCCATTGCTCACCCCCGGTGATCGGCAGATCGACGGCGGCGTTGAGGCGAGCATAACCCGCGACATCCAACTGCGGGATCGGTTCTTCAAACCAGGCAAAACCAAGGCGATCCAGTTCCTTGGCAATGGGCAACGCTTGCTCTTCGGTCAGGCGTTGGTTGCCATCTAACATCAATTCCATGCGCCCGTTGACTGTTTGCGCCAACTCGCGCACCAATCCCAAGAAGCGATCCACCGTGACGCCATCCCACGACCATTCCGTGCCAATCCGGAATTTCATGGCTGTCAAGCCCTGGTTAATATAATCTAACGCCTCATCGATCAACTGTTCGGGCCGGATGCGCCAGTCATAACGGCAACCACTAGAGGCGTAGAGCCGCACTTTTTCGAGCGGTTTGGCCGTCAATAATTCACTGACGCGTTTGCCCGCGGCCTGACCTTTCAGATCCCACAGGGCGCAATCAATACCTGCGACGGCGCAATCATGGGCCGACGATCGCCCATTGGGGTGGGGCACAATGCGCGAGTCGAGCGGGTTTTTGCCGATCAGTTCAATACTCAACCAATCGACCCATTCACTGATCAGGCGTGGGATCCCATAGGCACATGCCTCACCAATCCCAGTTAAGCCCTCATCGGTGTGAATGACTACGATGGGACAATCTGCCTTGATCACACGGAAACGACTGGTGACCCACTGTCGCTCCAATTCATGCATGCGCGAGAGCAAGAGGGTTTCCACTTTGGTAATCTTCATGACGAACCTTTCTGTTTTGGGAAGCATCACCGAATGAGGGGGATTAAGAAATAAAGCGGTAACGGGTCAGCCAACCTGCTTCGCGCCCAAGGGGCACCAGCCTCCGGGCGCGGTTTTCTATAGCAGTCGGCGGTTATTGCAAATTAACGAATAAACTAGGCAAAAAAAGCGGCACCTACGGATGGCTCGATTCATTGGTTAATTCGCAACAACCGCGGCGGTACTGGTATAAGAAACGCGTTAAAACACGTTCGATAGATTTAAGTAATCTGAGCAACTAACCCCACCCTAACCCTCCCCTGGTAAGGGAGGGAATTGGTCAGGGATAGACGAAGTAGCATATTCTGTCCGCCAATCAGTCCCCTCCCTTACCAGGGGAGGGTTAGGGTGGGGTTGCTTGGTAGTGACATTAAATTTTTGTCGCCCAGGCACTTCCACACCGGGTTACTTCGGGAATAGAACACTGATACTTTCCCGATCATGAATGCGCCGAATCGCCTCACCAAAGAGTGGGGCGACGGAGACCACTTCGATTTTTTCGCAGAACTGGACAGGTTGGGTTTCGATCGAATCAGTGACCAGCAGTTGTTGGATCGGGCTGGCGCTGATGCGTTCCATGGAGCCAGGGGTGAATGCCCCATGGGTCAC
>JAPLGZ010000485.1 GCA_026389895.1 Chloroflexota bacterium | reverse complement strand
GCCCGATGGCGTTCCTGTTTTCGGCAACGATAATACTTGCACAACTGGGCACGCCATGCAGCAGCGAAGTATGGATCAGTGCGTAACTCGGGTGGACGCGCTGCTGCACCGTATACCCCTACGCGTGCGCTTTGACGATTCGCTCAATCGGCATTCAACGTGTGCAACGCCAGCAACAGATATTCCAGGCGTGTTGCGCCGGTTTCATCGATTTGGGCCGCACAGTCGCGTAACACGGCTGCTGCGCTGGGTTTAAACTGATCAAGCGGCAGCAGACGAATGAGATCACGCAGCAAGGCGGCCCCCGTTTTGATATCTTCTTTCGCAAAGGCGTCGGTGGCGGCTTCAATCGTGCTGGTGGTGGCTTGGTTGCGGGTGGCGATTTTGGCGAGCTTGCGGCGTAACGCCCCTAATGCTTGGGCAAAGGCTGTGCCCGGTTCAGTACGCGCTTGGCGCAACAATTGGATGAAATAATGTTCCGATCCCACGGTGCGCGCCACCGCTAAGGCCAACTCCATCTGCGTGCTTTCATCATCGGCCGGGCGCAGCAGATCAAGTAGTGCCGGCGTGGCTTCGCTGGCCCCGAGCTTGCCCAAAGAGGATGCAAAGGCAATTTGCTGGCCATAATCCTTCTCTACGGCCAGCCGCTGCATAAGCACCGGAATCATTTCGCGATCCCCCAAGGTCGCTAAGGCCCGCGCACAGTGCGACTGGATCGAAATATAGCGCGCGTTGAGCCCTTCGCGCAATGGCTCAATCGCTGCGGGATCGCCGGTTCTGCCCAATGCCCAGGCGGCGATAACACTGAGGGCCGGTGATTTACCGCGCATGACCTTGATCAAGGCTGCTGTCAAGCGTGGGTCTGGCCGCATGCGGGCAATCGACACAATCGCCTCGTAGCGCACCTGAAAGCGCGGATCGCGCAACGCATCTAATAATTCATCAACGGCCAGATGGCTCTGCGTCTGCCCCATCCGCTCGGTCATGAAGATCACCGAGCGCTCATCGCGCGCCATGTTGTAACGAATGACGGCTTCTAGGGCGCGAAACGGGTTGCCACGCAAAAAGAGATTGGCAAACTGGCCGACACTGACCGGGCTGTCACCGCGCACCTGACGAAAGAGCAGAATACTGATCGCGGTCAATAAAAAGGCGGAGACCATTAAAATTGTATAGGGGTCGATGCTGAATATCCAGAAGTGGCCTTGGATATTTTTCGTCAAATCCAAGATAAAGCCGCCCACCAACTGGCTCAGACCGCTGATAATGCCGATCCAAGCATAGTAGAGCGCCATATACTCCATACTCTTATTCTTATCCGCCGGCACCACGCTGACAAAGAGCAGCCGCGCCGAGCCGATCACCCAGCCTAAGTCGCCAATGCCCTGCAAGATGGCAATGCCAAGCGCAATATAAAGGCTCCACTCGGCGTGACGCGGCATCAGAAACCAGAAGATGGGCAGCAACAGACGAATGCTCAAGCCAATCATCATCACCGGTTTGCTGCCATACCGGTCGGATGCCCAGCCCCACAAATAGCCAGCGACCAGACCACCAAGCAAGTTGCCTGTCTGCAAGAGCACTACGTTGCCGTCGCTTAAGCCCACCTGCTCGCGCATAAAGAGCGGCAAGAAGGAGAGCAACGGTACGAAGGCCATCACAATCAAGCTGACGCCGATCATATAGCGCAGGAAGTTGGGATCGCGCGCCACGTCCAACATCTTTTTGAGATCCGTGCCCGCGGCCTGGCGGGGTGCGCCGCCCGGTACGTGGGCATAAGACCAGACTGAGACAAAACCGGCGACAAGGCCAACGACGATCAAGAGCATAAAACCGGTCAAGCCCGACATGCGGCTGATCACCGCGCCGGCAATCGTAACGGTTAGAAAAGCGGCAATCGTGGTAAAGAGATTGCTGCTCGCATAATATTTGCCGCGCACGCTATCGGGAATATATTCTTGCACCCAGGGATAGGCGGCGGTGTCGGCAATTGCTTTACATAAAGCGAAACCAGCGGTAATGGCGGCGACAAACCATAACGCTACCTGCGCCCCAAACGCGGCGGTTACCCAAGGGGTCAATAACAAAAAAGCCGTGACAATTTTGCGGATGCCAAAAAAGGCGACAAAAGTGCGCTTATAACCAAAACGCGCCGTGGCCGGCGCAATAAAGAGCGCCACCAAGCCGCAAAAGGGGATCAGCGAAAGTAACGAGCCGATTTCCGTCTTATTCAGCCCCAATTTATCCAAAAAAAGGATAAAGACCGAGCCAAAAAAGATCAACTGCGCGAAGATCGTGTTGCCCGTATCTCCGGCAATGCTCCACGGCAGCCCGCGCAACTTATCGACATTGGTCGTCTCTTTGGTGATAGGTGTTTCAGGTTCAATCATGGGAGCCTCAATCGATGGCACAACATTAAAAAACAAGAACTCAACGCAGCGACGCGGAGGCGCAGAGAGAATCCATACAATTCTTTGCACCGCCGCGTCGCTGCGTTACAATTTTACAGCCGAGGGAAAACCGCCCGCGCCGTGGTCGCCACTGTTCCTGGCTCACACATCTGGCAGATCTGCACATCGCCACGCGCGCTCATCAACATGTAAGCTTCTTCAAATGAGAGATCCAATTTGTTTTGCAACAAGTCGATCATCTCTTCCGCCGCGATCCGGCAGGCGTGCGCTGGATCGTTGTCGTCGCCTGTCGTCACCCAATCATCGGCTGTTTCGAGCCAGGGCCGGCGGCAGGGCGTCCCTTTGAGTAAATTGACGCGCACGGTCACCTCAGCGCAAATTTCTAGCCCAACCATCGTAATTTCGCCATCGCCCATCGACGCGTGAACGTCGCCAATCCCCAGCAAGGCGCCGGGCACTTGCACGGGTAAATAGATTGTTGTGCCAGGTCGGATATAACGATTGTCCATATTACCGCCATGCGCGCCGGCGTCACCCGTCGGGACGCCATCACCAGCCGGTGCGGTGCCGATCACGCCGACCATCGGGCGCACCGGAAAGCGAATGCGGTCGCTGAAGATGACTTGGTTGTCGCGGATCGGGATCATGCGTGTTTCAAAACGTTGCGCCTGTTTAGCCAGCAGACCAATATGTGCTTTGACCGCCAAGAACCCTTCGTCGGCCAGATCAATCTGCAAGATCTCCACGGCCAAACTATCGCCCGGTTGCGCGCCACGCACATAGATCGGTCCCGTGGCTGGGTTGGCGCCGACTGGATGGGGATGATCCAGCAAATCTGCCGACGAGTGGATCGTGCCCGTGCGCGCGTCGTAGGTTTCTAGCAGCAACGTTTCGCCCGGATCAATTTCGATGGCTGGCGGATATTGTTTGTCCAAGCTATAGACGATCTGGTTGCGGGTCAGTCGTTGCATGGCAAGCCCTTTCTGAAAATGGTTTTTGATCGCTTGTGTGTATTGTGAATCTAACCTTTTCCACCCCTGACAAAAGGCCGCGTCGAAAAGACTATTTCGCCGACGGTCGGGTGGCGGATGTGCGATCCAGCACGCCAGCCAGATCGACGCCAAAGGTCCATTGGGCATTGGTCGTCATCTCTTTTAATTTCTCTTCATCAATCTCGATGCCCAATCCTGGCCCTTCTGGCACGATCAAGTGACTATTTTCGTACTGTACCGGTGTTTTGACCGTGTCGGCCATATAGAGTTGTGGACCAGTATTGTCCCCTGGGTAATCGAGAATGCGCGCCGCCGCGGCCAGATGGGCGACTGCCGCCGTGCCTAGGTTGAGTTCCTGGGTCGTGCCGATCAAGACACTGGCCCGCGCCGCTTCGGCCAGGGCAATCAAGCGCAAACTGGCGCGTAAACCGCCGAGCAGATAAGGTGAAACGTTGAGAATATCGACCGCACCGGCGGCCAGCAATTGCCAGCCGTGATGGATGTGCAGCACGTGTTCCGAACTGGGACGCCGGCTGCGGCGGCGAAATTGAGTCAAGCCTTCGATGTCATTGCGCGGGGCCGCGCTTTCAATGAGCATATAGTCGCACAGCTCGTCAAAGCGTTCGACGGCCATTGCCGTGCGGCGCCAGTCCAGCAGATTCGAGAAGTCGAGCGATTTGATCGTCACGCGGCCCTTAAACCGGTCGGTGAATTGGCCCAGGAAAAGCTCGTCAGCCTCTAAATTTGCGCCGACATAGACGCGGATCAGGTCAAAGCCGAGTTGCAGCTTCTCTTCCACGCGATCCAGATTGGGGCCGACTTCTTCGACGGAGCGCATGCGAAAAATTGGATAGCAGACGCGCATGCGGTCACGCAATTTGCCGCCTAACAACGTATAGACTGGCACATTATCCACGCGCCCGAGCAGATCGTGCAGCGCCAAATCGACGCCTTGGCGCACCAGGCCAGAACGGCTGTACATGTGCCCTTCGTCGGGATAAAAACGGATCAGATCATCTTCGATCTTGACCAGGTTACGCGGATCTTTGCCGCGCAGTAACTCGTTCAACATGCGTTCTAATTCGGGCAAGTCGAACTGGTACATCGGCACGTGCGACAGGTCACTCATTTCGCCCCAACCAATGGCTCCGTCGGCGGTCTCTAATTTGACGATCACATGTTGGTTGGCAATGCCGGTCTGGCGGGGGCTAGCGATGGGAAAGAGTTGGATTCGTTGAATTTTCATGCTGATTTTCTCTTAGAATTGAGGTAATTACCAAGGCACCCCACCCTAACCCTCCCCTGGTAAGGGAGGGAACTGATCAGGGGCAGACGAAGTGAAATGTTCTGTCCACAAATCATTGGCATTCCCGTGACAGTTCCCTCCCTCGTTTGGGGAGCGGGAGCCCACTGGGCGCGGGTGGGGTGCTTTAGCAATTACGCAATGAGGAGCAAATAAGTTGTATATTCGAGGGATTAGAGATTGTTCGCTGTTAAATCCCTAATCCCTCGGCCTCAGCCCTTATCGGAATCGGCTTGTGAGACGCCGTGCAACCAATCCCAAACGTTGCGCCACATCCGACTATGCTTGTAGGCATCGGATTGAGACTCAATTGGCAGGCTGAATGGGTTGGGCCTAAATTTGTAATCTGGCGCGGCATTCCAACTGGGCGTTGTCGTCGGCGCTGTGACGCGGTTAAACAAGAATTTGAGCATACGCCGGGCGCGCCCGCTGTAGTTGGGCATCCAGGCGTGCCAGATATCATAATGGGTGATAGCCACCGTGCCGGCCTTCACATTGAGCGCAATTTGCGACTTGAAATTCATGTAGCTGGCCATATACGTCGATGGCGTGTTGTGATACTGCGTGCCTGGCAAGATCATCGTTGGCCCCATCGCCTCAACTACATCCTGCGGATAATACATGCCCAGCAATTGTTCAATGTGGTGGTGGCGCACGTTGGTGCTATCCTGATGCCAATGCCCGCCGGGGTGGCCCGATGTCGTGTAGTGACAATGCCGGTGGCTGTTCATGGCGTAATCGGGCCCCAATATGCTCGTGAGCGCGCCGCGCACATAGGGATCTTGATAAATTTGGTGTAGATCGGGCACTTTGTCCAGAATAGCATCGCCGGGGTTGCCATCTTTTTCGAAAACGGCGTCGATCTGGCGGCAGATGCCTTCGTGGAATTCATCGGGGAAGTCGGTTTGAACTAACAGATAACCATCGACGAT
>JAPLGZ010000292.1 GCA_026389895.1 Chloroflexota bacterium | reverse complement strand
TGCGCCATCTCCAATACCAAATAGGCCAGCAAATTCTGGACACGGCCCGAACGTAACTCGTTTAACGGTTTGCCGTCTAAACGCGCCTGCAAAGCGCCCAAAAATGATAGATCAAGATGTGCCATTAACCACGCTATCAGTGAATATTGCCATGCTAGATTACCCACTCTATCCAATATATCTTATCTCACTCGTTGGGGTGTGTCAATCAGATGCCTGGTTTGGGGTATGCCCCAAGCATGTGCTGGCCCAACAGGTAACAAGGCCCACAGGGGAATAATTCAAGGGTCGGCAACGTGTTGCCGACCCTTGAATTATATTGCGAGCGCCAAAGCTACCCGTCAGCTGTTTAACCAGCGCGCAAGTAAGCGCGTGAGCAATGGCAAAATCGCGTAGCTCACAATCACCATTGTGATTGGTAAAGTGAGCAGCGTAGCAAGCCATATCGGCCAGCCGCTCACGAGTGGGCTGAATAAAAGACCCACCAAGTTGATCGTTGGGTATACCGCGAGGCAAAGCAGAATTAACGTTTTCCAACGCGGTGTTTTTGCTTGGTTATCTAGCTTGTTGGTTGTGTCCATAACCCTCACCCCTGGCGCGTTATGCGGGGCCTTTACCCGTTGAGTTTGCTTACAATCTCTTGTAGATTGATTTGCATAGCCTGCTGCCCTGCTTCAGTGCCGAAATCCTGGTAGAGTTCGGTCAACACTTGATTGCCGCCTGTGATCACAACGCCTGCTTGGCGGAGCCGATCGTAGGTCAATTGGTCCGCCAAGGCCGACATGCTGCCACATGCATCCGCCACGACTTGGACAGTATAGCCTTCCTCGTTTGCGCCGACCGCGCTGTGATACAGACAAATATCGGTTGTCAAGCCCGCCATAATCAAGTTCTTGCGCCCCAACGCTTTTACGGCGGCGCGGAAGTTTTCATCCAAGAAGCAGTTGAGTGTCCCACCACGTTTGATGCGCTGGGCATAGGCGGTTGGGGCGGTTGCTTGAATGTCTTGGATGTTCGTGCCAATGTTGTCTTCCATTGTACTGGTGACAAGATGCGGGATATTCAACTCGGCACCCAAGCGCGCTAACATACGGACGTTGGCGATCACGACTTCTTTGGGCAAGCTCTTGATCCAGCTTACCGTCATGTCTTGGTGGTCAATCAAGAGAATTGCGGCGTTTTGTGGGGTAAATTTTTCCATGTTCTTTGCTCCTTATTGAAAAGTATTTTGGGTAAAAAAGTAGACCAGTTATGATTGTCTTTAATAAGATTGGCTAGCCAAGTAATTCACAAAAAAAACAGATAGTAAGTTAAAGTAGTTCAGCCAATCCGCCAAGGTCGGCTTATATTAGCGGATTGGCTGAAGGGCATTATGAACGAGTCAAGAAGTAAAGGATCGAGCCAGCGGCCACGACATGCATGCATTCAAGCAGAATAATCATTCCCAGTGGTGCGCCGGGCAGTTGCACCGGCCCAAACAAGAAGCCAATAAAGACCAAGGCCGCCACAAGGCGAAAGATCAGATTGGCCCGGGTGGCGGTAAGGCGGGTGAGGATGGCGTAGGCTAACGTCGCTAGCAGCAGCGGCACGATTGACATCAGTAAGACCGGAAACAGGGTAAGAGGTTGCCCCATCGGTGTCATAATCGCCGGCATGTTGCCGGTCGCCGAGCCGATAACATAGAGGATCGTGTTGCCAACAGCGGCTACGCCCGCCGCAAGCAAGCCATTGCGCCAGATTGCGCCCATAGCAGGTTTGGTCGATTGTATAATTGTGGTCATGGTATCTCCTTTTCGATAGGTTGCTTAAACAGGAGACAAGCTCAGCCTGTTTCCCAGGGGAAGGTTGCGCCCTGTTTAAATGATGCGATAGTTAGAAATTATAGTTCAGCCGTTTTAAACCCTGCCTCGACATGTGTACCATCACAGAACGGTTTATTGTGCGATTGCCCACACCGACAGAGCGTAACTCGGTTGCGAATTTCGTAGGCTACACCATCGATTGTTTGCACTGTAATCCCGCCACGCACCCAAAGCGGGCCATCAGGCATGGTGGCAATCGAAGGCGTAAATGCAGGCTCTACGGGCGCACTTGCTTCGGCTAGGGTTACTTCCAACCGCCCCGATGGGCAATTCTTTACCATTTCGAGGAGCCGGGCGCGCACTTCTGGATCTTTGTTCCGTTTGATCATCTCCCAGACGTTGGTAAAGCGCGTTCCGCAAAAGCCGGCATGGACACACAAACCAGGCTCATCGGTCATTACCAAACCATCGGCCTCATAGCGCTCTCGCCGCGTGGCGCTCGGTTGGCGGCCGGCGGTGACAGTACCATCAAAACCAACGCGTGCATGGGTGCCGTCGCAATAGGGCTTATTGCCTGACTGCCCACACCGGCAGAGCGCATATTTCGCTTGCACCTGGCTAGTTGTTTCCTCCGCACCAACTGGGTCCCAAGCCAGTGGTTCACCGTATGTACTCATCGCTGGGTAACGTGTTGTCAGCGGGACGCCGCCCGTCACTACATAAGGACCATTCGGTGTGATCGTAATCCATTGCTCTTGTTTTTCTTCACTCATAGAAACTCTCCTTGTTTGCAGTAAGAATCGGTAACTCTAGGAGCACTCAAACGCGTTTCACACTTGCAACATACTTGGTTAGCCAAGTATGTTGCAAAAAAAAGTAAGTTTATCAGGGTATGGGGCAGGTGTTACCTGTCCGCATTATACTTGGTCGACCAAGTATTGTAAAATCAAGTGAGATTCTGCTCTACACGCTGCAGCAACTTGGCCAAAAAAGCGCGTTCATCCCCCGTGAATCCGGCCAGCGTACGTTCCTCTAACTCGTGCCACATTGCCGTAATTTGCGGTTGTAAAGCGCGTCCTTGCTCGGTTAAAAAGACACGAGTAGCCCGAATATCCTCCGTGTCACTCCGCCGTTCAATCAACCCATAGCGTTCCATCCGTTGTAGGGCTTTTGTCATCGTTGACAAATCAATCCCCACCCGCCCCGCCAGACAGGATTGGGTGACGCCTTCTTCAGACCAAAGCTGGGCTAGGATGAGTTCTTGACCTACGTACAGACCAAACGGGGCAAGACTCGCTACGGCTAAATTTCGATGGGCGCGACAGGCCAAGGCCATGCGAAAACTTACACTTGCTTCAATCGGTGTCACTTTGTTATAACCACTTTCTTTATTGGCTAACCAACTATCTGGCATTGTAATGCTTGCCATTGGTCTTGTCAAAATGGGAAGTCGGCTAAATTAAGTGAGCAAGGGCATGGTCAGCAAGGCGGTGGCTGGCTAGGCAGACAAACCGCCGAGTTGCTTCTATCTTCATCACTGCGGGCGCTTTCCTGGTTCAATTAGGGTATTGGCTTTTGATTATAGCGTTCCCAAAAAGTTTTGCCCAATTGTCGGCAAGTACAAAGACCACCATCATAATCGCGGTGACGGACTTGCTTCGCTTGTTTGGCCGACTATTCCTATTTTCCGCGCCACTAACACTAGCCATGCCCGAAACCAATTTCCTCATCCTCGCGCTAGATTATCAAGAATTCATGAATAACCAATCTATTCGTAGCGCTTCAGACGTTACCTAATATAAGACAGATGAACCGGGCATAGGGTTCACGCATCATCAGATCAATCGGCTGCCGAGTTGACGACAGAATTCTCCGTCGCAGGCAGTCGGGGATAATCGCCTCCATTCGTTTTCCATCATCCCCCGGTGGAATACTTGTAGGATACATATTTTATTCAACCCTGTTGTTTCAAAATGTAAAGGAGACCAAGATGGCAAGACATTCATTCTTCAAACCCCTCGGCAAATTCCTCGGCCTGAGCTTGCTTGTCGGGTTATTAGTATTGCTCGCTGGCTGTACCCCAATTCAGCCAGCCACAGCGCCAGCGGCCGCACCGACGGATACACCAGCCGCGAGTGAGGCCATGACCACGACCGAGACAATGACCTCGACCGAAGCAATGACCGGCACCGAAGAGATGACTGGCACTGAAGAAATGACCGGCACTGAAGAGATGACCGGCACCGAAGAGATGACCGGCACTGAAGAAGCGACCGGCACAGGCGAGATCACGCTGTTGGTGTACGAAAGCCCAACCCTCGGCCCGATCTTGACCGACGACAAGGGCATGACCCTCTATATGTTTGACAAAGACGAACCGAACAAGAGCAATTGCTCCGGTGGTTGTGTCAAAAACTGGCCGCTGCTTACAGTGCCAGATGAAGACACGAAAGTGGTCGCCGATGGGGTGACAGGCACATTCAGCATTATCACGGGCACCGATGGCACCTATCAAGTGGCGATCAATGGGATGCCGCTCTATTATTACATCAAAGACGTCAACCCACATGATGAGACTGGCCAGGCGGTCGGCGATGTGTGGTGGGTTGTAGGGCCAGATGGCACGAAGATCACCAAGCAGTAAGGCAACCATACCGCGATCATCACTTAGCCCAAGTTGATTAACGGATGATCGCATAGACGGACCTTAACTTGGTCCCCACCTGTGAGCATGACGAGTTAGCCATGTTCACAGGTGAGTGCCTTCGACCACGATACTTTCTGAATTCAGATAGGCGTAATCATCGCCAGCATGAACAATGCTGGCGATGATTTTTTTGTGCCTACGTTGGACGCACTTTCCAAACTAGATTAGACTTGCCTTTACGTTGGTTAATCGAATTGTTATATGTCGAGCAATTCACGACCGCTTGAATAGAGTTAAGGAGCAACAATGCTCAAAAGCATCTTGGAAGGTAAAGACCGCCTCGGACAGACCTTGATTGGTTTATGCGCCGTTCTGGCTTTAACATGGGCAAGTGTTCAGATAGCACAGGCCCAAACGCCAACTTGGGTCATCACTGGTTCGCTCCAAGCCGCACGTTATTGGCACACGGCCACCTTGCTGCCCAATGGGAAAGTTCTCATTGCTGGCGGTTGCAGTGACATTTTTTGTGAAAAAGCCCTGATCAACGCCGAACTTTATGATCCGGCGACCGGCGTTTGGACGCCTACGGGGTCATTGAATACAGCCCGTGAACGGCATACGGCGACGTTGTTGCCCACGGGCAAAGTGCTTGTCACCGGCGGTAGAAGTTGCGATACAACTTGTGCCAGCCAGTTGCGCGCCAGCCAGGCTGCTACGCCCCAGCAAACACCTTTTGGACCGGATGCGTTCCTCTTTCGCTATTTGAACAGTGCGGAACTGTATGATCCTAGCACTGGCGTCTGGACGCTCACCGGGTCGCTCAATACGGCCCGCGCCTATCACACGGCCACGTTGCTACAGAATGGCGAGGTCCTTGTCGTCGGTGGTTTTGGCAAAAATGATCTCCTCACCAGCGCTGAATTATACAATCCAAACACAGGAGTTTGGCGCGCAACTGGCGCGCTTACGACCGCACGCCTGGCTCACACCACAACGTTGCTCAAAGATGGCAGCGTGATTGTGGCCGGCGCTTATCTCACCAGCACCGAAATTTATAGCCCGACCACCGGCGCATGGACATTCACCGGCGGGCTCAATACGGGCCGCGCCTATCATACAGCCACGTTGTTGCCAAACGGCAATGTTCTCGTCGCCGGGGGCGTTAGTTTCACCGACGGCTATTTGACCAGCGCCGAACTTTACAACCCCGCCACCCGAGTCTGGACAATAACAGGTTCCATGACCACCGCACGCCTTGACCAATCTGCCTCGTTGCTGCCAGATGGCACCGTGCTGATGGCCGGCGGTTATAATGACGCCGAGCGCTATTTAGCGAGCAGTGAACTTTATGATCCAGACAGTGGACTCTGGACAGCCGCCGCGCCCCTAAACATTGCGCGGGCCTATCACACAGCCACCTTACTGCCCAGCGGCGAGATTCTGATTGCAGCGGGCGGCTATGATAATCAGTCCAATTCCCTGAACAGCAGTGAACTCTATGAGCCAACACGCGGGCTATCAAGCGCGACCGGATCACGCCTCACCGCGGGTAGTCGCCATACAGCCACCTTGCTACCCAGTGGCCAAACGTTGATCGTCGGAGGCCAGAATACAACTGGTCCACTGAGCGACGCGGAGCTTTATGACGCCAATCAAGCGATCTTTGCCCCGACCGGCCCGCTTGCTTTGGCCCGTTTCGATCAGACGACCACCCTGCTCCCCAATGGTGATCTGCTTGTGGTTGGCGGCGTAGGCCAGGCAGGTTTCCTGAGTAGTAGCGCACTTTATGATCATACCCGCGCGATCTTTACGGAAACGAGCGCACTCCAGACGGCGCGTCACGGGCACACCGCTACGCTACTCCCCAATCGCCAGTTGTTGGTGACCGGTGGCGAGAATCAAACGGGGTTCCTGACCAGTGTCGAAATCTATGATACGACAACCCATCAATGGACAACTGCTGGCGGATTGAGGGTAGCGCGCACCGACCATACCGCCACCTTGCTGCCCAACGGCCAAGTATTGGTCGTGGGTGGCGAAAACCAAACCGGTGCGTTAGCCGCCGCCGAGCTTTATGATCTGACCAGCAACCTCTGGACAACCACGGGTGCACTCCAGTTAGCCCGCACCCAGCAGACGGCCACCTTACTCCCAAATGGGAAAATTCTGGTAACCGGCGGGCGGAGCGCCAATGACGTTCTAAACAGCAGCGAACTATACGATCCAGCCACAGGCAGTTGGGTTGCCACAGGCGCGCTGCACGGCGCACGCAGCGGCCATACAGCCGTGCTCTTAGCCAATGGCCAGGTCTGGGTAGGTGGCGGCGAAAACCAAGGTGGCGCGTTAAACGACGCCGAACTATATGATCCGGCGACCGGTCGCTGGACCCCAACATCGCCCCTGGTGACGACGCGCACCAACCATACAGCCACGCTGTTGCCCACAGGCAAAATCCTGATCGTAGGGGGCCAAAATCAAGCTGGCTTTCTCAACAACGCCGAACTATATGATCCAAGTTTGGGTTTCGCCGAAAGCTGGCGCCCGGTGATCACGCTGGCGCCGATGTCGTTGACCCTTGGAACGCCTTTGTCACTAAGTGGCGACCAATTCCAGGGGCTTTCGGAAGCTTCGAGTGGCGCCCTCAACAGTTCAGCCACTAACTATCCGTTGGTGCAATTGCGCCGGTTGGATAATGAGCAATGGCAGTGGTTGCAGCCGGATCCCGCCCGGCCTTGGTCCAACGTTAGTTTTTCTTCGCAGCCGGTCACCAATCTGCCCAGCGGCCCGGCGATGCTTACCATTTTTACCAATGGCCTGCCCAGTGTTGCGCGCTTGCTCCAAATCGACAGCAACCTTAGCCTCAACGCATCTACGGCCCAGACGGCAACAAAAGATCTTGAACAGATTTTTGCGCTCGGTACATTTGTCGATCCTGGCGCCGTTGGTCCGTGGATGGTTAGCGTGGCCTGGGATGATGGCAGTGGCACCACGCGCTTTAGCATGGCCGCTTCTGGGACATTACCCCCCCAACGCCATACCTATCAAGAGCCTGGCGCCTACAACGTTCACGTAACGATTGGCAATAATAACGGTGGCGTTACGACCGCCAGCTTTCTCGTCGTGGTGCAGATGCCGACGGCATTGGATCCGGTTGTCGAGCCGCAACCCAGGCAGTTTATCTTCCTGCCTTTGATCAACACCGTCAAAACCCCATAAAGTGACCCTCGATATTCCCTAGTTTTTTGCAGCCACCAGCCAATATAAAAGCATCGGCATGAGCAGAGCCCACACCGCGGTGTGGGCTCTGCTCATGCCTGCTACCGGTTGTTTATCGACAAGTTCAATTCTGGCGAACTGATGGCCTGATAAATGGCAAATTCTATATCATTCATAACAAATAATTCGGCGATTTTTCGGCGTTTATCCGATAAAATCAGCTATCTGCCTCTTACGTTCATCATACCAACGCTTGGCGTCTAGAAACAGCTACGGTTCAAACTAATAAACAAAAGAATAAAGAATGGGCAATCAGTATAGAGCGCGTGAGCCTTTATGCCGACAGCAGGTGCCTGCGCGCTTACCATCAATTTTACAAATAATTCACACAATGTTCACTATCTCACCATTATCGATTTGAGACAACCATCGAGGCCATGCAATGAAAAAAGTAGATGCGCAAAATTTACACGAGATCTCCAAATCAGACCTTTATCCGCATGCGATTGCGCGCCCACCCACCACACAGCAGGACAACCCAGGCAATTACACGATTTTAATTGTCGACGACGAACAGCCAATTCGCGAACTGATCGGTTTATACTTCAGAACGCTAGGCTATAATGTGCTGCTCACCGATAATGGCCCCAAAGCGGTGGAATTCGTAAGACACTATTCCGTCGATCTGGTCTTTTTGGATATCCTGTTGCCGCGCATGGATGGGCTTGCTGTCTGTACAGCCATTCGTGAACATTCAGAAATTCCAGTCATTATGCTCACGGCATTAAATAGCCTGGATTATGCCGCCCGCGCATTTCAACTTGGGGCGGATGGCTATATCACCAAGCCATTTAAATTAAGCACCCTAAAGATGCGCGCTCAAACGCTGTTGCACAACAACCGTCTGCTATTGTAGGCAAACGATCAGGATACAAGCGCAATAGGTGCGCTTGAACCATGCATCCTACCTCATGATCAGAAAGAATGATCAGAAAGATTAACGCTTAGCGTTGATCTTTCTGATCATTCATCCGCTACCACTTACAACCACTCCTCGGCCAATCCCTGTCCACCAAACCGCGCGATTGTTTAACCATCTGCAATGCGGTATCATGTAGATAATTTCCATTCAACCTAAACGAGGAGATTATTGACATGAAAGTCCCAGCCTCTTCTTATTTTACACCACTTTTACTTACCAAACTTTTCAATTGCGACCGGCAGACCTTGCCGGCTGAACTTTTGCCGCCTGTCGATTTGACCAGCATCACAGGCACGCAGAGTTTTCATGGGATCCCGTTTCGCTTGGGTGCGCCCGATGAAGCGAATATCATTTTGCTGGACAAGCAGCCAGTGGTGATTGATGTGGATAATCTCCAGGCTACCTACGTGCTTTTCCTGCATGCCGTAGAAGATCGCAAGACGAATTATCAGGATAATTTCGCCGATGACACCGTAGACGGCAACGAATTGGGCGATTGGGTGGCCGACTATACGCTGACCTATGCCGATGGTAGCCAGCATAGCACACCAATTCTGCGGCGCTTTGCCATTCAACAAGGGCATATTCGTTGGGGGGCTAGCCCTTTTGCCGCAGTGCCGGCCACGCAAGAAGGGGTCTTTCCCACCGCAACCGAAGAGCAGATTTTGGGACGTATACCACAAAATCGCTATGGCGAGGGCGAGACGCGCCACAGTTCGGGCCGGGGGGGCAATAATCTCTGGCTCTATGCGCTGCCCAATCCCCAGCCAGACAAACCAATTCGCCAAATTATTTGTACACCCCAAAAAGAGCGGGCGGTGGTCTATGGCATCACAACCACCAACGTGATCGAACATCCGCTGCGCCCCGGCGTCCGCCAAAAGGTACGGCTGACTTTGCCGGAAAATTGTAAACTCAACAAATTAGGTGAATTGGAAGATGTCGCAATTGACCTGGGCGTTGTGATCTCGGCGCGAGCGGCGCTTGACTACGATCCGGTGCGCTGGCTGGGATCAGAGCCGAATGTGCAACCAGTCAAAGCGGAAAAGGCAGTGCTCATTGAATATACGGCTCACCCGCAAGCAAAATTGTATGTGGGAACAGGGCCAGACACGCAGTTTGTTTATGATCTGGCGCCCCAGTCCGGCGAAAATGTGATCCTGGTGAATCCAGCCTGGCGCCCTGTTACGATACGCGTCGTGGAACAGGATTCACGCCAGCCAGCGTCCGTGCGGATTCACCTGCATGGGCAAGCGGGTGAGTATCTGCCACCGCGCGGCAATCATCGCAAGGTGAACCCGTTTTGGTTTGAAGATAATTATGGCGAGTTTGTCAACAGCTTGAACCAGTATGCCTATATCCGCGGCGAATGTATCGTCGATCTGCCACTGGGCGAGGTCTATGTCGAGATCACGCGCGGCTATGAAGTAACCCCAATTCGCACCCGCTTTACCGTGACGCCCGAAACCAATGAGATCACGTTTGAGTTGGAGAAAGTGTTGCATTGGCGTGAGCAAGGGTGGGTGACAGCCGATACGCATGTCCATTTCCTTAGCCCAACCACCGCTTTGCTCGAAGGGCAAGCCGAGGGGGTCCATGTAGTCAACCTGCTGGCCAGCCAGTGGGGCGAGATGTTTAGCAACGTGAGCGATTTTGACGGCAGGAGCACGTTGGGGGCGAAGGAGTTTGGCGGTGACGGCGAATACCTGGTGCGGGTGGGCACAGAAAATCGTATGCAGGTGCTTGGTCATATTTCGCTGCTTGGGTATGCAGGCAACATGATCCACCCGCTTTGCACGGGTGGTCCTTCCGAATCGGCGATTGGTGATCCATTGGAAGTGAGCATGGCGGAATGGGCGCAACGCTGTATCGACCAAGGCGGATTGGTAGTCATGCCCCATGCGCCGAATCCGCAATTGGAGCGCGCCGCCGACATCGTGCTCGGCCTGATCCACGGCATCGAAATGATGAGTTTCAACCCGTTTGATAGCCAGATCAGTCCTTATGGCCTCGCTGACTGGTATCGCTATCTCAACTTGGGCTATCAAGTGCCGGTGGTCGGCGGCTCGGACAAGATGGGCCAAGCCTGGTTGTTGGGCGGGATGCGCACTTATACACACCTGGGCGATCGGCCCTTCTCCTATGAAAATTGGATGACAGCCGTGAAGGCCGGCAATACCTTTGTCACGGTTGGCCCACTGGCCTCGCTGATGGTGGATGGCATGTCACCTGGCGGCAAAATTCAGCTGCCGGCCACTGGTGGCACCGTAAACGTGACTTGGAAAGTTGAATCGGTCAGTGTACCTATTGATCAGGTCGAAGTGGTGGTGGGCGGCTTGGTGGCCGATCAGGTGAATGTCAATAAAGAGTTGGCGGCGGAAGGCGACATCGCCCTGCGCATCAACGAATCAACCTGGGTGGCATTGCGTGTGCGCGGTAGTTACAAGGGCAAGCATGGTGAAATCGCCGCGCATACAAGTGCAGTCCAAATTTTGGTTGAAGACAAACCGCTCTTTTCGCAGAAAGATGCCGGCGCAGTGCTCTCGCAGATCGAAGGCGCGCTGGCCTATATCGACACGCTAGCACCACGGCCCGAAGCATTGCGCTTCAAACAGATGCGCGCCAGCATAGAAACAGCCCACAATCGGCTCCATCAACGGATGCACCAAAATGGGCTCTATCACCAGCACACGCCTTTGCATAACCATTTGCAGGGGCGGGAGCATTAGACTTCACGCGGCCCCACCCTAGCCCTCCCCAGGGAGGGGACTGATGGGTGGACAGAAGGAACTGCTTCGTTTGTCCCGTGACAGTCCCCTCCCTGGGGAGGGCTAGGGTGGGGCCGCGTTACTTTACAAGTTTACCAACCAAAGACAAACCGAGATGACAAAACGCGAACGAGAGATCACCTTGCGCTTTCTGGCCGAACCCATGGAAGTGAACTTTGGCGGCAAAGTCCATGGCGGGGCAGTGATGAAATGGATCGACCAAGCCGGTTATACGTGCGCCGTCGGCTGGAGCGGCCATTATTGTGTGACCGTCTATGTAGGCGGTATTCGTTTTTATAAGCCGGTGCTGATTGGGCATATTGTCGAAGTGCAAGCTAAACTGATCTATACGGGCAAGACCAGTATGCACGTTGCTGTTGATGTGCAGGCGGGGGATCCCAAAGATCGCCAATTTACGAAGACGACGCACTGTATTATTATCTTTGTCGCGGTGGACGGTGACGGCAAGCCGGTTGAAGTGCCCGCGTGGGCGCCTGAATCGACCGCCGATGTAGCCTTGCAAAATTATGCGCTGCGCTTGATGGAGTTACGCAAGGATATTGAGGAAGAGATGATTCCCTATTTGCGCGCGACAGAGGGAACTCATGCAAGCGGGTGATCCGATTGCGGTAAAAGCTTACAAGTCAGATGGCGCCTGTTATCGCACCTGGCCGGCGATCATCGAAACGATGGCGGATGATCTGATCGTCACGATATCGCCCATTGGCAAATGGGTGGAAGATAGCCGTGGCGGCTGGATTTCTAAAGTGGCGGTTCGCACCTATTATTGGTTAAATAAACCCTACAGCTTGCTGGAAGTCTACGCAGCCGATGGTACACTTGAGGAAATCTATGTCAATATTAACAGTCTTGTGCAGATCGAACCGACGCATTTCTCCTATATTGATTATGAATTAGATGTGGTATTGCGCCCGCCCACTGCCGCCACCATCGTCGATCAAGACGAATTTGCCGAAGCAGTGCTCGAATATCATTATACCGACGAGTTTCAAACATTTTGTTACCAAGCGGCCCACGAAGCCGTTCAATTAGCCACGAATTGGGTTGCCCAGGGCATGCCCGATTTTTCGTAAAGTCACCTCTCCCCGCCCTCCCCTGCAGGGAGAAGCCCGTTGGTCGAATCAAATCAGCGGTTTCGTCTGTCCACCAATCGGTTCCCGCCCTCGTTTGGGGAGGGTTAGGCAGGGGTCTCTTTCACTCTAAATTATGAAAATATACGCAATTAAAACCCATAAAGTAACCAACAGAGATCAAGATCTCCTCACGTTTCTAGATGGTTACCTTCCTTCCTTTGAAAATGGCTCAATTCTGGCCATCACCTCCAAAATCGTGGCCTTCTGCCAGGGTCGGATTGTTAAGCTCGGTGACATTGATAAGCAGACCTTAATCGAACAAGAAGCCGATTACTTTTTGCCGCCGGAGACGAATCGCTATCATGTCAGCCTGACGATCAAAGACGGTCGGCTGATCCCCAGCGCGGGCATTGATGAGTCGAATGGGGATGGTTATCATGTGCTATGGCCGCGTGAGCCGCAAGCTACAGCGAATGCAGTGCGTGGCTATTTGCAGCAGCGTTTCTTGTGTGCGCAGGTCGGCGTGGTCATTACCGATAGCAATGTCACCCCTTTACGCCTGGGTGTGGCTGGGGTTGCGATTGCCCACAGCGGCTTTTTGGCGCTCAACGATTATATTGGCACACCGGATCTGTTTGGGCGGACGCTGCGGATGACCAAAGTCAATGTGATGGATGCGCTAGCGACGGCCGCGGTCCTGGTGATGGGTGAGGGTAGCGAACAGACCCCGCTGGCCGTCATCGAAGATCTACCCTTTGTCACCTTTCAAGACCGTGATCCGCACCCCGAGGAATTGCAGGCGCTACGTATTCCGATGGAAGATGATCTGTACGGCTCGCTGCTCACCGGTGTCGCCTGGCAGCGCGGCCAGAATCTGGGGTAATGGTGCGATGTCGATCTCTAACCAAGCCGAGGCATTTAGTATGCTAGAACCAGGGTTAATTGAAACCGCGCGGCTAACGTTGCGTGCGCTCACGGTTGCCGATGCCACGGCCTTGCATCCGCTTTTTCAGGATGCGATGGCGATGCGCTACTGGCACACGTTGCCGCATGCAACAGTGCGCGAAACCGCGGCGGAATTAGCAGGCATGATCAAGCATGGGGGCTGTTGGTGGGCGATTTGCCTGAACCGTGAGGAACAGGGCTGTGAACAACCACTCATTGGCTTTGCAGGCTATCATCATACAGTGGGCCGCAGTGGTTTTGGTTACATGCTGCATCCTGATCATTGGCGGAAAGGGTATGCCACCGAGGCCGTCCACGCCGCGCTCACCTACGGCTTTACTCAGTTAGCAATTGAACGCGTCGAGTTGTGGATCCATGAACAGAACCTGGCCTCGCGGCGACTGGCGGAAAGATTAGGCTTTACAAACAAGGGTCAATTCCTCCAAAAATTCGCCAATGAACCCGCCTCCCACATGACCCAAGTCTACGGCATGCGAATTGAGGAGTGGCCCGCCAGGCCGCAAAATTTGCCGCCGCTGGAGCCCGTTTGTTCATTCTATAACGTTCAGCCGATCCTCGCCGTCAACGACATCGAAGCAACACTCACTTATTATCAAGAGAAATTAGGCTTTACCGTGGACTTTGTCTATGGCGCCCCCCCTAGTCATGCGGGTGTATCACGCGGCGAATGGACGGTGCATGGTGTGCAAATTCAGTTCACCTTAGCAGACACCCCCAACGCGTCCAGACCAGTTGGCCAGCTCTATTTGATGGTTGGGGTGGGCATTGAGCAACTATATGCGGCCTATTGCGCCAGCGGGGTTCACATTCACCGCTCGCTGGCCAGTCAACCCTGGGGTATGCGTGAGTTTAGCATTGAAGATCTCAACGGCTATGTGCTGCGTTTTGGGACCCCAGCTTAAGTACTTAAACAAAACTTACGCATACAAAGACGCAAAGTCTACGTCGAGGTACTGATTTTTCTTTGCGCCTTTGCGTGAGATCGCTGTTGTTTTGCGTAAACCCTATTCATTTGTACGCGCAGAGGGTA
This sequence comes from Chloroflexota bacterium, assembly GCA_026389895.1. Classification (GTDB taxonomy): domain Bacteria; phylum Chloroflexota; class Anaerolineae; order Caldilineales; family Caldilineaceae; genus JAPLGZ01. Next base: position 1,724 of record JAPLGZ010000292.1, on the reverse strand, counting down.
AGGAATATGATGCAGATCGGGATGAATGCGCGACTCTTTCCGGGTAATTGGCGACCAGTGCGCCGCGAGATCGAATTTGCCCAAGTGCATCACTTTGCGGCCATCCAGTTGCCAGGCCCAGAACAAGGGCTAGATGCGGCGCGGCTGGGCGATTCATTGCCGTTCGTCGCAGCGGCGCTGCAACAGGCGAAGCTTACGGTTGTGATGGAAATGGTGGTGCGCATTGACGAGCGCGGTCAAACTGCACTGGGCGCAAGTCCACTCGAAGTCTTGCAAGCAAATTTGCCGGCCATCACGACCCTGCCCTGTCACTTTGTGCATTGGCATCTCGTACCAATCCAGACAATGCCCGAGGAGGCCACCCGCGCGGTGGAGCGACAGTTGATCCCCCAATCGATGGCCGCGCTGGCCTTGGCCCAGGAGCACAGTTTTCACTTTGCGTTTGAACATAACGAACCAAGTTTGGGTTTATATGGCACGCCCGATGCTTGCACCGATCTGCTAACGGCCGTGCCTGGTCTCCAGTTCGTTTGGGATTTTAATCACACAACACCCGAGCATCTGGCCCAGTTTCTGGCCTTGATCCCGCGCATGAGCGTGTTGCATATCTCGGATACGCCGCTGCCCGCAGTGAATCACCATCTGCCGCTCGGCCTGGGCAACATCCAGTTTGGCGCCTATTGCCAAGCTTTACGGCACGGTAACTTTCGGGGGCCGGCCATTCTCGAAATTGGGGGTCTACCCCAGTCGGGCGGCTATGGGCGCGACACAGACGCCGCCTTGATCGATTCTCAGCAACGGCTTAGCGAGATTATTCGAGCTTTATAGGGGGCATCCAATATGACAATCAGCCGCACGCGTGCAACAAGCATTACAACCGATACGCTGGCCGCAGCAGAGACCGTAATCGGCTTGCAGTTCACAGACGAAGAACGCGCCTTAATGGTCGAAGGCTTAAATCAACGATTGACAGAATATGAACAGATCCGGGCGCGCCCATTAGAGAACAGCTGCGCGCCGGCGCTTTTATTTGAACCACGACGGGCAACCCTAACGCAGTCGCCGCCGGTGCAACCACCATCACCGCTCGCCTTGCCCACGACAACCACGTTGGAACGCCCGCAAAATCTAGAAGATCTCGCATTTTATCCAGTGACGGATCTGGCGCGCTTGCTGGCCGCCAGACAGGTGACCGCGCTAGAACTGACGCAGATGTATCTGACCCGTTTGAAACGTTACGATCCGGTACTGCAATGTGTCGTCACTTTGACCGAAGAACTGGCCCTGGCTCAGGCCACCCGCGCCGATGCGGAGATCGCGAGTGGCCATTATCGGGGCCCCTTACACGGCATTCCCTGGGGCGCCAAGGATCTACTGGCGGTGCGGGGCATCCCGACCACTTGGGGCGCCTTGCCCTATAAAGATCAGGTTTTCGATTGGGACGCCACCGTTGTAGAACGATTGGAAGCGGCTGGCGCGGTCTTGCTCGGCAAATTGACCACCGGGTCATTGGCCTGGAACGACGTCTGGTTTGGCGGCCAAACCAAGAATCCGTGGGATACAACCCAGGGTGCGAGTGGCTCATCGGCGGGCTCGGCAGCGGCAACGGCGGCGGGATTGGTCGGTTTTGCCATTGGTACGGAAACGATGGGATCGATCATTTCGCCTTGTGCGCGCTGTGGAGTCACTGGCTTGCGGCCCACTTATGGACGTGTTAGCCGCCA
>JAPLGZ010000428.1 GCA_026389895.1 Chloroflexota bacterium | reverse complement strand
ACTGTTAGACGCGTATTGGCACGACATCGATCCGGTGAGCGTGGATCGCCAATTCTGTGATAGTGGTTCGAGCTATCGCTCGGCCATCTTCTATCACGATGCTGAACAACAGCGATTGGCTGAGGCTAGCAAACTGGCCCTGGTCGATTCTGGCCGCTTTACCCAGCCAATCGTAACCGAGATCGTGGCGGCCACGACGTTTTACCCAGCCGAGGATTACCATCAGAAATTTTATCTGAAGAGTCCCACCCAATACGCTATGTATCGCGCTGGTTGCGGGCGTGACGCGCGCTTAGTTCAGATCTGGGGCGCCGGTACACACTGAGGCCAGGTAGGGGACGGGCATGCCCGTCCCCTACCTGGCGATTGGGGTAAAGATTAGGCCAAACGGCGCAATTCGCGATTGGGGTAAAGATTAGGCCAAACGGCGCAATTCTTTGGTGCTGAGGATGACGAACGCTGATAGGGCCAGCGAAGCCACGGCGCTGGCCGTAATCGCTGTGCTGAGCCCCAAGCGCTCGGAGAGTGAGCCGATCAATAGATTACCAAAAGGGGTGAAGCCGTAGAAAGTTAAGGTGTATAAACTCAATACACGCCCGCGCATCTCGTCGGCCAGGCGCGTCTGGAGGAGGGTATTGATCAGGGTAAAGGTGAGCATAAAACCCAAGCCCAGCAACAGGGCTAACACCATTGCCGCCGGATAATTATGATTGATGGCAAAGGCGGCCAATACCAACGGAAAGAGCAACGATGACCAGACCAACCAATTCCCGCGATGTCCGCTGTCGCCATATTGAGCGATCACAAAGGCGCCGGCCACCGCACCGACGCCCGTCATGGCGTTGATCACACCAAACGCCCCGGCCCCTTGATGCAACACTTTGTCGATAAAGGCGGGCAAAACCGTGCTGTATGAGATGCCAAATAGACTAAAAAAGAGCGCCATCAGCAATAGACCGCGTAATTCCGGTGTGTTTTTTGCATAAGCCAACCCACTTGTCAACTGTTTCCACGGCGAAAGTGTCAAGGGTTTGTGCTCATATCGCGTTAGTTGCATCGCCAAGAGACTGGCGATCACAGCCAGAAACGAGAGACCATTCAAAAGAAAACACCAACTTGAACCGAACGCGACGAGCAGGAGGCCACCAATCCCTGGACCGAGGATGCGGGCGCTATTAAAGGTCATCGAGTTCATCGCAATGGCATTCGGCAGATCCTCGCGCCCGACCATTTCCACTACAAACGCCTGGCGGGCCGGCCCATCAAAGGCATTCACCACTCCCAAGCCCGCGGCTAAGATGATCACGTGCCAGACCTGAACAATGCCAGCAAAGTTCATCGCCGAAAGAATAAAAGCCAGCAGCATAGCCCCCACCTGGGTAGCTACCAAAATTTTACGCTTGGGCACTCGATCCACGATTACCCCTGCCCAGGGCGAGATGATCAACGCTGGAATGGCCGATGCAAACCCGACAAGCCCCAGTGCCAATTCGGAATGGCTGAGTTGATAAACCAGCCACCCCTGCGCAACGATCTGCATCCAAGTGCCGACCAAGGAGACGAGTTGACCACCCATATAAAGGCGAAAATTGCGATGGCGGATGGCCGAAAAACTCTTTGGAATGCGAAATTGACGCGCCCGGATCGGGACAATTTCTGGGGGGATATTGGGGGCGCGCGGTGGCTCAATGGCGTCCATGATTTACGTTCTCCGTTTCTGTTATAATTTCTTCTGTTATAATCTCTTCCGAGGAAAAAGTTGCGCGCAAAAGCTGTAATGCCTGGATGATAGTAGCCCGTTCCTCGTTAGAAAGATGAGCTAACGTCTTGGCCAGGGTGACCTGAGCGCCATGCGATGCCGACGTAAGACGCGCATGACCCTCGCTGGTTAGCGTCAAGGTGATATAGCGGCGATCCGTTGGCGAAATGGCGCGTTCGAGCAAATTACGCTTTACTAGACCTGTCACCTGGGTGGACATCGAGGGCAGCGTCAACCCTACATGCTCGGCTACGGCGGACAAGGGCGCACCGGGGTGGCCATCGAGAAAGGCCAAGACGCGGATCTGGAGGACAGACAGATCCGGACCACGCTGGCTACGCACCTGGGTACGAATCATTTGCATGACCTCTGGGATCACTTCAAGCAGTTCACGAGCACAGTCATTCGGAGAATTCGACATGGCGCTTTTACACTTTGTATAAGTTCGGTTGGTATAGTGACAATAAGTATAGTGACAATAAAAGGGTTAATGGTTAGTCTATCAAACAGTTTGATAGACTAACGGTATATCAAAAAATAGAAACTCTGTCAAAATGGTTCCTGCGACTGGGCACTGAATATCACCAGCGCCTTGGCTGGCGGTTATCCTGCTGCGCAGATCATCATCTAACCGTTTTTGCAATCTGAGCGCGAGTAAGGAACAATGCTTATTAACGTAACGTCCAATGAGGGTATTGGCCTGCTGTCCACTCAGTTGAAAAGGAGGATTTTGGTGAAATATCTACCGTATGTACTGGCCGCCTTTAGTTTGTTATTGGCTTCATGTATTATCGCACCATCGCCATCGGCTGCACAACCGCCCAATAGCCCGGTCGTCATCCCCGCGCCCACCGCCAATGCCGCGTCGGCGCCCGGCGAAATGACGCCAGCCGAACAGATGGCGATCCAAGCGCTCGGCGCGAATTTGGGGGTGACGAGCGAAGAGATCAAAGTAGTGCAGAGCGAAGCGGTTGATTGGCCCGATGGCTGTCTGGGGGTTGCCACTTCTGGCATGATGTGTACGCAGATGATTGTCCCTGGCTATCGGATTGTCTTGGAAGCCCAAGGCCAGCAATTTGAATATCATACCAACCGTGATGGCTCAATTTTGCAAGCCGCGGGTGCGCCCGCCGATGCCTCTGCTGCCGGTGCAGCAGAGACGGCCCAAACGCAGGTCATCAAAAAACTTGCCGACACCCTCCATGTCGCCGAAGACGCCGTTACTGTAGTGAGCAACACGTCGACCGAATGGCCCGATGCCTGCTTGGGCGTCGTCCAGCCGGGCATCATGTGCGCGCAGGTGATCACGCCGGGCTACCTGGTCGTGTTAACCGCCAATGGCCAACAATATGAGTATCACACCGATCAAACCGGTAGCCAGGTGCTCCCGGCGACGGTGGTGTTGACCTGGCATCGCGAAGGGGGGATTGTTGGCTTTTGCGACGATCTCACAATCTATCAAGCGGGTGAAATCCAGGCTACGTGGTGCAAACCCAAGGCTGGCACCTCTGAAGGCAGTTTACCTGCCGTGCTGTCTAAAGAAGAATTGGCCCAGTTTAACCAGTGGCTCACCGCGTTCGGACAGGTTGATATTGGGCAAAAAGACCCCGCCGTCGCCGATGCAATGACCGTGACCCTGACCCTTTCTGGCCATGGTACGGGTACACCCACCAGCGATGAAGAAGCGGCGTTGCTGACGTTTGCGCAAACCGTCTTAACGCGCGTGCAACCCTAGAAGTTAGTTAATGAGATAAAAAAGGCCGGCGAGCCAAGCTCGCCGGCCTTTTTTTACTGGCCTTTGGGCGCTTCATTGCGCCAATATTTGCCATCGCGCCGGAGCAATTCATCCGCTTCGGTCGGACCCCAGGAATCAGCTGGGTATTGAGGCAACTTGAGCGGCTCGCCCGCTTTCTGGGCGGTCTCTTCCGCCTTATGCCACCCATCTAGAATGCGCGTCACCCGATCCCACGCCACCTCAATTTCATCACGCCGGATAAAGAGGGTGCCGTCACCGAGCAAGGCATCCAATAACAGCCGTTCATATGCATCCGCCGATTCTCGACCAAAGCTCGAAGCATAGGAGAAATTCATCTGCACCGGATCGACGGCAATGGCAGGACCAGGCCGCTTGGCGTCAAAACTCAGACAGATGCTCTCGTCGGGTTGAATGCGCATGGTCAATACGTTGCTGGGCAAATTGACCTGATCATACAGATTTTCAAACAACAACAGCGGTGGCTTACGAAAGATAATGTCAATTTGGCTGACCTTGGTCTGCATCGCCTTGCCCGTGCGCAGATAAAATGGCACGCCATTCCAGCGCCAGTTATCGATCTCCATCTTCCAAGCGACAAAGGTATCGGTGGTTGAATCCTTGGCAATTCCTTTTGTTTGTAGATAACCGGGCATCGGTTTGCCGTTAACCGTGCCCGCGGCATATTGGGCGCGTACCACGCTCTTTCGCACCCCCGCAGCATCAAGCGGCCGGATCGATTGCATCACATTCACCTTTTGATCGCGCACCGCTTTGGCATCAAAGGCGACTGGCGGCTCCATGGCCGTGAGCGCGACAAGTTGCATCACATGGTTTTGCACCATATCGCGGATTGCACCAGCCTGATCATAATAGCCGCCCCGGTCACCGACACCCAGCTTTTCGGCCACGGTGATCTGCACGTGGTCAATATAATTACGGTTCCAAATTGGCTCAAAAATACCGTTGCCAAAGCGGAAAACCAAAATATTCTGGACCGTTTCCTTGCCCAGATAGTGGTCGATGCGATAGATCTGGTCTTCGCTAAAAAGCTTTAATAAATGATTGTTCAACTGCTGGGCGCTATGCAAATCGCGACCAAAGGGCTTTTCGATGATGATGCGCGTCCAGCCACCCGCTTGAGAATTCTCCAACCCCATCTCATGGAGCAGGGTTGTGATTGGTTGAAAGACATTGGGCGGCGTCGCTAGATAGAACAGGTGGTTGCCCTGTGTATTATGCTCGGCATCCAACTCAGTTATCCGGGTTTTCAGGGCTTCGAAACTCTCTTTGCTATCATAATTGCCTTGTTGGTAAAAGCAGTTCCGCACAAAGGCCGCCGCCTGGGTCTCATCAAAATCTTTGCCATTGTGCTCATCTTTCATGTGCTCGCGCAGCCCATCTAAGATCAAGGTGCGAAAGTCCTCATCCCCATAATCGGTGCGTGAAAACCCGAGTAGGACAAAACCTTCCGGCAGCAATTGCTCGGTCGCCAGATGATAGAGCGCGGGGATCAACTTACGGTTTGCCAGATCGCCCGACGCCCCAAAAACGACGATCTGGAAAGGTGTTTCAACGCGTTTCATAGTTATCTCCACGGACGAATTGTGAACAATGAATCGATTGCGGTCAACTGTTGCTGCTGGGCTAAACTCGTTTTGCGGCTGGGTTAATCGATGCCATAACGCCTAACCATTTTCTAAAGCTTTCACTTTATTCAGCCGCCGCACAAAACGTTCCTCTGGCTGAAATTGGGCATGCATAAACGCCCGCACCAAACTGCGTGCGACTTCCTCGCCAATCACGCGGCCACCCAAGCACATTACATTCATATCATCATGCTCCACTCCCTGACCTGCACTGTAGGTGTCATGTGTAACGCAGGCGCGAATGCCATGTAATTTATTCGCTGCAATGCACATGCCCACCCCAGAACCGCAGATCAAAATACCGCGATCGGCCTCGCTATTTTGGAGCGCCTTTCCCACAAGTGCCGCATAATCAGGAAAATCAACGGATTGAGGGCTTTCTGGTCCGAGATCAACGGCGGTGTGGCCCAGCCGCCTTAACTCGTCCAGCACCATCGGTTTGAGTAAAAAGCCAACATGGTCACTGGCAACGACAATTCGCATAGTCATAAGTAATCCTGTTATATTATCAG
>JAPLGZ010000249.1 GCA_026389895.1 Chloroflexota bacterium | reverse complement strand
TCGCGCTTCCTTTGTGAAGTTGTTGGGCAGTTATCCGCCAGCCGCGCAATTGGAAAGTGGCGTGGCCACGGCACAAGCGACATTGTTGCAAATATGAAGTAAGGAGTAAGGAGTAAGGATTAGGGATTAGGCACAATCGCTTCTTAATCCCTAATCCTTACTCCTTACTCCTTACTCCCGTCACCAGAATTTAATCTGACTACGTAACCAATTATCAACCAAAGGAGCTATACCATGATTGTTGTGATGAAACCAGGCGCAACCACCGCCGAGATCAGTGCTGTTATCCAGCGCGCCGAGCAGATGGGGTGTGCTGTTCACCCCATCTATGGCGAGAGCCGCACCGTCGTTGCCCTGGTGGGCGACTTGACCGGCGTCACGCGCGAAGTTTTTGACGCCATGCCGGGTGTCAGCCAGACCATGCGCATTCAGGAGCCGTATAAATTGGCCAGCCGCACCGCCCGGCCAGACAACACGATTATTGAATTAGAGGGCGGCGTGCGCATCGGTGGCCCCGAAATTATTGTGATGGCTGGCCCCTGCAGTGTCGAAAATCGCGATCAGATCATCGAGATTGCCAAGGCTGTCAAGGCGGCAGGCGGTAAGGTGTTGCGTGGCGGCGCTTTCAAACCGCGCACCAGCCCCTACGATTTCCAGGGTTTGGGCGAGAAAGGGCTGCAATACCTGGCCGAGGCGCGCGAGATTACCGGCTTGCCGATTATTACCGAAGTGATGACGGTTGAAGCGGTGCCGATGGTGGCTGAGTATTCGGATATTCTGCAAATCGGGGCGCGCAATATGCAAAATTATGGCTTGTTACAGGCCGTGGGCAAGGTCACCCGCCCCGTTATGCTCAAGCGCGGGATCAGTGGCATGATTAAGGAATTGCTCATGTGCGCCGAATACATTGTCAGTGGTGGCAATGCCAAGGTGATGTTGTGCGAGCGCGGCATCCGCACCTACGAAACGGCCACGCGCAATACCTTTGACCTAAACGCCATTCCGGTTTTGAAGGAGACCAGCCATCTGCCCGTGATCGCTGATCCGTCGCACGGCACCGGCTTACGCGAACTCGTGCCCGCCATGTCTAGGGCGGCGGTGGCCGCGGGGGCTGATGCGCTGATTATCGAGGTGCACCCTGATCCCGACAAGGCGATGAGCGATGGCCGCCAAAGTTTAACCCTGGAAGAATTCGCTACCTTGATGGGCAGTCTCCGTCGCGTGGCCGCCGCGGTGGATCGCTTCATTGACGACGCGCCAACAGGCGAGCCAGCCCAGGCTGTAAAGATGGCCGAGTTAATCGCCGCGTAAAGATTTACGATTTACGATTTTTGATTTACGAGGCAGTTTCGATGTCCTCGTTGTTTCTGTTTTCGATAAATGATTCTCGAAAACAGAAGTATCTACGCCGTCAGGTCAACTTCGTAAATCGTAAATCATCGCTCTACTGAGCGACATAATCGTAAATCAAAAAGACAGAACTTTAATCTAAGGAGAATCAGATCATGATTATTGTCATGAAACAAGGGGCAGAACAAAAAGATATTGAGGCCGTGGTGAAGCGGGTGGAGGAACTTGGCAAAAAAGTTCATCTGAGCCGCGGCGAAGCCCGGACGATCATTGGCGTGATTGGTGCGGATGAACACATGATCCAACAAACCACCTTTGAAGTGATGGACGGCGTCGAGAAGACGATGCGCGTGATGCAGCCATATAAACTCGCCAGCCGCGATTTCAGCCACCAAACCACGCTCATTGATGTCAATGGTGTACAAATTGGGGGCAAAAAGGTGATTGTGATGGCTGGCCCGTGCAGCGTGGAGGGTCGCGAGATGATCCTGGAAACGGCCCACGCTATCAAGGAGGCCGGCGGCACCATTTTGCGCGGCGGTGCGTTCAAACCGCGCAGCAGCCCTTACAGCTTCCAAGGGTTGGGTGAAGAAGGTTTGCGTTATTTGGCCGAAGCGCGCGAGCAGACCGGGTTGCCAATTATCACCGAAGTCATGAGTACCGATGACATCGAATTGATTGGCGAATACACGGACATCTTCCAGGTGGGCGCCCGTAATACGCAAAATTACTCGTTGCTCAAAGCGTTGGGCAAGGTCAAGAAACCCGTCTTTCTCAAACGCGGGATTAGCGGAAAAATCGAAGAGTTGCTCATGAGCGCTGAATATATTCTCAGCGGTGGCAACATGCAAGTCATGTTGTGCGAGCGGGGTATTCGCACCTACGAAACGGCCACGCGCAACACGTTTGACATTAATGCGATTCCGTTGCTCAAAGAATTGACCCACCTGCCCATTGTCTCGGACCCAGCGCATGGCACTGGCATGTCGAACTTAGTCAGCCCAATTGCCAAGGCGGCGGTCGCAGCTGGCACCGATGCCTTGATGGTGGAAGTTCACCCCGACCCCAAGCGGGCATGGAGCGATGGCGCGCAAAGTTTAACGCTTGAGAAGTTCAAGCAGTTGATGGATGAGTTGAAGCCAGTTGCCGCCGCAGTTGGCAGAGAAATCTAAACGTGACAAGTGATGCGTGAGGAGTGAAATGGTACAAGTATCTCACTCCTCACGCATCACTTGTCATTCATTACGGAGTATAGTAATGCCGAAATCTCTACGCGACTGCAATGTCGCCATCGTCGGCCTCGGCTTGATGGGCGCTAGTTTATGTATGGATCTGACCCAGGGCAAATTGTGCCGGGAAGTACGCGGTGTTGCCCGGCGTACGGATACCGTACTCGAGGCGTTCTTTTCCGGCGCGGTAGATTTGGCGACCAACGATGTTCATACCGGTGTGCTTGGCGCAGATATTGTGATCTTGGCAACCCCCGTGCGCACAATTGTGGACATGATTGCTGAGATCGGTCCGCGCCTGTGGCCTGGCGCTCTGGTGATGGACATGGGCAGCACCAAAGCCGAGATCTGCGCGGCGCTGGATCAGTTGCCGATGGGTGTGCAAGCGATTGGTGGGCATCCGATGTGTGGCAAAGAGACCGCCGGATTTGGGGCGGCGGAAGCTGGCCTATACAAAAATGCCCCGTGGGTGCTCTCCCCCTTGGCGCGCACCAGTCCAGAGGCGCTCAACCTGGCCACTGAATTGGCCGAAGCTGTGGGGGCGCGGCCTGTTGTTTTAGAGGCAACTCGCCATGATCGCCTGGTGGCCACGATCAGCCATCTGCCTTTTCTGCTTGCCAGCGCGCGGGTGCATGCCGTGGCGCAAGTTGGCAAGGATGACGCGCTGGTCTGGCAATTGGCGGCCGGTGGTTTTCGCGACACTAGCCGCGTTGCGGCCAGCGATACACGCATGTTTATGGATATTTTGATGACCAATCGCGCCGCCGTACTGGCGCAATTAGATAATTTTACCCAGCATGTGGCTGAAATGCGCGCACTATTGGCGGATGAAAATGAAGCGGCGCTGAGAGCAAAGTTGATGGTTTCGCAAGCGGCGCGGGCGGGGTGGAAGAAGAAATAAGTAATAGTTAATATTCAATAATTAACAATTAATAATTAATTTTTTGATGCTTCTGCTTGAGGAATGGATTCGTATGGCAAAAGGGGATGATATTGAAGAACGACTGTTAGACTTTGCTGTTCGGATTCTTAATCTGTGTACCCATCTACCTAAGACTAGCGCTGGACGCCATGTCGCTGGCCAGTTAATGCGAAGTGGTACAGCTCCAGCGCCTAATTATGCAGAAGCGCGTAGCGCAGAAAGCCCTAATGATTTTGTCCACAAACTGAAAATCTGTCTCAAAGAATTAAATGAATCCCGCATTTGGTTGCTGATCGTCAAGAAAAGCCAGATGATATCTGCAGAAAATTTAGCGAACATCATTGCAGAATGTGATGCGCTATGTCGAATTATTAATAGCAGCATCAAAACGAGCCGAGAACGGAACCAAACTTAATCATCACAGTGTACGGAGCTTCACCCGCGTTCGCTTGCCTGGCACAGTTGACTCAGGAGACCTTCGGTGAACGAAGCTATTAACTATTAATTATCAATTATTTACTATTAATTATTCTTGCAAAAGCTTTCCCTATTTCAAAACCAGGATCAACGACTATGACCCACATAACCACAACCAGCGGCAACCCACTGATCGGCCAGTGCAGCGTGCCGGGTGATAAATCAATCAGCCATCGCGCGATCATGTTTGGTGGCATTGCCGAGGGTAAGACGACCGTGCGCAATTTTCTGGACGGTCACGATTGTCGCGCCACGGTGCAGGTGATGCGCGATTTGGGTGTCGAAATTGAAGTGCTCACACCGACTGAACTTGTCGTCCATGGGCGCGGCCTGGATGGCTTACAGGAGCCCAATACCGTATTGGATTGTGCCAATTCGGGCACGACGATTCGGCTTTTGACTGGCTTGTTGGCTGGGCAAAAATTTACTAGCTTTTTGAATGGCACGGCACAAATTCGGCGGCGTCCGATGGGCCGGATTGTGCAGCCTTTGCGCGGCATGGGCGCTGATATCTTGGGGCGCCAGAATAGCAACTATGCGCCGTTGGGGATCCGCCCGGCGCGTTTGCACAGTGTTGAATATGATATGCCGGTGGCCAGCGCTCAGGTGAAAAGCTGCGTTTTGTTGGCCGGTCTCTATGCGCATGGGCTGACCATTGTGCGCGAACCGGGTCCCGCACGCGACCATACCGAGCGTATGCTGGGTGCAATGGGCGCACCGATTGAAGTCATTGGCAACACTGTGCACAGTGAACGACCATCAACGCCTTTGAAAGGACTAGAGGTGATCGTCCCCGGCGATCTATCTTCGGCGGCGTTTCTATTGGTGGCCGGCGCCATTGTGCCCGACAGCCGCCTGACCATTGCGGGTGTCGGTGTCAACCCTACGCGTACCGGGATTGTTGATGCACTGCTCGAGATGGGGGCCAATATCCAGTTCCTCAACGAGCGTGATCAGGCCGGTGAGCCAGTGGCGGATTTGGACGTACGCTTTAGCGAATTGCGTGGCACAACCTTTGCGGGTCAACAGATTGTCACCATGATCGACGAATTGATGGTGCTGGCTGTGGCCGCCACGCAGGCCAAAGGCCGGACTGTGATCCGAGATGCCGGTGAATTGAAAGTGAAAGAGACCGATCGCATTGCGTCCACGGTGACGGAGTTGCGCAAGATGGGGGCGCGGATCGAACCAACCGCCGATGGCTTTATCATCGACGGCCCCACCCAACTAATTGGCGCACCCGTGGAGAGCCAAGGCGATCATCGTCTGGCAATGGCAATGACGGTGGCCGGTTTGGTGGCGCGTGGCACAACAACCGTTTATGGTTCAGAAGTCACCGCCGATAGTTTCCCAGGGTTTGAAATTACCTTGCAGGCGTTAGGCGGCAGTTTAAAGGTCGAAGAATAATATGACCACAATCTCTGGCAAAACCAACCTGGTCGGCCTCATTGGCTGGCCGGTGAGCCATAGTGTCAGCCCACCGATGCATAATGCAGCCTTTGCGGCGCTCGGCTTGGATTGGTGCTATGTGCCGCTCCCGGTGCCAATTGAACCAGCCGATCGGATTGGTGAAGCGGTGCGCGGGCTGCGGGCCTTGGGCCTGCGCGGTGCCAATGTCACGGTGCCCCACAAACAGGCGGTGATGCCACACCTGGATTGGTTGACGCCCGCGGCCCAGGCCATTGGGGCTGTTAACACGATCCGCGTCGAGCCTGATGGCGCTTTGAGCGGTGATAACACCGACGCCCCCGGCTTTGTGGCCGATTTACGTGAACATGGCGTTGATTCGAGTGGAAAGAATGTGATCGTGTTAGGCGCCGGTGGCTCGGCGCGGGCGATCGTCTACGGCCTGGCGGCTAGCGGTGCACGCAAGATTTTGATCGTCAATCGCACAGTGGACAAAGCCGCAAGTCTGGCCAATCAGATGCAAGCCTTATTTCCAAACTGCGCAATTGCGGCCCAGCCACTAGCCCAGCCACTGGCTGACGTTGCAGAACAGACCGACCTGATCATCAATACGACTTCGCTGGGCATGACGCCAGACGTTGCTGGTCTACCGTGGGAACCCGACGTCAAGTTTTCTGCCCATCAGGCCGTTTATGACCTGGTCTACAACCCACCGCAGACGCGTCTGCTGCAAAAGGCCCGCGTGGATGGCGCCCAGGCGATTGGTGGCCTTGGCATGTTGATCTGGCAAGGGGCTATTGCCTTTGAACGGTGGACCGGTGTTGCCGCGCCGGTCGATCTGATGCGCCGTACCGTGACTGAAATCTTTGCCAAAAGATGAGGAGAGTCCGATGGAACCAGAACAGGTGTTAAGTCCACTTGAAGCGTCCGTGATTCTCGCCTTTGGTGGCGAACAGGAGACGCTGACGCTTGAGCAGATTACAACGCGCGCCGAGATTGAAATCGCCCAGGCGCGCTCGTCCGTGGAGCGGCTCAAACTCAAAACGGCGTTGGTGCAGACTGATGAACGCGCGGAGATTCTTGTCGCCCTGTCCGAACTTGGCCAGCATGCTGTCGCTATGCAATTGCCCGAACTGGGACTTTGGACAACACTTGCGGCGCAGGGTGGGATGTCCATCCGTGAACTTCAAACGCGTGATGATCTATCCGCTGCCGACGCGGGCGCCGCCTTTGGCGCGCTCAAGCGACGCGGTCTTTTGCTCATGGATGGTCAATTTGTACGACCGGCCGAAGATGCCGATCTTCATGACTTGCTTGTCCGCCAGCATTTGATCGAAAAAATTGGCGCGGCTGGCAAGATTTGAGTGCATCCATCATTTATTGCCGGTCGCGTGGCGCTTGTCACCAGCCAATCGGCCAAGCAAGCCACGCCGCGCCCACTTGGTTTTCTTGGCGAGCTTTCGCCGCAGGTGCTCACAAATTGGGGCGCACGGGTTCCTGTGGCTGTGTTTGAACTCTCACTTGACGTATTGGCAATGGTTAATCAATAGGACGCAAGCTAACTTAACCATTCAGCATTTACCAGTAACCATTCAAAAGGGATTATGTCTAATGAAAGCACCAATCAACTACGCCGCCTATCCAGATGAATCTGGCCACTTCGGCCCCTATGGCGGTAAGTTTGTGCCGGAGACGTTGATGCCGGCGTTAGAAGAATTAGAAGAAGCCTATCTTAAGGCGCGCAGTGATAAAGATTTTATGGCGGAACTTGCCTATTTACAGCGCACCTTTGTAGGGCGACCTACCCCAATCACCTATGCGCAACGTTTAACCGAACACTTGGGTGGCGCACAGATCTATCTGAAGCGTGAAGATTTAGCCCACACTGGCGCGCATAAGATCAATAACGCCCTGGGCCAGGCTCTACTCATGAAACGTAAGATGGGCAAGACGCGCATTGTGGCCGAAACTGGCGCCGGTCAACACGGTGTGGCGACGGCCACGGTGGCCGCCCTGTTGGGCATTGAATGTGTCGTCTACATGGGCACCGTCGACATGGAACGCCAACAGCCAAATGTTTTTCGCATGCGTTTGTTGGGCACCGAAGTGCGCGGCGTAGAAAGTGGCAGTAAAACGCTCAAAGATGCGATCAACGAAGCAATCCGTGATTGGGTGACAAATGTACGCGATACCCATTATTTGTTGGGCAGCGTTTTGGGACCCCACCCCTATCCGGCGATGGTGCGTGATTTTCAGAGCATTATTGGTCATGAAGCTGTCTACCAGATGCGCGAAGGTGAAGATGGTCCGCAGCGCCTGCCCGATGTGATCATCGCTTGTGTTGGCGGTGGCAGCAATGCGATTGGGATTTTTCACCCGTTTTTGAATTTTGAAAACGTGCGTTTGATTGGCGTTGAAGCGGGTGGACATGGCATTGAGGGGGGTGAACACGCCGCGCGCTTTGCCGACCCAAAAATGGGGCGTCTCGGCGTTCTGCAAGGCACCAAGAGTTATGTATTGCAAGACGACGACGGCCAAATTGCTGCCACGCACAGTATTAGCGCCGGGCTAGATTATGCCAGCGTCGGGCCAGAGCATGCCTGGTTGCGCGATCAAGGGCGCACCGAATACACCTATTGCACCGATGATCAAGCCCTGAAAGGCTTCAAGCTGTTGTGCGAAACCGAAGGCATCATTCCCGCCTTGGAAAGCTCTCACGCAATTGCCCATGTGATGGAACTTGCGCCCAAATTGCCGAAAGACCAAATTATCTTGGTGAATCTGAGCGGGCGTGGTGATAAGGACTTGGGAACGGTCATGAAGGTGTTTTAATGGTTAAGAGCGAGCGCGGTCAACGGATTTGGAGAACAGATTGAGCAGATGTAACCAGAAAAATCCGCACGTAGTCCCACACCGGAACAGATTAAGGCACCATCAATCCGCTCAATCTGTTCCCCAAATCCGTTGACCGCGTCTGTATTGAATTCATCACGAATACAACTATTAATTGTTAATCATTCACAATTAATTATTAAGGAGATTTTTATGACCGGTCTTGAGCGCATTCGCGCTACTTTTGAACAACTGAAGCAGGAAAAACGTGCTGCTTTTATGCCTTATCATGCGATGGGATATCCAAGCCGACCGATCACGTTGGAAGTCATCAGTGCGCTGGCCGAGGTGGGCGCGGATCTGTTTGAGATTGGCATCCCTCATAGCGATCCACTGGCCGATGGTCCAACCGTCCAGACCGCAACTTATACGGCGCTGACCAAAGGCACTTCGCTGGCTGACTGTTTGGCGATGGTGCGCGAGTTGCGGGCTAGCGGGGTAAAACAGCCATTTTGCGCCATGAGCTATTACAACCCACTGTTCCGTTATGGGGTTGAGCGCTTTGTACAAGATGCCGTCAGCGCCGGTGTTGACGGTCTGATCGTCCCTGATCTGCCGCCAGAAGAGAGTGAAGATATCGAAGCCGCTTGTCGCGCGGCTGGTTTGGCTACCATTTATCTGTTGGCTCCTACGAGCACTGAATCGCGCATTAGAATGGTCGCTCAGCATGCGACTGGGTTCATTTATCTGGTCAGCGTCACCGGGATCACCGGGGCGCGCACAGAGTTGCCATCTGATTTGAAAGACTTTGTGCAGCGGGTGCGCAAGCATACCAATTTACCGCTGGCGATTGGGTTTGGGATTAGCACCGGCAGCCAGGCCGCGGCGGTTGCCCAAATCGCTGAAGGAGTGATTGTCGGGTCGGCGTTGGTCAAGGCGGCGGGCAGTGAGGATGGCGTGGCCGCAGTGCGCGCGTTAGGAGCAGAGTTGGCGGCGGGGTCGCACGGATTGACTAGAGTATAAGTGACTTGTTATACTGGGTCGCTAGAGACTGATTTAGAAGTTTAGCGCGATCTGAGGTGGAAAAATGATGACAACCCTTGAGAAGATCAAACGACTTGAACGGTATGTTGGCGTTGACAATTCAGCCATCGATCCGGTGCTAGATATGACACTGGAAAAACTGATCAGACGTGAACTTAATCGTTTACTTACCCTCAAAAGTCGTTTGGTTGAGCAAGTAAGTGGCTTTGAGAATAAATATTCCCTTACTTCTGAGCAGTTTTACCTTCGTTATGAACAAGGTGAGATGGGTGATGATATAGATTTCATCGAATGGTCTGCTACGCTTGAAATGATTGCCACTCTGGAGCAACAGGCGGATTTGCTGGTTAAAGAACCTGTTCAATGAACGCGCTGCTCAACCAACATTTTACGATGATTGAAATGCAATTGCTCCAAAGTTCTGCCGTGGTCGCTTATGAGGTGTTGAGCCGAGAAGTTGGCCTGATTGACGGAAAATTGCGTATTAAAGCAATTTTGCGGGACAATGCAATCCTAGAACTCTTTGAATATGATAACGAAGTCAGTGGACAGATTAAGATTTTAAAGTACAGTTTTCACTGGCAAAACGCCCAAGGTTCATTAAGAAAACGCTGGGATAATGCACCCCATTATCCACATTTACCGAATGCTCCTCATCACCTTCATCAAGAAGATGGCAGCGTAGAGCACGTTACGGCTATCCCAACGGCGCTTTTTGTGATCGGGGAAATTGAACAAACTTTCCAACCGTAGAATGATAAAAATGCGCCGTAATTTGCTCGATTTGCCTGATTCACTCACCGTATCAGCTGTCATCTCAGGATTGGTGGCTGTATTGGTCGGTTATGCTGGACCCTTATTGATTGTGGTGCAAGCGGCCGAGAATGCACACCTTAATCATGGCCAGCTATCTTCATGGATTTGGGCGATTACGGTTGGAACTGGTGTCAGTACACTCTTGTTGAGCCTCTGGTATCGGCAACCGCTGCTTGTGGCCTGGCCATCCGCCGGCGCCGCGTTGCTGGTTTCCAGTTTGGCCCAATACACCTATCCAGAGGCGATTGGGGCTTATCTCATCGCCTCGCTGGGCTTAATCGTACTGGGTTTTTCGGGGTTGTTTGGCCGCGTGATGGAACAAGTGCCCAAATCGATCATTGCGGGCATGCTGGCGGGCGTTTTGTTGAAATTTGGCACCGGACTTTTTAAATCCTTGACAACCGCACCTTTGCTGGTTGCGCTGATGATTGTCGCTTATCTTGTGTTGCGGCGCTGGCGCTTTCGAGCCCCGAGCATAGGCACATTGGTGGTTGGTCTGCTGCTGGCTGGCCTTACAGGTCAGTTCCACTTCGAGCATGTGAGCGCCCAATTAACTGTTCCTGTCTTGACTTGGCCAATCTTCAGCTTGCGCGCGATGCTGGGGTTAAGTTTACCCTTATTTGTGTTGGCCAATGCCTCACAAAATGCGCCGGGTCTGGCCGTATTACGCTCGTTTGGCTATCAAACCGATGTGGATGGAACCATTAAGCTAACCGGCATTGTTTCCTTGCTCACCGCCCCTTTTGGGAGTCACGGCTTATCGCTAGCCGCCATCACCGCGGCAATCTGCGTGAGCCCAGAAGCGCAGCCCGATGCTGATCGCCGTTATGCTGCGGGGGTAGCCTATGGATTTTGGTATATTCTCTTTGGCGTTTTTGGCGCAACGGCTGTAACTTTGTTCACGGGGCTGCCCAAAGAATTGGTCGCGGCGGTGGCTGGCCTGGCGTTGATGGGCGCGCTGATCACGGCGTTGACCAATGCGATGGCCGAACCTAGTGAGCGTGAAGGTGCCTTGTTGGCTTTCCTGCTCACGGCCGCCGATGTTTCGTTGCTCGGGATTGGTGCGCCATTTTGGGGCTTAATTGTCGGTGTGGCGACGAACTATTTGTTGACTTACAAGTCGGCGTCTAGGGCAAAAGAAATCGTTGAAACCAAACTTCCTCGGTAAAAAGCCAAGCGAAATTTTGCTGTGCGCTACAATACGTAAGGAAACCCTATGCGGATAAATGTCATCAGCCGGCCTATGTTGATGGTTGGGCTGCTCAGTTTGCTCCTGGCTTCTTGTATCACCACTAATTCTGCTAACCTTACCACTGACACCCGCAGCACGCAATTTGCGACAGATCGGGAGAAGCTGACCTTTTTGGCCAAGTATTTGACCCTATACTCTACCGTCGAGGCCGCAGAATATCATATTGTTTATCACGATAATTCGGCGGGTGGTGTGCCAGGCCCCTCGGAGTGGGACATCCAGGTTGTGTTAAAGATGACGCCAGAAAACTTGGTGTTATGGACCGCCGACATGCAACTGGTTGCCCCCGAATCAGTAGATCTTGGCTGGGGTTATTCGTTGCTGCCCAATGAGTCTCGCTGGAAAGTGCCAACACAACCGCAGGTGTATAGCCGCGCCAATGTTGTTGTGGCTATTTTTCCCGAACAAGGCATTCTCTTTAAACGAGTGTGGACGCAGTAACCGGTCATAGTTGCGGGTTATAATGCTTTGACCAAGGGTCGCAACTTGAGGGCAAATTGTAAAGAGAAACGGGCGTCTGGATCGTCTAGATCCAACTGGGTGATCGCAGCGATCTGCTCCAGGCGATAGGTAAGGGTATTGCGATGAATATGCAGCCGATTGGCGGTTTGGCTCAAATTTCCATGACACTCAAAGAAAGCCTCTAAGGTTTCGACCAACTCGGCATTTTTATTGTCATCGTGGTTGATTAGCCGTCCCAACGTCTTGCGATAAAAACGGGCTGCCTCTGGATTGCTGCCAAAGGTTGTGAGCAGTTGATAGAGCCCCAAATCACCAAAATAGGTAACCGGCGATCCTTTCCACTCTTTGCCCAAGCGCCAACTTTCGCGCGCTTGTTGTTGACTTTGCAGCCACATCGCTGGGCTGACGGCTGGCCGGCCGATCCCAATCACGATTTTCGCTTTTGGATACTGAACCTGGAGCCGCTCTGTAAAGGCGTTCGCCGTAGGTTTTAATTCCCGCCCACTCTTTGGGTTGTCGATCGGCCAGAAGAGCAACATCCCTTCGTCACGGCGGCTGATTGGGGCGTTGATCCCTTGATCACTGATAAACCGGAGTAACGGCGCGGGCCATTCGGGGATATTTTTTCCTTCCACCACCCAGGCTACATGGGGTTTTGTGAGATCATAGTGGAGTGAAGCGCCGCGTTGAATCCAGGCCTGTTCATCCGCAATTTCAGAGGCAAGCAATTCATCGACAAAAGCGGCGCGCATACTCTCGGCCGCGATGCCGATCGCGTTGAGTTTGGCCCATTCCAGCGCTGCCGCCTCCGCCCCTTGATTGACGGCAATTTCTTCAACAGCACTGACATCTTGATTGGCGCTGCTGGTGGGACGCAACAACAGACAATACCCGTGCACTGATTCCGCGGCCACAATTGTTCTGACAACAACTTGGCTATAGATGGCTAAATCCGTCACGCGGGCCAGTGGCAGTGTGCCAATGCTTTTTCACGCTCCCATTGACGGTTGACTAGCGGCCCAACTGCGCAGGGTCATAATATTCGGTAAGGCATTTAATAAGCTCTGCTTGCGGTTTTCGGCTAACGCATCTAACCCAGCATAGGCGGCTAATTGCCCATCTTCCCGCAATAACACAAGTGGTTGTTGGACAAAATTATGGACATGCTGAGCAATTTTGTCGAGCCCGCCACTATCCAGCGCAATCTGATTGAGATCATGCTGCAGATCGGCGGAGCGTTGCGCTAAGTAGCCCGCCCGGTCTACAATCAAACGAATCACGGCGCGCTCAACCTGCACCAATGGCACCCCATCCGGAATACGAAAGAGGGCGGTCCGATTGGCATTGGCGGCTTTAATGGCGGCTTCATTGACGGGACCGAGCACAGCAACGGCCGCAATCCGTGCATCTTGGAGTGTACGAACCACACGCTCAAGTGGCATTTTGGGATCAAGACGGCGCAGATCTTCTACATCGATCAGTGCTAACTCATTACCGTCCAATTTCGGAAATGCTGGGGGACTTGGGCGTAGACTGCATGCCCAACTGACCGTACGGTTTAGAACTTCCTCGCCGGCTAACAATTCACTGCCAGTAGGCAACGCAAGCCGATAAATATCATCAATTGTCGTAGAGCTTTTGTACATATTGCTTAAATGAATTTTAGAGTTAGGGCGTTAGTTAGGCTTTATCGGTCTATTTGGTCAATAATTGCAGAGCATTTTGCTATTATAGCCTAAATTTTGAATTTCGTGTAATCCGCAGATGCGTCGAATTAGGCAAATTGTATGAAAACAGCCTGATAAATTAGTAATATGCAATAAAAAAGCGAGTGTATGGCTACACTCGCTGTGCAAACTATCTAAATTTTGACTTCAGCGTTTAATCAAGTTGCAAACTTGCGAGATCCAACTAGCTTTTCTGATCCAATTTGCAGGTTTGCGAATTGCGGGCAGATCTATACCACACCACTTGCCAATGGCAGACTTATAATTTACGCCAGGCCGTCATCATTGCCCCACATGCGCCGCCCCACACGGCTACGGCAATCGTAAAACCGGCACCGAGCCAACTAGGATCTTGTGAAGGGAGCACCTTGGTAAGCAACAGAAAAGCCAACACGCCCAAAATTAACGCAATTAGATTGGCTAAAAATAACTTGCCAATTGATTGGGTGCGGGAGAGGGCGCCGACGAGCAAGGGCCACAAGATAATTTCGAGCACCGGTATGCCACCGATCAGTCCACCAATCAGTGCTTTCCATTCCTGGCTCAACGTTCCATTGGCCAACAGATAGCCGAGCACCGGTCCAATACCCGTCAGCAAAAGGGCAATAATATAGAGAACCGGAATTTCTGCCTGAAACAGCAGCACAAAGATGGCGGCAAAAATGGCTGTGCAAACTCCGGCATACAGAGAAGCCAGCCAGGGGTTTGTTGTCGGTCGAGTTACAGTCATGGTTGTGAGCGGAAGCATGCCAATTTCTCCTATAAGTCGCTGAAAGTCGCTGGATGAAGATTCAATAATCTCAATTATTTACTTAATTATTTATCACAGATGATGCATAATGTAAAAACGTTGTTGGTTTATCCAACCAAGTCGACGCTGTTTGGTTATGCTTCTGGTTATTCTTCGGGTAATTCATCCCATTCTTCTAACAGCCAACCCGCAATCGACAGGTAAAGCCGATTCTTGGCCTGATCACCGAGCACCAAGATCAGTTCATCATTCTCATCGACGGCGATTTCTTCTAGCCAAATGCCTTGTTTGCCGATCTCCCCAAACTGCTCGTTGACATTTTCCAAGCCTTGCAGCGGATCACTGTTCAGATCGGGATACACAGACGTACCATATAGTTCAAAATAGACCCCTTCTTCCAGGTAAATATCTAAGTCAAACGCATTTTGGGTGGCTGGATCTGATTCTGTTTCATTCAACGCATCGGCCAGTGAATCTTCCCAAAACCCCACATAGACAATTTTCTGGCCGGCTAATTCGCTCAGCTCATCATACAACTCATCATCGACTGTGGTATAGAGGCTGACGCCATTATGATTTGAGTTCATTGCAATTGCACCATTCAATCCTTTACTCTTCTAATAAGAAGATTTTAGTAAATATTTTGCGGTTTAGATGTTTTCTGCATCAGGTCCCGTTACGATCATCCGTGTGGGAATTGTCATAGGCTGTTCGAAAAATTGGCCGCCAGCTGAAAAATGGCTGAATTTTACGGGCAGACCTTGATCAATATATAAATTGGGGCCTTCCATCAGTTGGAAATGTAAATGAGGGCCCGGCGAACGTCCACTGTTGCCCACATAGCCAAGCAGGGCGCCACGTCGAATCAGATCACCTTCATTTACCTGGAGGCTGGCTTGTTGCAAATGCGCAAAATAGCTAAACTCACCGTTGGCATGACTAAGCGCTACCGCATTGCCCAGAATCCGGCGCGCGTCGTCGCGATACATACGCGGATCGGGTACACCGCCGGGTGGTAAATCAGGCATGTCATAACAGACATAGGCCACTTTGCCACCAGCTGTCGCATAAACGGGCTGGTTCCAACTGTAGTGATCTTCTAATTGCATGCCACCATTGCGGAAAAATTGATTGTCCGCCCCCAGCTTTACAAAATCAAGCGCATAGGTCTGGCTAAAGACCTCCTGCTTATGCTGGTCGCTCCAATCTGCGGCTTGAATCGCCCACCATGTGCCGCGCAAGGGAAAGTGCAAATCGGTCTGTACTTCATGATAAACCACCGGAATCTGCAACATGCCCTGGACGGTTTGCTCACCGGCTTTACCGACAATCGTCACTTCCACCGTCGTCAACAACTCATAGCCATGCAGCATAAATTGTAAACTGCGGATGGCGAGCCCGGTATCCGGTGCGATCGTCAAATCTGTTTCACCAATCCGCTTTTGGAGAATGCGACCTGGCCAACGTTGCTCAAAGAGCATTTGATGATCGTTATAGCCTTTCACCACCATGCCAACCAGCACCACGGGTTCATCGAACGCGGTAACACCGAGATCAAATGAAACCTCTTGGACAGGACCAAGCATCGGAAAGGGCAACTGATCATAACGCGCTGCAATTAAACGAGCAGGGCGACTTTCTACTTGAATCCTAGCAATGGTCACAGCGCAATAATTCCTCAGAACGAGCGATCGTAAAGCGACTCCTCGCCGACTCTTTACTATCTGCCTTGTTTAATTTGATGGCTAAGCGGCGTGCGTCCCTGCATAAAATGCAGAAAATGGCCGCGTTGTGGATGGCGTTCGCGCCGCCGTCCAGGGTGATCACCACCCACAACATCATCGATCATGATCAATAACGCTAAGGCTTCGGCGGGTGCTACGCGATAGTACGTCTCTTCGGTTTCCAGGTTGTCCAAGCGTTCCCAGCGGTCGATCCAATTGTTCAGGTAGGTCGTGTAACAGGTGCGACACCGCCAGACACTAAAGGTCTGTTTGTCCCCTTCCGCTGTTTCGACTGCCAGCGCGCCCAGGTTGGCGATCCGTCCTTGACAAGCAAAACAAGCCTCTGTGCCCGCGCCAACCCCACTCCGCTCAATCAGCTTCTCTTCCCAAATTTTTGATGGGATAGGCGCTTGCCCCCATCGTATCAGCTGTTTCCAGGCGCGATGCCAATAGGGCAACTTGCTCTCCGAAATCTCTGCCGCCTTGCGCATAGGGGCCATCTGTTGTGGCAGCAGTGCTGAATTTTGCGCTGGTTCGATGAGCCCTGCCAACTGCCAATGTGGACAACTCAACGCCAGATTGGTCTGGGTGGCCAGAAGTGCTGGCACCGCGACGCTCTCTTCTACGGCCTGCTGCCAAACACACCGCCCGGTTGGCAATTGATCGACATTGCGCTGGTTGAGAATCTGCCAGAAGCGACAACTGCCACAACTTTGCAGCTGCCAACCGGCCTGATGTAGCGCTGTTTGAAACTGCTGGTTAAAATCACCCGTTAGCGGCTCTGCCAGGCGCAAGAGCGGGGTTGCGGCGCGCTCATCTTGCGCATTATTTTGTAAATAGACGACACAAGCCGCCGGATCAGCATACCAAAGCACCTGCGCCCACCTCGTCTCCCCCGTTGGCGCCTGTAACGGTTGAAGCCGTAGGCGTTGAAACGTTTGGGTGCGGGCGCCTGGAAAAACGCCCGACATGGTTGCCAGATTAAATAGCTGAAAGCTTTGGTTGATCGTCATGCATACTATGACTCGCTCGGAAAATGAAACCTAATATCTGCAGGCTATTTTACAATAAAGCAGACGGGAAGTAAAACGAAAGGTGTAGGACAAGGCGCGCCGACCAAAAGTTAGGCCTGCGCAACAATTTCGATGCCCACGCCTACTTGTTATTGGCCTCATTGATCAAGGTTGCCGTTTGCACCACGATTTTCTTAGGATCATCCACACCATTGATCGCTTTGAGCAGCATATCCCCGCCATAACCCCAAACTTGCTCCATTTCGGGCCGAGTTGGCATCGATTGCGCCGTCGCGGCCTGTTGCATAAATCCTTTGAGCAACGGATCATCCCCCATTGGGGCTGATTGGTTGGCGGGCAGCCGATGGCCCAACTTGGCCAACGCTTGGCCGCTAGCGGCGTTGGTTAAATATTTGGCAAAAAAGAGTGCGCGCTGTTGCTGGTCCGGCGCGCTGCTTGGATTAATAAAGACGCCATCTGCATTCAACCACGGGCGCGCGGGACCGCTGGGGCCGCTTGGCAATGCGGTCACGGCTAACTTGTCACCGAGAGCATTGCGTAATTCATTGATACTCCAGGGGCCATCGACAAAAAAGGCAAATTCGCCTTTTTTAAAGCGGTCCAGCAACATGCCATAATCTGGATCAACAAAGGTGCCAGGAATTTTTTTGGCATCACCCAGCCATTGTAAAAAGTCGGCTGCGCCACCATTGCGATCTAACACAACTTTGCCATCGTCGCCCAGCAATTGTGCGCCATAGGCCGGTAGACCCCATGATAATTGGTAGAGGCTGGCATAGAGCCCAATCCCCTGACGTTTATCTTCACGCGCCCGCTCTAATAAATCTGCCATCGTGGTTGGCAGCTTGTCGGGCGCGATTAAATCTTTATTATAAAATAGACTGACCAGTTCAAAATTGGTCGGTAGTCCATAGAGTTTACCTTCCCAGCGCAGACTATCCAGCGTGGCTGGCCAATAACCATCGAGATCTTGCTTCGCCACTAAACTATCCAGCGGTTGGAGTACTTTGGCCTTGACCATCTCACCCAGCCACAAGTTACTGGTCAGGATCAGGTCTGGCCCGCTACCAGCCGCCACCGATTCGGTATAGCTTTGCGGCAAATCATCATAGGCGACGAAAAGCGTATCCACCTTTAAATCGGGATAAGCTTGGTGGAAGCTAGCCAGGATTGCGGCCAATGCATCACCGTCACCTTCAGACCAACTGTGCCAGAGCACAATTCGTCCGGTCAAATTAACTGCCGGCGTTGCTGTGCCTGCGGGAGCACTGGGCGTGCTGGCGGGCGTAACTGCCAGATCAACCGTCGCCGTTGGTGGCGGCGTAGGCGTTGCCTGGCTACACGCCATCAACAGGCTACTGAGGAGCAAAGTCACAACCACGTTGCGTAGCTGGCTAAGGGTGAAACGTAAAGCGTAAAGTGGTTTCATGGTGGGTTGCCTATTATCCCTGCGCTTGATCGTTTAGATAATCTAATAACGCCTGTATGCCTAATAGATAACTGCGCCAACCAAAGCCACAAACTTGCCCAATACAGACTGGAACAATCACGGATGTGTGGCGAAAGGCCTCGCGGGTGTGAATATTACTCAGGTGAACTTCCACCGTTGGTAATTTAACCGCCGCAATGGCATCGCGCAGCGCATAGGAGTAGTGGGTAAAGGCGCCGGGGTTGATCACGATGCCATCCGCCCACTCGCGGGCTGTATGGATAAAGTCGATCAACGCACCTTCATGGTTACTCTGCAACGCGCGCACTTCATGGGTAGCGCCCGCATGCTCACGAATCTTCTGCTCGATCTTCTCAAGCGTCATGCTGCCATAGATGGTTGGTTCGCGCGTGCCCAGCAAATTTAAGTTTGGACCGTGGAGTAGGGCGATGGTGGCCATAAGTTTCACTTCCTGTTCAATGGGTTTTACTGATCAATGGTGGGCAGTCGAGCTACCTATCTAATCAATAGCTTAGCTGCTTTTCCAGGATAAGCCTAAATTTATGGGAGCGGACTCAGCGGCGAAAGTCGTCTGTCGCCAGCTGGATCTGCTAAAAAGTTCTGGCAATCCACCTATGTTGATGGGCAGGCGGCTGGCCGTGGATTGCCCTTGGCGTCTGTTGCTGGCAGGCGATAGACGGTATAGAGCCGGCGACCTAGTCGATCGAACCGATCCATTGCGGTGCCCTCTGGGAAACGCGCGGCAATCTGGGCTAAATCGGCGGCGCGTTGGGGCACGACAAAGAATGCCAACCCCTTATACCCGCCGGCCAAGTTATCAACAGGGCGCGTGATGGTGGCTAACTGGTTCATATCTAGCAAGTCATGGATCTCCGCTTGATACGCCACAAAGCGAAAGACACCATACACGGTATAGACGTTTGGCGCCCCCACGAGATAGGCGACATAATTTTGTTTTTCGTCGGCCATTTCATGGGCCATCGTCACGTTGCCCAGATTGGGCATCCGTTGTGCATAGTCTACAAAATAGGTATTATAATTCAAATTTAGCGTTATCGCGGCAATTGGACAACAGAGTAAAAGCGCCCAGGCGCGATAGCCATCAGGCCAGAAGCGCACCAACCGATTATAGATATTTTGTAGAAAGATTCCGCCGATTAGATAGACGGCCACCACGACTACGATCAACCGAGGGCCGTTGGGCGAGTCATTGGTCAGAACACCGGCCAGCAAGATTCCCAGCCCTAACCAGACCAGCAGCGTAAATTCATGATAACGGCGCGCGCGCGCCACGATGGTTCCCAGGCCCAGCCAAAAGCAGAAGAGGGTTAACGGATCGAAAGCCGCGAGATCGGCCAGATAAAAAGCTGATATGTCACCCTTGTAAACAAAAAAGTTGAGATTGCTTTGCACTTGCACCCAAAAGAGCCGTGGCAGATCGTGTGGCCAGACCGCCTGCGGACCCAAGATGTGTTGCATAGTTTCCACGTTAAGGATACTGACGCCTTTGGTGCGGTTGATAAAGGCTGGTATGTCGCGGCTATAATGGGCGGCCAGGGGGGCAAAGGCCACAAAAATCGCCAAACCGAACATCCCCACCTGCGTGTAAGTCAGCCGTCTTTTCCACCACAGGCAGAAAAGCAAGACTAGGCCCATCACAGGCATCAGGCGTGAGCCATAATAAAAGTATTGACCAATGCCAACGGTCAGGCCAGCGAGCGTGATCTGAAGCAGTGGACGATCAACTTTGCTGAGCAAACTCTGTTCGGCATTTTCTACGATTGGCGCCTGGTCAAGTTCATAGACCACCGCGAATAGCAAAATGAACAGGATGGTGAACCAGACGGTTTCGATGTTGTTCAAGGCAATCCGGCTGTAATGGATATACAGATGGGC
>JAPLGZ010000470.1 GCA_026389895.1 Chloroflexota bacterium | reverse complement strand
ATAGGGGGTTCCAGAGCGGCCATCCCCCATAGCGTAAGATAGGCCTCAGATTGTGCAAGCGGCAAGGTGATATGATTTGCTGAACACCCCTGATGATGGGCCTAACCTCTGTTGTAACGCCAAAGACCCCCCGCGTCCTAAGGGCTCCCGTCGAATTGACTTAACTCTTTAACAGATTCATTGAAGGAACTTGCATTATGTTGGCTGCACAATTTCAGATTGGTTTTGGCGAAGTGGAGATTACGCCACCCATTGGCTTGCTGATGTGCGGAAGTTTAGATCCACGCGTGAATGTCGGCATAACCGATCCGCTGATGGCGAAAGCGCTAGTGGCCCAAAGTGGTGATCAGAAGATCGCCATGGTGGGCGTTGACCTGATCGGGGTGCCCAAAGCGTTGGCCGACAAAATAATTGCAGAAGCAGCCAGACGCACGGGGATCGATCCGGCGGCGATGCTGATCACGGGCAGCCACACCCACAGCGGCCCTTATACCATGGATGGTCTATACGTGATGAACGTCACCGACGCGGCTTATCTGGCCACGTTGCCAGGCTTGGTGGCCGAGAGTATAGAAAAAGCCAATCGGGCGTTACAGCCCGCAACCATGCAGATTGGGCGGGCGCTTGTCTACCACGGTTTGCACAATCGGCGCGTCCTTTGCCCAGATGGCAAAGCCTTTAACACCTGGATGGCCGGCGCGCTTAATGACCTGGATGTAGTCCCCCAAGTATTGGGAACCTGTGGCCCAGTTGATCCTGAGCTATGGGTCATCCGTTTCGATGATCTAGCTGGGAAGACCCTGGGCGTCTTTTTTAATTTTACCTTGCACACCAATGCCCACTTCGGCAACACCTGGTCGGCGGACTATCCAGGCGTAGTGGCCGCGGCGATGCGGACGGCTTTGGGCCCCGATGTGGTCACCGTCTATACGCCCGGCGCTTGTGCCGACATCAATCCTACATTGAATGGGCCGAAATGGCGCGAAGGGGCCGACTATTTTGCCGAACAAGCCGTGGCCGCCGCGCAACGGGCCAAGCCAGTCGCAGGCCCGATTCGAGTCGGCGCGATGCGGCGCGACCTAGCCGTTCCCCGCCGAGAGCCGGCTACACAACCAGCCGAGGCGATCAACCGTTTGCACTGGGGGGCGAGCGGTGGGCGCGCCGACATCTTTGAGCCAATGCTGGCCCATATTGCCGCCATGCCCGATCCGCTGATCGTACCAGTCAATGCCGCGCATATCGGCCCTTTTGCGATTGCCTCGAACCCTGGCGAGTTGTTCGTGGAACACGGTCTATCGATCAAGCGGCGCTCGCCCTTTCCCCATACCGTCGTGGCCGAGTTGACGAATGACCTCATTATGTACCAACCGACGCGCGCGGCCTTTGAGCAGCAAGGCTACGAGACCTTAGTCGGCCCCAACCGTGTGGCCATGGAAGGCATTGAAATGATCGTCAATACAGCAAGCGCATTACTCGAAGAACTTTGGCAAGCAGAGGAGAAAAATCGGTGACAATGAAATTAAAAACAGACAAGCTAAAAGTGGGCTTTGTAGGATTGCGGCGCGGTGGCGGGTTGGTGCGTAGTTTTGCCGGCCATCCGCGTGTAGAAATTGCAGCCCTGTGTGATCTGGACACAAATTCAATGAGCAAAATGGCCGGCGACTTTGCGCTGAACGACCAGCAACTGTTTACGAATTTCGACGATTTTGTCAATGCGCCCATCGACATTGTCGTGATCGCCACCCCCATCGAATTTCATGCCAACCAATCTATCGCAGCCCTGGAAAGTGGCAAACATGTGCTATGTGAACAGACGGCAGCTTATACCCTAGAAGATTGTGAACGGCTGGTGCAGGCAGTCCGCAAAACCGACCGCGTCTATATGATGGGCGAGAATTACTGTTATTTTCACTATATCCGCGAATGGAAGAAGATCATCCAGCAGGGCAAGTTGGGCAAAATTGTCCACGCCGAGGGCGAATATTTGCATGAGATTGTCGACCTGCTGATCGATCCGCAAACCGGCAAACACCGCTGGCGCTATACACGCGCACCGATCTGGTATTGCGCCCACTGCTTGGGGCCGCTGTTAACCTTGATGGATGACCGAATCGTAAAGGCGACGGGTGTCCATTCGGGCAAGAATATTTATCCCGATGAAGGCTTGGGCTTTCTGGATATGGAAGTGGGGCTCTTCCAGACACAAAAAGGCTCTACGATTAAAATTCTGCGCAGCCAGGTGGCGCCACGCCACCCAGAGATGATCTTTTACAGCCTCTATGGCACCAAAGGGTTTGTCGAAAATGGGCGCGAAGGTGGCTGGGGTGGCACAAAGGGTCGCCTTTACATTGAGGGCGAGATGGCCAAACATCCAGGCGCCCAAGTGTTCGACTGCCCAACCATTGATGTCAATGCACCAGCCGAAGCCTTACAGGGCGGGCATGGCACATCTGAATATTATATGGTGCGCGACTTTATCGACGCGATTGATAACCATACCCAATCGCCCATCGATGTGGCGCGCGCCATGGATTTTACCGTGCCCGGCATCTGCGCGCACGAAGCCGCCATGAAGGGCGGGGTTTGGGTAGACGTACCCTTGTTTTAGCAAAGAAAGGATGTGGGATAAGATCATCCGCGCAGGCGATTTTATCCCACACCGCCTAAATCACT
>JAPLGZ010000250.1 GCA_026389895.1 Chloroflexota bacterium | reverse complement strand
ATGGGCTGGTCGATAATGCGAAAAGAAGGTGCGATCGGTGGTGTGGGTGTCCGACCACTGCCAGGCTCGCGCACGCTCAGGTCACTTGAGACCGTCAGCTCGCGCGCACCGTCGGGGAAATCCATGCCCAGGAAGAAGATATCGCTCCAACCGCTGTGGGTCAGATCCATGCGGACGGGTGTCGTTTCGCGTAGTAAAGGAAAGAGTTCACCGCGCATCGCGCTCTGATTGGCATCTCGATCATACAGGCGTGGGTCGACGCGCAGTGGATGGTCGGCGGGATGGCCGGTGCGGAACATCCATTGGTTGCCGCGCACCGAGCGTACACTGTGGCGCACCTGGTTGGCTAAGGTTTGAAAGCCCAGGCTGTGATAAGCGCTGGCCAGCGCGCTGGCAACGCCGTCGCTGGGACCCAGGTTGGTCTCGGCAGGGTGGTGGGCGGCCAGGAAGATGTCAATCGCTTCGGCAAAGCGGCGTTTGAGCAGATTCGCATAGCCATCGAAAGGGATCAGGCCGTGGTCTGGCGCGCCGGGCTTTTCGGGTAAGTGGAAACGATAGATGGCATAGAGAAAGAAGAGGGCGCGTACTTGCTCGTAGAGATTGGCGTTCTCGCGCCGAAAGCGATCCAGGGCGGCGCATTCTTCTAACAACTGGGCGCGTGAAGCGTTGCGACAAAAGGCGTCCAGCGAACGGTTGCGCACGTTGGGGTCAGTGGCGGTGATGATCTTGATTAGTTCACTCATTGAATAAGTTCCTTCGTGACCGCCATTGGTAAGTTTCTGATCAAGCTTTCGTCGATCCTGACTGATCTGGTTCCTGTAGGCATGGAAATTACCCTATTGTTGGCCGTTGGCATTGAGTTCACGTTGCGCCAGCAGTTCTAGGAGCCGGGCCAGCACCTCATCGCGTTCCTGGCCGTTAAGCGCCAACGCCAACTGGGCTGTCAATAGCCCATACTTCACCCCAACGTCATAGCGGCGTGCTTCTTGTTGTTCTAAGGCCAAATATTGCTCACGGTGGGCCAATTCCGCCAGGGCGGCCGCCAAGGTTAAATTCCGTTTGCGGGTTGGATCCAGTTGCTGCATGGCATCAATCTGTTCGCCTAAAATATCTATCACGGTGGGTGTGAGCACATGCATGCCGAAGAAACAGAGATAGTGACCGGCGCGCAAACCAGGTACGATCAAGCGTTGTTCGGCTTCGGTAGGCGTAGATTTTTCGATCACTGTTTCAATTTGATAAAGGCTGGGACGGCCAGAGACGCGCCGGCCACCGATGGCGCCGTAATAGGGCAGCAGGCTTTCGCGCGTGGCCTGCACGGCTGAAACAGTGCAAGCTTCGGCTTCGGCCACTTCTACCAGATGTTGAGCACAACCGCGCGCACTTCGGTTGACATAAAGATGATCGCCGACCAAGTGTAAAAAAGGCCCGCGACCGACGAAATCTTTGGCGCAATGGACCGCATGGCCATAACCCAAGGGCTGGGCTTGTTGAACAAAGTGCAGGCGGCCCGCATGGTCGCCAGCCACCTGTAGATAAGTTTGTTCATCACCTGGGCAAACAACAATACAGATCTCTTCGATGCCTGCTTGAATTACTTCTTCTAGGATGATGCGCAAGACCGATTTCTCAATGCCGTCGCGGTCGATGAGCATTTGCAAGGGCAGCGTGCGCTGTTTGGGGCCGGCAGCCGTGATTACAGCTTTGGTAACTTTCATAGATGCCTCGTTAGGTTGGCGGGCTTGGCGAATGAATAGGCGTTATTTTACCACAGGACTTACGCACGCAAAGTTCAGCAAGCTTCTTTGGCTTTTCGTCGCGGCCTCACCCCCGCGCCCTACGGGCGCTCCCCTCTCCTGAACGCGCCCCAAGGGCGGGTGCCCATTGGGCGCGCCTGTTTCAGAAGAGGGGAGCATGGCAAATGCAGTTGATCTGCACCCCCTCTCCTGAACTCAGCCCTTTGATTCAGGAGAGGGGCCGGGGGGTGAGGCCGCGCGTTACGATTTTCTTCCGGCTTACGTGCGCAAGGTTTCTGTATGACCGTCGATGCTAAGCGCCTGCCCAGAGATATGACGGCCCGCGGGTGTACAGAGAAAAAAGACCATATTGGCCACATCGGTGGCGGTGACAAAGGTGTTCATGGAGTTTTGTTTGACAATCTGCTGGCGTACTTCTTCGATCGAGCGACCTTCGGCCTGGGCTTTGGCGGCTTGCACCCGATCTTGGCGTTCGCCTTCGACGACGCCAGGACAAATAGCATTGACACGAATGCCAAAGGCGCCTAATTCCATGGCCAGTGACTTGGTAAAGCCAATGACTGCCCATTTGGACGCGGCGTAGGGCGTGCGATTGGGGAAACCGAAGAGACCTGCCGCCGAAGAGAGGTTGACAATTAAGCCGCCTTCGCTCTTGAGGAAAGG
Source organism: Chloroflexota bacterium (assembly GCA_026389895.1). Lineage (GTDB taxonomy): Bacteria > Chloroflexota > Anaerolineae > Caldilineales > Caldilineaceae > JAPLGZ01. Next base: position 3,230 of record JAPLGZ010000250.1, on the reverse strand, counting down.
GACCGCGCGCCGCGTGCAATAAAATTGGCCATTAATATTCACCGCCATCGTACGTTCCCAATCGGCCGGGACAAGCGTTTCGACCGGGCCCGTCGGGCCAGCGATCCCAGCGTTGTTGACCAATACATCGAGGCCGCCCAACTGATGCATGGCAGCGGCAAAGAGGCGATCTACTTGTGCCGGATCAGAAATATCGGCCTGGGTTGTCCCAAGGGCAGGGTTCGCCGCCTGGCAAGCGGCCAACTGCTCGGTGGAAATATCGCAAATATGCACCTGCGCGCCGTTGGCTAGCAATAGTTCGGTAATCGCCCGCCCAATCCCCGCGGCACCGGCTGTGACAATGACGCGTAGGCCCTGACAACTTAACTCCATGAGATTAACTCCCTGATAAATTCCTCTTTGTTGATTTGAAAATCGCCCTTTGATGGCCTACAATACGTCAAGAACTGTTTGCCTGTCAAACTGTCAAACGAAAAGCCGAGCTTTCCAGCCGTACCGCCTAGCATAAATATGATCAAGTTGCTGTTGGCTACGAATATAGCAGCGATTAGGTTATACTATTAACTAATTGCTTGAAACTAACTGTTTGTCCTGTTTGTTCAATGTGTTGTTTAATCTATTTTATATTCGAAACATTGGTGATGGCGTTACTTAGCGCACGCCGTGTGATCGATCCTCAATTGTCGCGGAGGTTAATAATTTCGTAATGGCTAAATCTTTAAAACCACGCCCAACCCATGCCAGTCTAGCGGCTAAAGCCCGAGGACGCCAAAAATCTCCACGCTGGCCTTGGGTGGTTGGTGGCCTGATCTTGCTCGTTGTTATTGTGGGTGGGATTTTCCTGTGGCGCGCCAACAATACTCCACCTGTCACCACTGCATCTGGCGCACCGATCATTGATAATCATGGCGAGATTGTGGGGTTGCAAAAGTTTCCCAATCAGGCGCGCGATCACCAGATTGGGCCGTTGAGCTTTGCGCAGACGCCCCCAGTTGGTGGAATTCATAATCCTGTTTGGCAGAATTGTGGCATTTATGGGGATCCAATCCCCAATGAAAATGCTGTGCATTCACTGGAGCATGGGAGCGTCTGGATCACCTATCAGCCTACTTTAGCGGCGGCTGATGTGGAAACGCTGCGGGCACTTGTGCGTGGTCATTCCCATGCCTTGCTCTCCCCCTATCCCAATTTGCCCGCGCCGGTGGTGATCTCTGCTTGGGGCCTGCAAGTGCAGGTGCAAAGTGCTGCGGACCCACGCTTGGCGCTCTTTATCAAAACCTATGAGAACGGCCCGCAAACGCCAGAGCCCGGCGCAACTTGTAGCGGTGGCACGGGCACACCTCTTCAGTCGTAAGCTTGGCGTAGGATGGGTCAATTGACCCATCCTACAGGGTTATGCTAGCCATGCGCCGGCATGATTCCGCACAACGCCGACAAACTTGCGCACAATTGTTCCCCGGGTAAAAACGTCACCGCCTGTATAGCTTGCGCACCATGTGTTAATAAATCTACGTGCCGGAGTAGTTGCCGCCCCATTTTCTTTAATCTCCCTTATTCTGTGGTACAATTTTGTGATGAATCCGTCATCGTCACAAATAGACGCCTGTTCCATGACTGGGCCTATTGCCTAGCCGTCAGTTTTTATCCGAGTTGTCTATTTGCTTTGGAATCGATCACAAAAATTATAGCTATGGCTGTGCGCAGAGTATTCTACTATCTCTCCCTATTGATGCTGACTTGCCTTGCTTTTGGTGTTGGTTATGCCTGCTATCCCTTGCTGAACCCAATCGGTAAATCTGTGGCCGCCGCAGATTTTGCCAGCGTAAGTGCACAACCGGCTGCCACTGAACCGGCCGATTTACAAATTTACTGGGAAGTTTGGCAACTCTTAGACCGTGATTTTTATGGCCCAAAGCCAGCTGTCATGAAACGAATTTATGGCGCGATCCGCGGTTTAGCCGAATCTTATCAAGATCCGTATACGATCTTTGTCGAACCACAACCCCACGAAATTGCCACCAATGAGTGGAAAGGTAGCTTTGGCGGGATTGGCATTCGTTTTGAACATACGGAGCAAGGGTATATTTTGCACCCGGAACCCAATCAACCAGCCGCCCAAGCCGGCATCAAAGACAAAGATCTGTTGCTGCTGGTAGATGACAAAGAGATCACACCCGAGATGTCGGATAATGATTTGACCGCTTTGGTGCGTGGCGAAGTGGGCACTGAGGTGGCTGTGGTGGTGCGCCGGCAAGAGGCGCCCGCAAAAGCTTCGGTTGAGCTAACGTTTCGGATTAAGCGTGTCCAATTCGAAATCCCTAGCGTGGAGTGGCATCTTTTAGAGCAGCCAGGCAATGCCAGGATTGGGTATATTAAACAGACGATTTTCAGCGAACGCAGCGCGGATGAGATGCATCGGGCCTTGCAAGAATTGAAGGCGGCGGGGGCGGATCGGTTTATCTGGGATTTGCGCGGCAATCCGGGCGGTTTGGTGGATTCGGCGGTGCAGATGGCCGACATTTGGCTGGATGGCGGGCTGATCTTGATCGAAGAACACGTTGACAAATCGCAAAAGACCTTTGAGGCAACGGCGGGCGATGAAACCAACCAAGCGCCACTCATCGTGCTGGTTGACGGCAACTCGGCCAGCGCCAGCGAAATTGTGGCGGGTGCTTTGCAAGATCATGGCCGGGCAAAATTGGTGGGTGAAAAGACCTATGGGAAAGGCAGCGTACAATTGGTCTATCAACTGCCCGATGAGAGCAGTTTGCATGTGACCAACGCCCAATGGTTTACGCCGAAGCACCATCAAATTTCCAGTCACGGCCTAACACCGGATGTCATCATCGCACCGGGCGAAGATCCGTTGCCCAAGGCGATTGAACTTGTCGAGCAATAGTCTATTGATAGCATGACAATGATACGCCAACAAGTCAAGCAGTTTTTTACAGGACTTTCGACCCGACCGATCTTCGCCATTGGTGGGGCGTTGCTAGTGCTGGCGGGCGTCTTCTGGATCGGCGCGGGCGTTTGGTATGGTGTGGGGCGTTGTAGCGCTGATCGCTCGTTTTGGCCGGGCGCGTTACCCATTTCTGTCATCCCAAACGGGCGACCGGTGGATGTTCGCGCAGCGCTTGACCCAAAGTTTGGTTTATTCTGGGAAGCGATGGATCTGATCTATCGTAACTTTGATGGCCGTGTGCCGGACGGGCAGCAAGCCACTTATGATG